>CAVCAV010000133.1:0-7937 GCA_963600165.1 Christensenella sp. UBA1685 | reverse complement strand
CCACCAGGGCAGACCGCCCATTTCCCATTCGGCACAGACGTAGGGTCCGGGACGGAGAATGACGTACATGCCGTTTTTCTGACAAAGGCGGATGAACTCGGCGAGGTCGTTCTGACCGGTGAAGTCGTACTGGTCGGGCTGGGGCTCATGGGCGTTCCAAAAGACGTAGAGACACACGGTGTTCATGCCGAGGGCCTTGCAGAGCTTTATGCGGTTGTCCCAATAGGGTTTGGGGATACGGGGATAATGGAGTTCGGCGGCTTTCACCACGAAGGGTTTGCCGTTGAGCATGAAGGAGCCTTTGCCTGCCACGAAGGTGCCTTTGTCGGCAGGGGCCTGTACGGTCACGGCGGCTTGCGACTGGAGGGGGAGCAACGTGGCTCCGGCAAGGGCAAGTGCCGAGAAGAGGGTGGTAAGTTTCATTTGTATAGAGGTATTTGTTGTTCGGATGTTGGGTGGGGGAGGTTTGTGGCAAAGGTTATTTGCACATTTGTATATTTGCACATTTGCACATTCGCGAAGCGCCGTGCCGTGTAGAGCGCGACGTTTTAAACGTCGCCTCCACAGAGGGTGCACATTGCGCTCAAGGCATCCCTCATTTGCACATTTGCATATTTGCACATTTGCACATTCGCTGAGCGAAGCGAAGCGTCACAGCGTCGGCTCCACGGGGCGGATGGTGCCGTCGGCGTTGAACTCGAGCTTGTCGATGCACACTTCGCGGTTGTAGCCGGCGGCGCCGTTGGCCATCTTCACGGCGTTGGGGCGGTGGAAACGGTGGTAGACGATGCGCCACTCGTCGGTGCCTTCAAGCTGGATGACGGAGTTGTGGCCCGTGCCGTAGATGCCCTTGTCGGGACGCTGGCTGAGTATGCAGTTGTTGGCGGGTATGGTGATGGGGCCGAGGGGCGAGGTGGCCATGCCGTAGCAAACGCGGTAGTTGGGGTCGCGCGTGTCGTTTTCCGACCACAGGAAGTAGTACTTGCCGTTGCGGTAGAACACGTAGGTGCCCTCGTTGTAGGAGCGGCAGGGGGTGAGCACGCGCACGGAGTCGGCGTCGAAGGACGTCATGTCGTCGTGGAGCTCCACACCGGCCATGTAGCCGTTGCCCCAGTAGAGGTAGTACTTGCCGGTCTGCGGGTCGCAGAACACGTCGGGGTCGATTTCCTGCCCCCAGGTCTGGCCTTTGGGGTGTCCCTTCACGAGGGGTTTGCCCAACGGGTCGCGGAAGGGACCTTCGGGGCTGTCGGCCACAGCCACGCCTATTTGTTTGTCGGCAGAGTAGTAGTAGAAATACTTGTAATCGGTGCGTGCCTTCTTGCCTTTACCCTTGGTGTAGGCACGCTCTATGATGCAGGGTGCCCAGGCGTAGTCGTTGGCCCAGGAGAGGTCCTTGCGGAAGTCGAGGATGGTGCCTTCGTCGCGCCACTCCTTGAGGTCGGCGCTGGAGAAGGTCTTGAAGAAGTAGCCGCTCCAGCCGTCAAAGCCGTCGGAGGTGGGATAGATGTAGTAGCGTCCGGTTTTGTGGGAATACATCACCTCGGGGTCGGCATAGTAGCCGCGGAGGGCGGGATTGTTTTTGTTGTCGAAAGGCACGTAGTCGCGGTCCACGCCTTCGGTGGTCATCTCCACGCGCTCCATGGTGCCGTCCTGGCGGTAGTGGAGATAGTCGGCACACACGCTGCGGCTGTAGCTGCCGCCTTCGCGCTCGAGGGCGCCGTTGTGGTAGAAGAGTATCCACTGGCCGCGAAACTCGGTGATGGCGGGATGGATGGTGTTGCTGTTGCCGGCGGTTTCGGTGAGCAGACCTTTGTATTCGTAAGGTCCGTCGGGGCGGTCGGCCATGGCGTAGGCGAGTTTTTCGGGAAAACCGGTGGCGTAGGTAAGGTAGTACTTGCCACCGCGCTTATGCACCCAGGGTGCTTCTTCATACTTGCCGCCGGGGATGTCGATGCGCTTGATCTCGCCTTCGGTTTCTATCATGTTTTTCTTGAGCCTTACGCAGTAGCAGAAGCCGTTGCCCCAGTAGAGCCAGGCCTGGCCGTCGTCGTCGATGAACACGGCGGGGTCGATGCACACCCACGAATGGGTGGCGCCCTTGCAGTCGGCGGGGGTGACGAGGGCATGACCCAGGGCGTCGTGGAAGGGTCCTTCGGGGCGGTCGGCCACAGCCACGCCGATGCCGCAGCAGTTGGTGCTCATGTAGAAGTAATACTTGCCGTTGCGCTCTATGGTCTGTGCGGCGTAGGCGGCACCGTTGCGGTCCCACTTGAAGTCCTCTATGCGGAGGGGCGTGGGATATTCGGTCCAGTGGGTAAGGTCGGTGGTGGAATAGACTTTCCAGTCCTTGAGCTTGTAGCCTTTCTGGTTGCCGGCAAAGTCGTGACCGGTGTAGAGCCAGAGGGTGTCGCCTTTCACCATGGTGGCGGGGTCGCAGGTGTATTCGTGGGTGATGATGGGATTGCCGTTCGACTGGAAATGGCGAACGGTGTCGGCGCCTTCGATGCTTTGGGCATGAAGGGGGACGGACAATACGGCGGCGCCTGCAAAGAGCAACGAAGTGAGGCAGTTCTTCGGGAGGTTCATGGCTGAAGGGTTTGTGTCAAGTATTTTGGCTGGAAAATGTGCGGCATTGGAAGCCGCAGGGGTGTGTTTGGAACGAGCAACCATGCGCAATTGCTTGTTTTACATGGCAAAAGTAGCAATAAAAGTAAACAAAGGCAAACCACAAATTCGGCATTAGGGGGTAAATATAGGTCAGAAGGGGCGTTTGGGGCGGGAAAAGGGGCAAACAAAGAGGAAAAACACGCGCGCTCGCGCATACACCGAAGTTTGTGCATACTGCTGTCAGCCTTCACTCCGCTTCGCGAATGTGCAAATGTGCAAATGAAGTACACCTTGTGCCGCATATGGCGCGTAGCGCATGGGGGCGAAGTCTCTCGACTTCGCTGCGCGGCTTCTCACCTTCTATGGGGGCGACGTTTGAAACGTCGCGTTCTACACTGCACTTTGAGGGCGCAAGCGCATGGGGGCGAAGTCTCCTGACTTCGCATAACGGACAGAATTTTACAAAGCGACGCTTAACGTCGCCTCCATAGAGGACGCATAAAGCCTGACAGTAACAAGAAACGTATACAGATGTTTTGCTTTATTAAGCCTTTACCGTCAACATGGGCCGAAGACCGAAATTTCTCCATTTTGACGAATAATTACCCCTTGCCGATTTTTTACTGTCAGCGCAAACCACAAGCCCATTAGTCTTATACTCAAAGACATACAACACACATCAATCCCTAGAGCTGAAGGCTGACAGCAACATGTACAAACTTCGGTGAATTACGCGCGTACGCGTACGCGCGAAAGCGAGTGTTTGTACCAAAATATCTGCAAGGATAAAATGCTAACAAACGCAAAGAATTTGCTACGAGCCCAACGTTTTGGGTACGTAGCAAATTCTTACGATTGGGTAATTAGAAAACAGTTCAAACGAACGATGGGGGCGAAGTCTCCTGACTTCGCGCTCTACACGGCGTGCACCCTCTATGGAGGCGACGTTTGAAACGTCGCGTTCTACACGGCGTGCCTTGCATTTCCCACACCATGCCTTGGCATTTTTACTGCGCCTATGGGAGCACAAGCTTCTTTGCATATTTACAAAGCGCCGTGTAGAGCGCGACGTTTCAAACGTCGCCTCCACAGAAGGCGAAGCCGCGCAAGCGAGCTCGGGAGAGCTCGCCCCCATCGTTCGCTCATAAAGGCGCAGCTCATTTGCATATTTGCACATCTGCACATTCGCGAAGCGCCCCCCATGTTAGCCCATTAGGCGCAGCTCATTTACACATTTGCACATCTGCACATTTGCACATTAGCGAAGCGAAGCCCCGCGCCCCCTACTGCCTCACAATCACGTCAATGACCATCTTCGGATTTGTCGGGTCGTTGGTGATGAGCAGAATGCGGCGGCGGCCTTTGAAGTAGGTATTGTTGGCGTTGACGGTAATCTTCAGTTTCTCGCTCTCGCCGGGCATGATGCGGCGCTTGCTAAGGCTCACGCTGATGCCGGGGTTGTAAACCTGGAGGGCACTGACAATGAGGGGTGTCTTGCCCGTGTTGGCCAACAAGAGTTCACCCTTGGCCTTCTTGTTCTTGGCGAGCGGACCGATGGTGATGGACGTGCTGTCGATCTTCGCCACGGGAGCGAGGGCAAGCTGCGAGGGGGTGTCGATAAAGTCGGGAAGAAGGGTGACGGACACGTTGATTTCCGTTTCCTTGCTCACGCGGTCGCCCATGAAACGGCTCAGATAGATGTTGCTCTGCGTAAGACCCATGGCGGGCACATAGTGACTGTTGAGCGTAAGGAGCATGCGCCCCACCCTACCCGGACGAATCACTTCGGGGTCGGCTTTGGCGGAGAGGTATTTCGGCAGGTGCATCAGCTCGGGATGGAACGACTTCTTGCTGCCGTTGAAGATGCTGAGCACATAGGTGGGCTGGTCGCCGCGGTTGACGTCGTCGAACTCAATGTTGTCGGTACTCAAGTAGTAGTCGCCTACCTTGAAGAGGTATTCTTCGGTGGGCTTCGTCTGCGTCATGGCCACCTGACCGATGACGTTGAGCATATAGGGCACGGAGTCGGCATCGGTGTAGACGGCTATACCTTTATTGAAATGGCCGAGGAGTTCGGCATCGTAGGTCACGGTGATTTTGCCGCTGCCGCCGGGTTCGATGCTCGTTTTGGGCCATTCGGCCTTGGTGCAGCCGCAGTCGGTGCGCACTTTCTTAATGCGCACAGCGGAAGTGCTCTTGTTGGTAAAGGGAAAACCGACGGTTCGGGGCGTCTGCCAAAGGAGGGTGCCGAGTTCCTGCGTCTGTTGTTCAAAGTGTACACGGGGCTGGGCGTGAAGTTGCAGACTCAAAAGGCCAAGAACACAAACGGCAAGGGCGGCTATCGATTTTTTCATTAGGATAATGCGGGGTTGGGTATTAAAACAATTATCAATACGCAGCAAAGTTAAGAAAAAAAAGACATATCGTCCGCATTCCATTTTTAGTTGCTATATTTGCTTGCTTAACAATCGTCAAACAAATGAAATTCATCTCTTGGAACGTCAACGGACTGCGTGCCTGCGACGGTAAAGGCTTTCGCGACGCTTTCCGCCAACTCGACGCCGACTTCTTCTGCCTGCAGGAAACGAAGATGCAGGCCGGACAACTCGACATGGCGTTTGAGGGCTATGAGTCGTACTGGAACTACGCCGAAAAGAAAGGCTATTCGGGCACGGCCGTCTTCACCCGCCACAAACCGCTCAACGTGACCTACGGTCTGGGCATAGAAGAGCACGACCACGAAGGACGCGTGGTGACGCTGGAGATGGAAGAGTTTTTCCTCGTCACGGTCTACACGCCCAACTCGCAAGACGGTCTGCGCCGCCTCGACTACCGCATGAACTGGGACGACGCGTTCCGCAACTATCTTCTGCAACTCGACCGAAAGAAGCCCGTGGTGGTGTGCGGCGACATGAACGTGGCGCACGAGGAAATCGACCTCAAGAATCCGAAGACGAACCGCCGCAATGCTGGTTTCACCGACGAGGAGCGCGCAAAGTTTTCCACACTCCTCGAAGCCGGATTCACCGACACGTTCCGCCACTTCTTCCCCACGGCGGAAGGCATGTACTCGTGGTGGTCGTACCGTTTCCACGCACGCGAAAAGAACGCCGGGTGGCGCATCGACTACTTCCTCGTGTCGGACCGCCTGAAGGACAAACTCACCGCCGCAAGCATCCATAACGAGGTGTTCGGCTCCGACCACTGCCCCGTGGAAGTGGACATTGAGTGGTAGCGTATGGGGGCGAAGTCTCCTGACTTCGCTTGCGCGTACTTCGCAAACCTTCACCGCCCGTCCCCCTACCCCGTCAGCATCTCTTCTCCATAAACGTGTGCTGCACACCAACAACCGCGCACACACGCCAATATTCACATAGAAAAATACCAACACATGAAACAATTCTTCAAATTCACCCTTGCCTCCATGCTCGGCATCGTGTGCGTGCTCGTATTCTTCGGCATCGTAAGCTTTGCCATGCTGGCTTCGATGGCCGCCGCGTCGGATTCCAAGCCCTCCGTCAAAGACGGCACCGTGCTGCGCATCGACCTCAACGGCACCCTCAACGAACGTGCGCAGAACAATCCGTTCGCCAAAATCTTCAAGTCGGGCATCGCTGACAAGCAGGGGCTCGACGACATGCTCAAGGCCATCCGCGTGGCCAAGACCAACGACAAAATCAAAGGCATCTATATAGAAGGCGGTGCACTCGGCGCCGACTTCGCTTCGCTCGAAGAACTCCGCAAAGCTCTCGTCGACTTCAAGACGAGCAAGAAGTTCATCGTGTCGTATGCCGACACCTACACCCAAGGTTCCTACTACATTGCCTCCACCGCCGACAAGGTGCTCCTCAACCCCAACGGCATGCTCGACTGGCACGGTATCGCCTCGCAGCCCATTTTCTACACCGACCTCCTCAACAAGGTGGGCGTGAAGATGCAGGTGTTCAAGGTGGGTACGTACAAGAGTGCCGTAGAACCCTTCATCCTCACCAGCATGAGCGATGCCAACCGCCAGCAGGTGCAGTCGTACGTCAGCGACATCTGGTCGAGCATCTGCAACGACGTGGCAGCTTCGCGCAAACTCTCCGTCGACAGCCTCAACAGCTATGCCGACCGCTACGCCGTGCTCGCCGAGTCGAAAGAATATGTCAACATGCACCTCGTGGACTCGCTCTCCTACATTGACGGCGTGCGCGACGTGCTCCGCAAACTCACGGCAAAAGAAAGCGTGAACTTCATCAGCACGGAAGAACTCGCCAAGCTTGACGAGCAGAAGAGCAGCGACGACGAAATTGCTGTCTACTATGCCGAAGGCGACATCGTGGACGAAGTGGCTTCCAACCCCGCCCAGGGCGAACAGATTGTTGGCCAAAAAGTGGTGGAAGACCTCGACCGCCTTGCTTCTGACGACAACGTAAAGGCCGTGGTGCTCCGTATCAACTCGGGCGGCGGCAGCGCTTATGCATCCGAACAGATGTGGCGTGCCATCCAGTTGCTCAAGAAGAAGAAACCTGTGGTGGTTTCCATGGGCGGCCTGGCTGCTTCGGGCGGTTACTACATGTCCTGCGGTGCCGACTACATCATTGCCGAACCCACCACGCTCACGGGTTCCATCGGCATCTTCGGCATGATTCCCGACGCTTCGGGCTTGCTCACCGAAAAACTGGGTCTGCACTTCGACGTGGTGAAGACCAACGCCGCTTCTGACTTCGGCGCTCAGGGCCGTGCCTTCAACGCCCAGGAAGCTGCCGCCATGCAGACTTACGTGAACAACGGTTACCGCCAGTTCCTCTCCCGCGTGGCCGACGGCCGCAAAATGAAGGCTGAGGACGTTGACAAGATTGCCCAGGGCCGCGTATGGACGGGCCGTCAGGCACTCGGCATCAAACTCGTGGACCGTTTGGGTACGCTCGACGATGCCATCGCCGAAGCCGCCAAGCGAGCCAAGGTGAAGGACTACGCCGTAACGTCATGTCCCGAAAAGGCTTCGTGGACCGACCAGTTCCTCGCCGAAACCACCCAGAAGGACTATCTCGAAGAGAAACTCAAGACCACGCTCGGCGTCTACTACGCTCCCATGCGTTTCGTAAGCACCCTCAACGCACAGGCCCGCCTCCAGGCCCGCATGTTCTACGTTCCCAATTTGCAATAAGCAAACGATGGAGGCGAACGATGGGGCGAACGATGGGGGCGAAGTCTCCTGACTTCGCGCTCTACACGACATTCCCCCTCCATGGAGGCGACGTTTGAAACGTCGCGCTCTACACGGCATCCTCCCCTCCATACCCTCATAGTTTCCTTTTTCGCCCTGCGAAGTCAGGAGACTTCGC
>CAVCAV010000132.1:2903-7938 GCA_963600165.1 Christensenella sp. UBA1685 | reverse complement strand
CCCCCTCCCCATGGTTACCCCACATCCCCTCCCCACTAAGGACGCGCGCCTGCAAATCACCAATTGTGGTGATAAAACCCAACCCGCACCCTGCGTAACTTTGCAATCGCAAAACCGAAGTGCAGCCCGCCTGCACAAGGCAAGCACAAGAAGAACCTAAAGCAAAACAACAGCAGCAATGAAAATCGAAAAAATCCATGCCCGCGAAATCCTCGACTCGCGCGGCAATCCCACAGTAGAAGTAGAAATCACCACCGACAACGGCGTTACAGGCCGTGCCTCCGTGCCCTCAGGCGCATCGACCGGTGAGAACGAAGCCCTCGAACTCCGCGACGGCGACAAGAACCGCTACTGCGGAAAAGGCGTGCTCAAAGCCGTAGCCAACGTCAACGACGTCATTGCTCCCGCCCTCAAGGGATGGAACGTGCTCGACCAGCGCGGCATCGACTACAAGATGCTCGAAATTGACGGCACTCCCACCAAGTCGAAACTCGGTGCCAATGCCATCCTCGGCGTGTCGCTCGCAGCAGCGCAAACTGCCGCAAAGTGTCTGAACATCCCCCTCTACCGCTACATCGGCGGTGCCAACACCTATACGCTCCCCGTGCCCATGATGAACATCATCAACGGCGGCGCACACTCCGACGCTCCCATCGCCTTCCAGGAGTTCATGATACGTCCCGTGGGTGCCACGAGCGAACGCGAAGCCATCCGCATGGGTGCCGAAGTGTTCCACGCTCTCCAGAAGCTCCTCAAGAAGCGCGGCCTCTCCACGGCAGTGGGCGACGAAGGCGGCTTCGCACCGAAGCTCGACGGCATTGAAGACGCCCTCGAAAGCATCGTGCAGGCCACGAAGGATGCCGGCTACCGTCCCGGCGACGACATCCGCATTGCCATGGACTGCGCAGCATCGGAGTTTGCCGTTGTGGAAGACGGAAAGTACTACTACGACTACTCCCACCTCAAGGACGGCATGCCCAAAGACCCCAACGGAAAGAAGCTCAGCGGCGACGAGCAGATCAAATTCCTCGAAGAACTCATCACGAAATATCCCATCGACTCCATCGAGGACGGCCTCGACGAGAACGACTGGGAAGGCTGGGTGAAACTCACCGCCGCCATCGGTTCGCGCTGCCAGCTCGTGGGCGACGACCTCTTCGTCACCAACACGCGCTTCCTCCAGAAAGGCATTGAAATGGGTGCCGGCAACGCCATCCTCATCAAGGTAAACCAAATAGGTTCGCTCACCGAAACGCTCGAAGCCATTGAAATGGCGCACCGCCACGGCTACAACACCGTCACCTCACACCGCTCCGGCGAAACGGAAGACACCACCATTGCCGACATTGCCGTAGCCACCAACTCCGGCCAGATCAAGACGGGTTCCATGAGCCGCACCGACCGCATGGCAAAATACAACCAGCTCCTCCGCATCGAAGAAGAACTCGGCAGCGAAGCACGCTACGGCTTCAAGAAGCTGAAGTAAACAGAACAGATTCTCCCTTGTCCACATAAAAAAGGCAGGCAACGCGAGACCGTGCAGGACGCTGCCCAACAGGACAGACCGCCCGGCCACGCCGGCACCTGCCTTTTACTTTTTATCTCTTCATACGCCAATACCTCCGCCCGAACGAAGCGCAGGTTACCATAGAACTGAATATTCCATGTATGGCAAAATCGGTATTGTTTGCCATAACTCGGGCCGCCACTCGTGAGAGCAGCGGCCCGTGGTTTTTCCCATCGGCGGAGGCTTTGCCCGTTCCGTGTCCAAAACAATGTGGTATGTGTATATTTTTTGTGCGTTGCATATTCAATGCATACCTTTGCAACCATCCTGAGGGAGGGCTTTAGAGATGGACCGACGCCCTCTGCAGCAGGCACAACCACGAAACGTAAATCCCCCATGTTCAAGTATCTGAAACGAAAAGAAGAAGTGTTCTATGCACTCATCTGGATGATGGTGTTCCTCTTCCCCGTGGCAACCTCCACGTTCCACGCGGCAGACGGAGCCAACACGTCCCATCAGATACCCTGGAGCGAAATTCTCCACATATGGTCGTTCGTCGTGTCGTTCTTCATCTGCTTCACCATCCACGACTGGTTCGTGGCGCCGCTGCTCGTGTTCCGCAACAAGCGCGTGCTCTACCTCTCCCTCATCGTGGTGATGCTCGGAGCCTTCTACGGCTTGAGCAGCCTGTTGGCGCCCCACCGCCACCGCCAGATGGAAATGGAACGAATCGAGCACATGCGTGCCCTTGAAATGCAAGGCGACAAACTGGGCGGCCCGCGCGACGCCGAATTCCGCAAACTCCACTCCGACCGCAACGGGGAACAACGGATGCAAGAGCCCGACGGCGAACATTTCAACCCCTTGAAAAAGCACGGCCGACGCGACCCCAATCCGCCGTTCCCCCTCTTCCCGAAGAGCGGAGAGTTCCTCTCGCTGGTCATCATGCTGCTGCTCTTCGGCATGAACGTCGGCGTGAAGTATTTCTTCAAAAGCGACGATGCCAACAAGCACATCACCGAACTTGAGCGCAACAACCTCGAGCAGCAGCTGCAGTATCTGAAATACCAGATTAACCCGCACTTCTTCATGAACACGCTCAACAACATCCATGCACTCATTGACATCGACCCCGACGAAGCAAAATACACCGTGCTCGTGCTCTCCAAGATGATGCGCTACCTCCTCTACGACGGCGAACGCCAGTTCATACCCATCCGCAAGGAACTCGACTTCATACGCAACTACGTGGAGCTCATGAGCATACGCTACCCCAAACGGGTGGACATCCGCGTGGACATCGACGAAGATATTCCCGAAGGAGTGGTTCCTCCGCTTCTTTTCATTACCTTTGTGGAAAATGCATTCAAGCACGGCGTCAGCGCCGCAAAAGACTCCTACATCCACATCAGCGTGAAAGCCAACGAAAGCCGCGACCGCGTGGCGCTCGTATGCAACAACAGCAAACACCAGAAGAGCACCTCGGGCAACGAGGGCGGCGTGGGACTGAAAAACGCCATGCGACGCATCAAACTCGTCTACGGCGACACCTGCAAATTCCACGTCGACGAAACCAAAGGCGCATACCGCGTAGTGCTGGAAGTGCCCACGCTGGTGGAAAAACTCCAAACGCAACAAACCGAAAAAACCACGAGACATGATTAAAGTACTTGCCATAGACGATGAGCCCCTGGCACTGCAGCAGCTCGCGTCGTACATACAGAAAATACCCTACTTCGAACTCTGCGGCACCATGGGAAGCGCCGCCGAAGCCCGCGAAGCACTCGAAAACGAGGCCATCGACGCCATTTTCATCGACATCAACATGCCCGACATCAACGGACTCGACTTCGTGCGCTCGCTCCTCGCTCCCCCCATCGTGGTGTTCACCACCGCCTACTCGGAATATGCGCTTGAAGGCTTCAAGGTCAATGCGCTCCACTATCTGCTCAAACCCTTCTCCATGGACGAATTCCGTCAGGCCGCCGAAAAGGTGCGCCGACAGGTGGAACTCATCCGTGCCAAGCATCCCGCAAAAGCCTCTGCCGACGGCGACGCCGCTCCTTCCGAGGAAAACGTGGCACACGCCACCATCGACGCCGATGCCATCTATCTTAAGACAGACTACAAGGTGGTGCGCGTAAACATCCGCGACGTGCGCTATGTGGAGTCGATGGGTTCCTATCTGCGTTTCCACCTCAAAGACCAGACGCGCCCCATCATGGCCCTGCTCACCATGAAGAAGATTGAAGAGCACCTTTCGCCCAACGACTTCATGCGCATTCACCGCTCCTTCATCGTCAACCTCCACGAGATACAGGAAGTGAGCCGCAACCACGTCATCCTCGATGACAACACCTCCCTCCCCATCGGCGAACTCTACCGCGACACCTTCACCGCCTACATCAACTCACATTATTTGGGACGGTAATATCTATAGATCGAACGATGGGGGCGAACGATGGGGGCGAAGTATCCAGACTTCGCTTGCGCGGCGTCACGGACGCTTTTGCGTGGCTGCGCCTTCTATGGGGGCGAAGTCTCCTGACTTCGCTTGCGCGAAAAATGTAACTTTAGATTCAGCCCGTCTTCGCCCCCATCGTTCGGCCCCAACCCTCATGCGCTAAACCGTTTCTTAAAAAAATGCACATCAAATAGGCCTCCCTAATTGCGTAACTATTTTGAACACCACACAAACGCCTAAAAATGGAAAAAACTATCGACCTGACCTCTTCTTCCCATGATGAGATAATGGCATTTATTGCCAACAAAGACCAACTCTCACAGTATGACGAGATAAAACTTCCCTATGCTCTGCTCAAGGAAGAAATAGACCTGTCGCCTTTGGCAGACAACCACTGCTTGTTCTGCAAAGACGGCGAAGTACTTGTCGACTCCCGTCCCTCTTATTTGCCAATTGTCAAGAGAAAATCCTTTGTCGTGGACGTTAAGTTGAAATTTTGGGGTGTGTTTTCCAAGGCCGATTTGGATGATCCAACGGAAAGAGACAACTGGGAATATGATTTAGAAGAATCAGATGATGATGCCTGCACTTTTCGAAAATCAAATGATAGTGAACATGTTCATGCGATTATATGTAATGGTTGGTATGCATATGAGGACAAGTGTCTTGAAAAAATATTTAATGACGGCCAATATTCTGAAGAAATTGTTCCGTTCTGGTTTTATATATTTGACGGTGTTGTCGATCACTGTTATGTAGATTGGAGCTATGATAATGTCATTCCTTATCCAGCAGATGCCGAGAGCTTGGCAAAAACGATAGGGTATAATAATGATGGATCTGATTACGATGAATGGGAACAAGAGGAATATAATGAATTTATAAACAATGCAAGTGCGGTCCTGGACAATTATAATGACCTGACAATTGTGGAAGTCCCTTATGGAACCACGCGCATTGAAGCCTCTGCGTTTGAAAATTGCATAAATCTGTTGGCGGTGGTTTTGCCCCCGACCGTAGAGGTAATAGAGGACCGCGCATTCTCGCATTGCTATAACTTGCAG
>CAVCAV010000132.1:0-2893 GCA_963600165.1 Christensenella sp. UBA1685 | reverse complement strand
AACTTGCAGAGCATCAATTTTCCGCAGTCGTTGAAACAGATAGGCAAAGAAGCCTTCTCGTTTTGCCATTGTTTGCGTCACATTACTATCCCCTCGGGAGTGAAATCTGTGGGAGACGGTGCCTTCAATAAAATGTGCATTGAAAGGTTGGAATGGAACAGTTCTATTGCGCTGTCCCCAGAGGTGTTTCATGACGAGTTCCTTTCTGAAAGCGAATGTTGCCGTATCAAACATCTTATATTGCCTTGCAGGATAAACGATGACGTAATTGCTTTTAGGGGGGGCAGCGTAGCTGTTTAGGTAAGTTTACAAATCAGATTGGAGCAATCTACAGAAAAGACAAGAACGGTGAATTGCGTGAGCCCGCATTTATGTTTAAGCCTTTTCTCGTTCCGGCAGGGAACAAGAAGTACGTCTCTGACGGAAAGGCGCTTTTTACTAAAAGCATGAAGACCTTGGTGGCGATAGACCCTTCGTTGGAGGAATATACGATTCCCGAAGGAGTTACCGCTATTGAAGAATATGCTTTTTACGGGAGTGCCATTAAAAGCATTGACATACCAGAGACCGTTACAAAGATTGGAAACAATGCATTCGAATATTGCAGAAAATTAAAGAAGGTGTCTTTCAAAGGCAAAAAAGGAGTCGCCAAGATTCCAGAAAATTGCTTCCGCTCTTGTTATTCCTTACAAACACTGTCGCTTCCTTCGGGCGTGCGCACAATAGAACGTTGCGCATTTTCCGTATCAGCACTGAAGACTTTTACGATGCCCAAATCGGTAACAGTCGTGAAAGACGGTGCATTCAAAGAGACGAGTCTTGAAAGAATGATCCTTAAGCGTCAACTTACAGAGTTTGGAACACTTTGGAAGGATTTGTCGCAAAAAAAGTGCGAGATAATAGCTCAAAGCAAGGGTGCAAGAAAGACTCTCCGACAGATACGCCGCAAAAGGCTTTGTTCCAAAATAAAAGAGTGCGCAAACAATTGTGTAGACAAAATAAAAGATTTTGTCAATGATAATTTTGGTAATATTGCGCTGTTGGCGATTGTTGGAGCGATAGTAGGAGTGATAGTTGGAGTGATATTTGGAATAAAGGCTCTTTACGGAGTCTTGCCGCACCTTTTAGCTTCGTTTCTAATAATTATAGTGTTGTGCGTGATTGATGTAATTGCTTTAATTGCTTCAAAGGGCAAAGATCTAAAAGGTTTTTGTTTGGCTGGTTGTTGCGTACCAATATTGGATGTTTTTGTTATTCTTACGGCTATAATTTGCGGTTCGGAACTTTTCTGGCCTTGCGATTGTTTCTTCTTTTGGAAGGTATACTTGATGTACTTTATGGATTCTCACAGTTGGCTTTTAGATTTCCGCTCGGCCTATAGTGCAAAATCTTAATCCGAAACTTCAGCGAGGTAATGCCTCACTCGCCCATGCGAAGTCAGGAGACTTCGCCCCCATCGTTCGCTCCATCGCTCGCCCCGTCGCTCGCGCCCCTATGAATCGCGTTTGCGCCCTCTATGGAGGCGACGTTTGAAACGTCGCGCTCTACACGGCTTTTCAACGTCATTTTGGGTAGAACAATGTAAGCGAACGATTGAAGCGAACGATGGAAGCGAACGATGGGGGCGAGCTCTCCCGAGCTCGCATAAGCGAGGAACCAAAGCGAAGCCCCGAATGCAATCCGCAACTCCCCGTTCAAGACTTGCGTTCTGCTTGTCAGAAACGCAAGTCCGGGACTTGATACATTCGTATATATAGTGTGCGACGTTCCAAACGTCGCCTCCATAGAGGGTGCGGCCGCAAAAGTCTAATCCGGAAACTTCAACTATGAGAAACGGGAAAAGTCTTATTTCCCTATTTGCAATTTCTCTTTCGCAGGTTCATATCCCTGACAAGCAGCTATCTCGTACCATTCTTCGGCCTTTGCTCGGTTCATCTTCACACCCCAACCGTTAGCGTAGCATTCGCCTACCATAAACTGCGACTTGCAGTTTCTTTTTTCGGCTCCTCGCATATACCAAGCAAATGCTTCCTGCTTGTTGGGTGTTACTCCCAATCCTTTCAACAGGCAGTCTGCCAAATTGCGTTGTGTACTGGCATGCCCCATCTCTGCTGCATATCGAAACCACTGGGCTGCCTTTTGCAGGTTGCGTTCGTATCCGTGTCCTTCGAAATAGTAGAGGGCTATGGCATTGATGGCATTCGCAGACCCCATGTCGGCAGCTTCAAGAAAGTAGTCTATGGCTTTGTCGTATTTGCCTTGAGTATAGCAATGCCACCCGTGCTCCAACAATAGGCTTATTTTCATCTTTTCAGAAGTTTCTTTGATGACAATGTTGTCGTCGGCAGAAGCTTCAACAAAAAATTGCTTCAAGCGCTCGTAGAAAGCGTCAAAATATGCGGTGTCGTATTGCGGTCCGTTTTTGTAACGTACACTCGCAATTTCGTCCGGCAGCCCTTCGGGAAACTCCGTAAAGCCATGCAGCATGATAGGAATGACGTTCTTGTTGAGTTTCAATGCCTCGGCAAGTTCTTTAAAAAGCCAGTCTTTCTCCTTGTCTTCTTTGACGGTTTCGCTGAACACGTTGGCGTCGCATATCAAGATGAAGTCCTTACACTCGGCAATACGCTTCAATAAAGCCTCGTTGAAATTTCCGTTCATCAGGTTGTCTTGGTCAAAACTGACAGAATATCCGTCACGGACCAATAGGTCATACAAATGACGTGCAGTCTCGTAACCACCGTTTCGGCGGTAGCTGATGAATATGTCGTAGTGGTGTGATGGCATTTGAAGTTGATTTTTTATTCACTCATGAATATTTCAATCAGTAAAAAAATAGGTTCTACAAGATTTAGTGTGAATTAACGATGCTATGACTATCTGCCAATGTCAA
>CAVCAV010000131.1:0-7944 GCA_963600165.1 Christensenella sp. UBA1685 | reverse complement strand
AACCGAAGTCGGTGAGCAAGCTGATATATCGTTCTTCTGTGTGTCGCATGGCCTTTGCTTGATGTCGTTGTGTATGGAAAACAATACTTGCCACAAAAATACATCGTTTCTCCCATTCTGCCAAACCTACTGCGCTTTCCGCACACCGCCCCTTCCGTGTCCACTTCTCTCAAGGCTTTACCCTTCGTCCACTGTTTGCGACATATTTAACCGAATTCTTGAAAAAAATTCCCAAAAGAGGGTTACTTCTTTGATTCGTATGACCTTAATCATCATAAAGAAGAATTCACACATGACGAACTTGTTTGAGCAGAAAACAGAAATGGAAGATTGCTTCCCGAGTTTTTCAAACAAGAACCGAAAATCCTACTAAGCCTACCTTTAACCTATGCAAAACGACACAAGCAAAGCTGCAGACATGACCGACCAGCAGTTCGTGCTCCGCATGCAGGAGCGCGACGAGAAGGTTACGGAAGCGTTCTACAACTCTCTGCGGATTTATTTCAGGGATGCGTACCGCAGCATATTCTCGCGAGTCGACCTGATGGACGACATCTTTCAGCAGTCGTTCGTGAAACTGTGGGTGGAAATCGAAACAAAGAAAATATTCGTTTACAAGGCGGACAACAAGATTTACCGCCGCAACGGCGAAGGCACGCCCCTTCTGCTCAATTGCAACCTCAGGACGTTTCTCATAGACATTGCCAAAAACGACTACCGCACATGGGTGAGAACGGACCGGTTGGCTTTGGAAGGAAACTTCGAGTTTGTGCGCCACCTCTTGGAAGTGCCGTCGGAAGTGCGTACCGACGACTCGGCCGACACGCTGCGCGAACAGGTGGTGACAGGCTGCGTGATGGACTTACCGCCCCGCTGCAAGGACATCCTCACGATGTTCTACTACAAAAAAATGACGCTCGACGAAATTGTGGTGGCGCGCGGCGAGAAGCATCTCAGCAAAAACGGGGTGAAGACAGCAAAGTACAAATGCATGGCAAGCCTGAAGGCGAAAGTGCTGGAAGCTTTCCGTAAATACCAGCTATCATGACGACAACATTGGACTCCGATTTTCTGGACCGTGCCGACCGCTACTTACGGCATGAAATGTTGGTGGCGGAACAGGTGGATTTCGAGCAAGAAGTATTGGGCAAATCTTCATTGCTCAAAGATTTGCAGCTTTTCATCCTCGTAAGAAAAGCTGTGGTAGGAAGGCAACAAAAGCTTCAGAAGATGAACCTTTGGCGATACCGCAAAGAATGCGAACAAAAGGCTCTTGAAGTTTATATTTAAACAACAGCATCTATGGAAGCGAGCTCTAACGGGCTCGCTTTTCTTGGCGATTTTGCAAAATAAGGCGTTCTGAATACCCAAGAACTTGTAAAATAAGGCGTTCTGAATACCCAAGAACTTGTAAAATAAGGCGTTCTGAATACCCAAGAACTTGTAAAATAAGGCGTTCTGAATACCCATAAACTTGTAAAATAAGGCGCTCTGAATACCCATAAACTTGTAAAATAAGGCGCTCCGCACATACAAAAACTTGCGAAATAAGGCGTTCGTGCCGTTTTTTGTTGTATGTTTGCGTCTATGAAACAGGAAGTTATAGACAAGAGGCTACTAGAAGTCGTTTTAAGTGACCAAAAAGCCGAAATAGAAAGCCGACAAACGGAGCCGTTGTGCGCCCGAAACGAGGAGCAACTCATCGATTTGAGCAGCCCACAAGCTCAAGTGGTGGTTGGGGTTCGCCGTTGCGGTAAATCCACGTTGTGCTATCAAGCGCTGAGCCATACGGGGAAGCCTTTTGCCTACATCGACTTCGACGACGAACGGCTTGCAACCTTAAGGACCGACCAACTGAACGACATAATGGAAGTGCTCTATAAAATCTACGGCGACTTCCGTTACATTTTCTTGGATGAAGTACAGAACGTAGAGGGATGGCCGCTGTTTGTCAACCGTCTGCTTCGAAGCAAACTTCACGTGGTGCTTACGGGCAGCAACGCCAAACTCCTCAGCAATGACCTGGCCACGCATTTGACGGGCCGAAGCAGCGAAATTACGCTCTATCCGTTTTCCTTTGAGGAATACTGTGCAGTTACCAACGTGAAAAGCAATGCACTTACCACGAAAGAGGTGGCGCAATGCAGAGCCGCGTTCGACCACTACATGCAACAGGGAGGATTTCCAGAACTGCTTTCGGTAAAAGACGGAAGAAGGTACATTTCCAATTTAGTCAACAATGTACTGAAAAGAGACATTGAGCAGCGCTACCGCATCTCCTTTTCCGCCAACTTTGAGAGCCTTTCCCATCATCTGCTGAACGTGTCACCCACAATACCTTCCGTTGCAGATTTGGCAGACGCGTTTGGTTTCAAATCGCCGCATACCGTAAGGAACTACATAGACCACCTCAAACAAGCCTATCTGCTGGTCGGGCTGAAGCGATATTCGGCCAAAAGCAAGACACGCCTGACGCAGGAAAAGTTATATGCCACGGATGTGGCACTGATGAACAAAAGGGAGAATGCTTTTTCGGGAGAAAACTTGGGATGGCGACTTGAGACTATCGTTTTGATTCATCTGTTGCGCCGATGCTACATTGAAGGATGGGACGTTTACTATTTGCAAGACCGTTCTGGGGAGTGCGACTTCGTAGTGTGTGACGGCAACAAAGTGGTGCAATGCATACAAGTGTCGTATGACATTTCAAACGAGAAAACGCGCAAGAGAGAACTGCGCGGTTTGCTCTTGGCCCACAAACAGACGCACTGCACCAATCTTCTCTTGCTGACGGACCATGAGCATGGGGAGGAAGAGGCAAACGGCTTGCACATCAAGGTGCAACCGGTATATGAATGGGCATGCGGCCGATGACTTCGTTTCTCCGACAGCCCCGTCATCATACAAAGCCGTTCATGCCCGCCACGCCCATGCCGCACCGGCTTTCGCAAAGCACATCCCGCAAAAATTCCAAGCGTTGAAACAAAAATTCCAAGCCTTGAAATTTAAATTCCAAGGCTTGGAATTTTTGTTTCAAAACGGGGAATTCGTTTTGAAACTGCACATAACTGGAAATCAATGGGATACGATTTTGCAGGAACTCGGCTTTGTAAAAACACGAAAGAAGACAAGAAAGATTCTCTATAGTGCCGCGCAAGCGAGCTCGGGAGAGCTCGCCCCCATAGAGGGCGGCACTCGCTGCGCTTGACCTTATCAAATATTTTCCCAAAAAGGCCGTACAAACATAAACCGCACTTCCAAAAACAAAACAAGTTCCGCAGTTTGCACACAAACTGCGGAACTTGCTTTTTTACATTTATGAAGCCCTGTATCAGAGCGCCACTTTCACGCTGCGGCCACGTGAGTTGACCACATATACGCCGTGGGGCAGACGGAGGGCGGAACCTTCGCGGAGCGTGCCTACCTGGCGGCCGTCGGCAGAGATGACGGCGGCGCTTTGCGTACCGAGGCCGTCAATGCTGAGCATGCCGTGGCGGACAACGGGACTCCAGGAACTGCCAGAGGCAGCCTGGCTGATGCCGTCGATGCTGAAGACGAAAGGCGCGGAGAGCGCGGACACGTTGTTGCCGTAGACGGCGCGCACCTGATAGGTCATCTGCTGCGAGGTGCTGAGACCTTCGGGGAGTTCGTCGGTGAAGGCAGGTTCCGTAAGGAGTTCGGAAACCACTTCGCCGTTGCGAAGCACTTCGTAGCCGTCGGGCTGTGCCGTGGGGTCGTAGTAGCCTTCAAAGGAAATGTCGTCCACCATAAGACCGCTCTGCTGGTGGCCGATGTAGTGGACGGCGAAGTATTTTGCACCTTCGGGCAGGGCAAAACGGTAACGCGTCCACACGGTGTCGCCCGAAAGGGGCTTCGGACCGCTTACGGTGTGGAAGCTCGTCACGGCCGTGTCGGTGGCGGAGTAGAGCACCTTGAAGCGTTCGGCGGCCTTCTGGCTGTCGATGCCGCGGGCGTAGAACGAGATGACTTGCTGCTTGCCGCTGAGAAGGGGCGAGATGAGCCAGTCGTCGTTGGTGGCATAGGGCGAACCGAAACTTACCATGCTCTTCGTGCCGCTGTGGGTGAGGATGTAGCCGGCGAGCACCGTTTCGTTGGGGTTGAACACGATGAAGGCCTGGTTGGAAGTGTTGTTGGGCCATTCGATGAGACTTCCCGTGTTGTCGCGGAAAGTGAAGGGCAGCACGCCGTCGCCATCGTGGAGCGTCCATCCGCCAACGCCGCTGATGGCAAAGTCGGTGTACGACTCAAAGTCGTCGGTCACATACTGTGCAGTAGGCGTGGTGTAGGGCTTGTCCCAAGAGAGCGTAAGTTTGCTGTGGTCGTCGGCAAGGTCAGCGCGGAGAGCGTCAACACGGGCAAGCGTGGGCTCTTTCACCACTACGGGAATGGAGAGGGTGTTGTTGCCGCTTTGTTCGTCGCCGGCCACTTCCACGAGAGCAGAGAGTGTGGCAAGTCCGGCCTCGGCGGGTTCGTAGTTCACCACAAGGTCTTCTGAAGCGCCTGCTTCAATGCGGTCGAGCACTTCGCTGCTTACGGCCTTGCCGTTTTCGGAAACGCTGACGCGCACACCCGTGAGCGCTTGCGTGCCGTTGTTGCGCACCTTCACGGTGACGTCGTGCTCATAGCCGGCAACCACCTGGGCGGGAACGGTGAAGTCTTCCACTGCAGCGTCGGTGGCATAGCTTTCGCCGCTGATGAGCAGATTGTCGAGGTGGAGGTTCTGTCCGCTCACGGTGCCGCTACCCGTAAACACGAGCGAGGCGCGGGAGAGCGTGGCAGCGGGCGAGAGGTCTACGTTGCACTCCGTCCATCCGGCTTCTTCGGCATAGGCTCCGAAGGTGGCATTGGAAAGGTCTACGGTCTGGCCGCTCTCGGTGCGCACGCTCACTTTGAGGTAAAGGTCGGTGCTGAGCGAGGGATGGCGGTAGATGTAGAAGCGCGCCTTCGGATTCTTGAGCGAAGTGAAGTCGATGGCGGGGGAGATGTACGAAGCCGTACCCGAGTTGGCGGAAGTGTAGCTGTTCACGGTGAACTTCACCATGCCTTCGCCGTCCTGTCCGCGGGTGGTGGGGTCGTAACCGTAACCTTCCACAATCCACGAAGCCGTGCCGTTGCCCTCCAGTGTCCAGGGGTTGTTGGCAGTGGCCTGCTGGTACCACGTTTCGGCGAAAGGCAAGGTGTAGGCCTTGCCCACAGGCACTTTTGCCGTTTGGGCGTATTCGCCTTCGCCGGCACTGTTGCAGGCATAGACGAGGTAGCTCACAACATCCTGCAGCGTGCCGTCGGGGAGTGCGTCGGCGGCGTGGAGGTCGATGAACTCGGTGGAGCTGAGATTGTCGGCAATGCAAGTCTTCTCGTAGTCGTACATGCGGTATACGCTGTAGAGCGAAGGAGCGCTGCCTGCGCTTTGCGGTTTTTCCCAAGTGAGACGAACAGCCGTGGCGCTGAGGTTTTCAGCCTTGAGCGATTCGGGAGCTGCGGCTGCGGTTTCGCTCAGGTCAATGCTTACGGTGGAGGGGGTGCCGTCGCCGAAGGCGTTGGCCACGACAAGCGTGTAGGAGTTTACCGTGGCAGCGGCCCACTTGTCGGTCCAGGTGAGGGCTTCGCCGGGAATGGCGGAAAGCGTGGCGGCAGGTTCGGTTTCGTCGCCGCAGTAGATTTTCACGTCGACGTTGCCTTCCATGGCCTTGTCGCTCATGTCGGTCTTGGGCACACGGAAGGAGAGCGTAACGTTGCCCACTGTGCCTTCGGCCTTGGCTTCGGTCACGGTGGCGGGCACGAGGTTTGAACCTACTTCTTCAATGTAGATGTTGTCGATGCTCATGTGGTCCTTCTCGGCCGTCACGTTGTGGAAGCCCACGTAGCGCGTATCGGCTTTGGGGTTGAGATAGACAGAGTAGGTCTTCACGCTGTTCATGGTCGACACGTACTCCTGGTCCCAAATGGGTTCGGACATGGCCTCGGCCGTAGGCTGTGCACCAAGGCTGATTTGCAGATGGTTCGTGCGGCCATAGTAGCCGTAGGTCTGGAAGGTGAGTTTGTACACCTTGTCAGCGCTGAAGGCGAGAGGGGGTGTGATGAGCCAGTCGTCGGCGGTCTGCGTACCTTTATTGTAATAGAAGGCTGCACCGTAAGTGGCGTCGTATTTCCAACAGGGTGCTTCCCAGTCGTCGCTGCCGTCGCCGTTGGCGTCAACGGCGGTGAAGGTGTTGTAGTCGTCTTCGGCATCGAAGGGTTCAACGTAGGGAATTTCGTAGGAAATGCCGGCGCGAACCCAGTCGGAGAAGGTGCGTGCGCTTTCGCGGCGCATGTAGGTGGCGGTGACGGTGTAGCGCAGGCGGCGAAGCTCGTTTTCTGGCGTGTCGGTAAACGTGGTGGCGGAGATGTTGCGGGCCACCACGGTGTTTTCGGGCATTCGCGTCACGGTGTAGGTCACCTTCGAGGGATCGATGTAGCCTCCGTTGGCACTGGTGGTGGCGGCATTCCATGCGATGGTCACGGAGCGCTGCATGTCGTCGGCCGAAACGGTTACGCCCGTGGGGGCGGCGGGGGAGTCGGTACCGATGTAGTCGGTGCACGAGGTGCGCGGACTGGTGAGCGAGCCGGAAGTGCAGCATACGTCGGTGGTGTGAGTTCCGGCCTTGTAGTAGTCGCAAACGACATTCACCGTTTCACCGGGAGCACCCGAACCCGTAGCCACTTCTTCGCCGTCGATGCGTACGGCGTAGGTGAGCGTACCGCTGAGAGCGGCTTGCTGCGAATAGGTCTGCGTGGGAAGGGTGAAACTTACGGTGCCCTTGATGGACGAACCTTCGCCGGGCTCTACCTGGAGGTTGAGCGGAGTGGCGGGAGCGTCGGGGTGTGCGTCTTTAATAAGGAGTGCACTGATGCGTTCGTAGCGGGGAAAGTCGCGCACGAGTGTACCCTTACCCGTGGTGAGGTCTACGCTGACAATGCCGCAGATGGTGGTGGTGTGCTGCGTGTCGGTGTCGGCAAATCCGTAGAGCGCCCAGTAGAGACGGCCTGTGCGGAGGTCGAACGTGGCGCTCTGGTTGAGTTCCTGCGGGGTATAGCCTGTTTTGCCGATGGCAGTGGTGGCGCCGTCGGTCTTGCTGATGGTGTAGAGCGTACCGCCGCCGTCGATGCCCCAGAGTTTTCCGTCCTTGTCGGCGGAAATGGTGCGCATGAAGGGGATGGCGGCTATGCGGGTGAAGACACCCGTTTCGGGATTGATGGTGCAGAGATAGCCTTTCTCTGAATTGCCGAGTTTGTTGTAGGTCACGGCATAGGTGGTGCCTGTGGTGTAGTCGTAGGTGAGGTCTTCTGCCACACCTTCCTCATATTTGTTGCCTAGGTCGGCGGTAGAGGAGTCTTTCCAGGTTTCGGCGTCGGTGCGGCTGTAGGTGACGCTGTATTTGTACCAGTAGCCGCTTACTTTCACCTGTTCCACCATGTTGTCGTGGTACGTGGCACTCACTTCGTTGCCTTCCACACGTCCGGTGGGGCCTGCAGCGGTGAAACCTTCGTCGGCATCGGTGCTGAAGGTGTAGAATCCGCCCTGCGGATTGTTCGTTCCGCTGTCGGTCCAGGAGTCGGAATAGGCTACGAAACCGAGGAAACTCACCTTGTCGGTGTCCGCCGTGCTTTGCGCCGCGGCGGTCCAGGGAGTGGCAGCGAGTGCAAGTATGCAGAGTTTTGCCAGATGTTTCATAGATTGGGGAGAATGGATTGTGTTTGAAAAGAAAAAGTCAAGAATTGGAGAAACGATTCGTTGCGAAGCAATTCTCTCATTCTCTAATTCTTGACTCAGTAACATATAAAAAAGAGTTACCCAATTTGCTGTAGAGGACTTTGTGCGGCGAGCGGCCTGAAAGGCCACCACTCGTAAGCCCAGGTCACGGAACGAAGTGACGCGGCCTGGGT
>CAVCAV010000130.1:0-7951 GCA_963600165.1 Christensenella sp. UBA1685 | reverse complement strand
ACCCAGGGTGTCGCTTCGCTTGCCCTGGGCTATGTTGTACTGGGCTTTCAGCCCGCCTTCGCACCTAACTGTTGATTAATTCGGACAACGATTCCTTTGACATTCCCCATTTCCTTTCCCATGAAACACCAGCAACTCCTTTCCACACTCACCCTTGCCGTTCTTCCCGTGGCCGCCGCCGCACAGCAGCGCTACAACATCGTCTACATCATGACCGACGACCACACGGCACAGATGATGAGCTGTTACGACAACCGCTTCGTACAGACCCCCAACCTCGACCGCATTGCCAACGACGGCGTGCGCTTCGTCAACTCCTACGTGGCCAACTCCCTTTCCGGCCCCAGCCGCGCCTGCATGCTCACCGGCAAGCATTCCCACAAAAACGGGTTCACCAACAACGAGCACGGCATTTTCGACGGTTCGCAGCAGACCATGCCCAAACTTCTCCAGCAAGCCGGCTACCAGACGGCCATCGTGGGCAAATGGCACCTCGTGAGCCAGCCCACAGGCTTCGACTACTGGAACATTCTTCCCGCACAGGGCGACTACTACAACCCCAACTTCATCAACATGGACGGCACCACCACCCGCGAAACGGGCTACGTGACGAACATCGTGACGGACAAGGCCATCGACTGGATGGAACACAAGCGCGACAAGAGCAAGCCGTTCATCCTCTTCATCCACCACAAAGCCTGCCACCGCGACTGGCTGCCCGAAATGAAGTACCTCCGCGAGTATGAGGACAAGACGTTCGCCCTCCCCGACAACTTCGACGACACCTACGAAGGCCGACCCGCCGCTGCCGCACAGGAGATGGAGATCAAGAACAACGACCACATGGACATCGTGTACGACAACAAGATGTACCGCCCCGGCATCGAAACGCGCCTGAGCGAAAGCTACCTCAACATGGTGGGCCGCCTTTCCTCGAAGGACCGCGCCGAGTACGACTACTTCTACGACTCGCTCGCCCTCGACTTCAACAGCCGCAACCTCACGGGCCGCGCCCTCGCCGAGTTCAAATATCAGCGCTACATGCGCGACTACGCCAAGGTGCTCAAAACGCTCGACGACAACGTGGGCCGCACGCTCGACTACCTCAAGCAGGCCGGTCTGCTCGAAAACACGCTCGTGGTCTACACCTCCGACCAGGGATTCTACATGGGCGAGCACGGATGGTTCGACAAGCGCTTCATGTATGAAGAGTCGCTCAACACGCCGCTCGTCATGCGCCTTCCCGACGGATTCCAGGCAAAGGGCGACATCAAGGAGATGGTGCAGAACATCGACTACGCCCCCACCTTCCTCGACCTCGCCGGCGTGAAGACGCCTGCCGACATGGACGGCGTTTCGCTCCTTCCGCTCCTCAAGGGCCAGCACCCGAAAAACTGGCGCAAGAGCATCTACTACCACTTCTACGAATATCCCGCCGAGCACAGCGTGAAGCGCCACTACGGCGTGCGTTCGTCCGACGGCTGGAAACTCATCCATTTCTACAACGACATCAACGAGTGGGAACTCTACAACCTCAACGACGACCCGCACGAGATGCACAACCTCTACGGACAGCCCGGCACGCAGAAGCAGACGCAGCGCCTCATGAAGGAGCTCGTACGCCTGCAAAAGGAATATGCCGACACCACCGCCCTCAAGCTCAACAGCCAGAAGTAGCCTATAGGGCGAACGATGAGGGCGTAGCGCATGGGGCGAACGATGGGGGCGAGCTCTCCCGAGCTCGCTTGCGCGAGTCCCAAAGCGAAGCTTCGCCCTCTATGGAGGCGACGTTTGAAACGTCGCGTTCTACACGGCCCATAAGCGAGACGATAACTTGCCAAAACCGCGCAAAAATCGCAGTTTTGGCAAGTTATTCATTTCAACAACTTGCCAAAACCGCGTATTTTCCCTAATTTTGGCAAGTTATCTAAAGCAAGCAAGTATGGACAAGCTAATTGGCAGACATAAGGAACAAGCTAAGATTCAGGTTTGTATGGACTCCGGACGGTCGGAATTCGTTGTGATTTATGGCCGACGCCGCATTGGAAAGACTTTTTTGGTAAGACGTTTCTTTAAAGACACCTACGATTTTTCCTTCGTAGGCAAGCACAACATGTCCAAGGACGAACAAATCAAGGAATTTGCCCTTGCCGTACAGAGTTATTCCAAGTCGCCTTTTCCCCCAGAACCAAAGAATTGGAGCGAAGCGTTCAGTTGCTTGCAAAGAACATTGGAAAGTTCTGCAAAGAAAGGCAAAAAGGTTGTCTTCTTCGACGAAATGCCCTGGATGGACACGCCCAAATCCGACTTCGTTTCAGCACTGGAAAACTTCTGGAACGGATGGGCAGCCATGCGCGACGACATCCTTTTCATAGCCTGCGGTTCGGCAACCTCCTGGATGGTCGACAAGATACTCCACAACCAGGGCGGCCTCTTCAACCGTATCACGCAAAAGATATATCTCCGTCCGTTCCACCTTCGCGAGGTGGAACAGTATCTCGACGAACATCGCTTCAATTGGGACCGCTACCAAATAGCGCAGTGCTATATGATATTGGGCGGCATACCTTATTACCTTACGCTCCTCAACCCTCATCTGTCTCTGTTGTCCAACATCGACGAATTGTTTTTCGCCGATGCCCATGCCATGTTGAGGATGGAATACAACGAACTGTATTCCACCCTCTTCAAACGGCCGGAAAACTATTTGTCCGTCGTCAAGGCGCTTACCGAAAAGAAAGAAGGGTTTACGAGAAAGGAAATATCGGAAAAGACAAAATTGGGCGGCGCTGCGCTGACCAAAATACTTTCAGACCTGGAACTGTGCGACTTTGTCTTGCCGTACGCCCGCTACGGCAATGCAAAGAACAACACCATTTACCGCATCAAGGACTTCTACACCTTGTTCTTTTACAAGTACGTGAACGGGGCGGACAGCAAAGATGCGCAGCGGTGGACCCATCTCTCAAGCAGCCAGCAAGTGGCAAGTTGGCAAGGCTTCAGTTTTGAACTGCTCGCCCTTGTCCACCTGGACGAGATAAAGAAAACCTTGGGCATAGACCGCATACTCAACGATGCCAGTGCATGGCGCAGCAACACTGCGGAGAACAACACACAGATTGACCTCGTCATAGAAAGGGCCGACCGCAACATCAACCTTTGCGAGATGAAGTTTTCTACCGGTCTCTATGCCGTCAGCAAGGATTACGAGCAAAAGTTGAGAGAGCGTGTATCCATTTTCCGCGCCGAAACTAAAACGAGATGCAGCACCCGCACCACGTTTGTTACAACCTATGGCGTGTTGAAAAACAAGCACAGCGGTATCGTCGACGACGAAGTGTTGCTCGACGACCTCTTTGCGGAAACCGACGAGACGAGGTAGGCGGCAGGCTGAATGCTATGCTGTGAATGCCTTACCTTTGATTTGCACATACAAAAAACCTCCGCTTATATTTCAAATATAAGCGGAGGAAAAATTCAAAAAAAATGTTGGGGTACCCGGACTCGAACCAGGAAAGGCAGGACCAGAATCTGCAGTGTTGCCAATTACACCATACCCCATCCGTTGAGGCAATTGAGAATCCATCTCAATTGATTGCTTTGTTTGTTGGGGTACCCGGACTCGAACCAGGAAAGGCAGGACCAGAATCTGCAGTGTTGCCAATTACACCATACCCCATCCGTTGAGGCAATTGAGAATCCATCTCAATTGATTGCTTTGTTTGTTGGGGTACCCGGACTCGAACCAGGAAAGGCAGGACCAGAATCTGCAGTGTTGCCAATTACACCATACCCCAAACAAGGAGGTGTATGAGAGATGCCCTCTCGAATACGGCTGCAAAAGTAGCGCATTTGTGTGAATGCGCAAAACTTTTCTGCGGTTTTTTCGCCAAAACCCTTTATTTTGTTCCTTTCTATGGGATATCTATGGGGCAAGCGCCCTCTATGGGGGCGAGCTCTCCCGAGCTCGCTTGAGCAAACAAAGCAAAATATGCAGAGAGAATAAAACATTCAAAACAAACAAAACGGCTACGCCCTCAAGCGGCTAAAAAAGGCGTAGCCTTTCGTTTTGAAAGTTCACAACAGTTAGCGCCCTCAAAGGCGCAGCCTGTTTTATTTGTTTTGAACGTTTTATTTTAAGGGTGGCCATTACCCAGGCCGCGTCACTTCGTGCTGTGACATGGGCTTACGGGTGGTGGCCTTTCAGGCCGCTCGCCGCACAATTCATTCTGCTGAAATTCATACATCTTTTGAACATTACTCCCCCACCCGCCACCACTATCATTCCATTTCCCCAACTTTTTAACACCAATATGCTTGTTCCTAACGAAAAATTCCTACTTTTGTCCAAGAGTCTAACCTCTAAATTAGCTAAACGACACAAGTGGAAGACGACGCACACAAAACGCAACCGCCACGGGCACGCTACCTCGTTCGCGAAATACCCCTTCAACCCACGTTGGAACTCGTGAACGCGGCCTTGGAACGGCTGCCCCTTTGGCGACGGCGCCAGGCCGAAAGCTACCGCTTGCCCACCGACCGCTTGCAGTGTGCCACAGCCTATCTCCTCCTCTGCGAAATGCTCGGCGTGCACCATCTGTCCCCGTTCGCCTACGGCGAGCACGGCAAACCCTTCCTCCCCGAAATGCCCGACCTCCATTTCAGCCTCAGCCACTGCCCCCGCGCCGTCATGTGCGCAACGGACAACAGTCCCGTAGGCTGCGACGTGGAAGAAATACCCTCCAGCCTCGACGCCCAGCTGACCGACCTTTGCTTCACGAGAGAAGAGCAGCAAAGCATCCGCGAAAGCCGAAACCCTCAAGAAACCTTCACCCGCCTTTGGACCCGCAAGGAAGCCTTTGCCAAAATGACCGGCATGGGCCTTCCCGACGACCTTCCCCGGCTCCTTCATACCCCCGAAGCCCGACGCGCACACTTCCACACCGTTGCGCACGGCGAAAAACACTACGTTTACACCCTTTGTCAAACCAGCTGCCACATATTATGAAAAAAAACACGATGTCCTTCCAGAAACGTTTGTATCTCTACCTGGTGCTTCTCACCGGGTGCATCTTCGGCGGCATAGCCCTCGTGCTCAATTCCTACGGACACAAACTCGAAGAGAAACAAGGCGAACTCTACGCCTTTGCCCTGCAGAACGCCACGCTCCAGAACATCGACGACGAGCTGGAGTGGATGGAGTCGACCGTGGAGCTCACCGTAAAACAAGTGATGAGCTCCAAGGACATGAGTCATGCCGACGCCCTGAAGTTCATCGGCCAGCTGGTGAAAAACAATTCCCTCATCCAAGGCGTAGGCTATATTTCCTACAACGATGCCAAGTCCACACACGCCCCCGTGGACTACGTATATGAACTCCCCGACGGCAAAATGGTCTACCACACCGTACCCTTTGAAGAGTACGACTACACCCAGACCGAGTGGTACAAAACCGCGGTCAACGGAGAACGGGTGAGGTGGACCGAACCCTATATCGACCGCACCGGCACGCACCGCATGGTCACCTCCTTTGCCAAGCCGCTGAAGGACTCCGACGGAAAACTCCGCGGCATAGTGGTGGCCGACGTGGCGCTCGCCGACCTGAGCGACGAACTCAACACCGTGCAGCCCTTCAAAAACAGCTATTCCTTCATGTTGAGTCCGAAGGGAGTGGTCATCGCACACCCCGACACCACCCTGATTATGAAGGAGGACATCTATTCGCTGGCCAAAAAACTTGACGACGACGACTACACCACCTTGGGCAATATGATGCTCGCCGGAAAGAAAGGCTCGCTCCACTGCGAGCTCGACAGCACCGACGTGCTCGTCAACTATACCCCGCTGAGCTGCGTGGGATGGTCGGTGGCCAGCGTGTGTCCCTATTCCACCATAAAAACCGAACTCGGTTCGCTGACGCTCATCGTGCTCGCCATCATGTTTCTCGGCATACTCTTGCTCGCCGTGCTCGTCCACCTCGTGCTCTCCCGCCTGGTGCGCCCCATACGGCAGATGACCGACGCCGCCGGCCTTATTGCCAAGGGCGACTTCGACGCCTCGTTGCCCGACATCACCACCCGCGGCGACTTCGGTAAACTCCACGACGCGTTTGTCCACATGCAGCAGTCTCTCAAAACCTACATCAACGACCTGCAAACCGCCACCAAAGCAAGAGAGCGCATCAACGGCGAGCTTGCCGTGGCCAACCGCATACAGATGGAGATTCTGCCCACCGATTTCGTCCTTCCCCAAGGTTTCGAGCAGACAGACATCGACGCCTTCCTCATTCCCGCACGCAGCGTAGGGGGCGACTTCTACGACTTCCAGATTGAAGACGGCAAACTCTACTTTGCCATCGGCGACGTGTCAGGCAAGGGAGTGGCCGCCGCCATCGTCATGTCCATGACCTGCACCATGTTCCGCTGTCTGGTGGGCCGCCACGAGCATCCCAACGACATCCTCGCGCAGCTCAACAACATGCTCAACCGCAACAACCAGACCGACCTCTTCGTAACGATGATTACGGGCATTCTCTATCCCGAAACCGGCGAAATTGTCTACAGCAACGCCGGCCACAACGCACCCTATCTCTTCTCGAAAGAAAACGGTTGCAGCAAGTTGCCCCTCAAGCCCAAACTTCCCCTCGGACTCTTTGCCGGCATGAACTACACGGAGCAGAGCTATACGCTGGCGAAAGGCGAGTCGATCCTGCTCTACACCGACGGACTCACCGAGGCCGAAAACGAAGAGAAGCAACAGATGGGCGAAGAGCGCGTGGAACGCATCCTCACCGAACTCGCGGGCAAAACCGCCCATCAGGTAATCACCGAAATCCGCAGCCGTCTGGCCGACTTTGTGGGCAATGCCGAGCAGAGCGACGACCTCACGCTCTTCGTGCTTTCCAACCAGACGTGCCACACCCTCATCATAGACAACCGCATGGAAGAAACACTGAAACTTCCGCCGTTCCTCGAGACGGTCTGCGAACCAGCCGGCCTCACCGTGCCGCAGCAGATGAAGTTGCGCCTTGCCCTTGAGGAGGCCGTTGTCAACGTGGTGAACTATGCCTATCCTCCCCAGGAAACGGGAAAGATAAACCTCAAGGCGCTCTTCGACCCGCAGCAAAAGACGCTCCGCTTCGAGCTCACCGACAGTGGCAAGCCCTTCGACCCCACAAAGGCGCCCGATGCCAACCTCTCGCGCAACGTGGAAGAGCGGCCCGTGGGCGGTCTCGGCATCTTCCTCATCAACAAATGTATGGACGAGGTAGACTACAAGCGCGAGAACGGCATGAACAAACTCATGATGACCAAACGACTTGAGGCTTGACGCGCCTCTTCACCCAATAGAGAAATAACAACCACACAAAACTCACCCATTATGGAAATCAAAAGCAACAAGAGCGGCGAAACAACCACCGTAGAAGTAAAAGGCTATCTCGACACGGTCAGTGCCGAAAGTTTCCTCAATTTCGTAAACGAGATGCCCGACGACGACACCCGTCACGTGGTGGTCGACTGCGAAGGCCTTGAATACATCAGCAGTTCAGGTCTGCGCGTCTTCATCACGCTCTTGAAGAAAGCACAGAAAAACGGCGGAAAAGTGGAGGTGAAAAACCTCAACAGCACCGTGAAGGAAATCTTCGACATGACCGACTTCTCCTCGCTCTTCGGACTGTAAGTAAAGTTCGTCGAACAGTAAATAAAGTTCTTCGGACAGCATGTAAAGTTCAATAGCAATTTGTCCATTCCGTTATGCGCGGCGAGCGGCCTGAAAGGCCACCACTCGTAAGCCCAGGTCACGGCACGAAGTGACGCGGCCTGGGTATATGCAAGCGGTAATGTTGCGGGCTGTAAGCCCACCACATCAACCGCATAAGCATTTGTCTTGGCGCATGTGGTGGCCTTCCAGGCCGCTCGCCGCGCAATTTACTCTGCACGTTCAATACAAC
>CAVCAV010000129.1:5059-8083 GCA_963600165.1 Christensenella sp. UBA1685 | reverse complement strand
TCGACGCTGCGGACATCAACCACGACGTGGGGCTGCTCGACAAGAAGACCCACAAAGTGTTCAACGACAAACTCTCATTTAAATATGTGGAAATAGCGAAGTTCGACAAGACGGAAGACGAACTCGTCACGCTCTACGACAAGTGGCTCTATGTACTCAAGAACCTCTCCCGCCTCGACCGCCAACCGGCAGCGCTGAAAGAAAAGGTGTTCTCGAAACTCTTCGAAGAAGCAGAAATCGCCAAATTCACGCCTACGGAGTTGAGGGAATACGAAGACAGCCTGAAAGCCTACCGCGATGTGAAGAACTCCATAGATACGGCCTTGGAGCAAGGCCGCGAGCAGGGGCGTGAAGAAGGCCTTGAAGAAGGTTTGGCAAAAGGCGAGAGAAGAGCCAAAGAACAAATGGCATTGAACCTTTTGTCGTTAGGCATTCCTGTCAAGACTATAGCCCAAGCATCCGGCTTGACGGAGGAAGAGATAGAAACTTTGGGCAAGGGGTAACAACTCTTTCTTTCACGCATAAAAGTCGTGGTCAATACCTTGCCATCCCTGTTCCCTTTAAAGGGAATGCGAATGGCAAGTATTGACCACGACTAAACTTAAAAACTCATGCCCTCTCCGTTTAGTTTACGGGGCTGGTGCATATGTTATTTGTCTCGGTATGTTTTGTTTCCTATGCGTAGTGATGAACCATCACAGGAATATTGGTATTTTGTACCGTTAATATACAGGTACTTTTTGTCAACGGTATACCATTTTATTTCTTCGTCTTCGTTGACCCAGTCAATGTCGCTCTCGTAAGACCCGTGCCAACCCGTTCCGTCTGAATAGAAAGAATAGTAGTCATGGACATATTTCTTTCCGTCGTTAGTTTGCACCCATTCACCGTAGAGAGTGCCATCGTGTTCTTTATTTGACGGACTGTCGTCATCGTTAGAACAACTGACGAATGCAAATCCTACAAAGAGGACTGCCAAGAAAGACAAAATTTTTGTTTTCATGATTGTGTGTACACTAAAACCGTGTCGTGCGCAACTTCTAAGTGAATAATTGTGAGCCTATCTGACGTGGAGAACAGTTGTTCGTCCGCCGTCAGTTCTTTGATTTTCATGGATTAATGCAGCTGTTGAGGCTAAGCAGCCCTCTTCCGTATTATTTGCAGAAGGGGCATTTGCCGCTTTCTTTGCAGTTGCCACATTTAATCTTGCCAACACCTCCGCCGTGGTCGTGAAGGTCTCCCAAACCGGAATCTTGCCAACCTGTGCCATTGCATATGGTGCAGACGTGCTTGTCTAGACACTGAGCGCATTTGTAACCCGATGAGGTTTTCTGTCTTGTTGAACTGCTTTCTTCCTCGCCGTACATTCCGCTGTTAGCCCTTGTCCTGGCGCTGTATGCATTGGCTTTAATCTGCATTAGGTAGTTGTAGTTGGCTTCCACTTCTTCAGCAGATGGACTTTCGCCGCCATGCAGCTGGCGATAGGTGTTGATGAACATCGTGTTTATTTGCATTTTCTCTTGTGCCCATTGCTGTTCTACTTGCATGCAGGAATAGTTGGCAAGTTGTGTTAAGCTGCTATTCACATAGTTGGTAAACTCGGCTTCGCTCATGCTCCCCAAACTCTTGCCTTGAGGAAGGGACGGGTAGTTGTATCCCATACCGGCATTGGCTTGGCTCGCAGCCAGATAGGCCGTTCCGACTTCTGCGGCAGTCTGCAACAAATTTCCGAAGAACTCGGCTGTCCGCTGCCTTCTGGCGTCGCGCTTTTCTTGAGCATTGGCGCGTAGGAGTCGACTTTGTTCGCGCAACTCTTCAGGGCAATCCTCTATATCTATTACCTGCGAAAAGTCTTCAATGGCGGCTTTCCATTTCTTGCGGTTGTAGTTGCACATGGCTTTTCCGAAGTAGGCTTCTTCGCCCGGAATGCTCAACGAGAGTAGTGCGGCATGTTCGAACGCTTTTTCGGCCTTCTTGTAGTCTCTTGCATTGAATATTTGGGTAGCTTTCTGATATTCTTCAAAATATTCGGCTATTTCCTGAAGTTTTTCTTCGTCGGTTTCATCAGCCCTCATCGCCACATATCTTTTGTCTACGGGTACGACGATTTCCTGCCCCGTATGAAAGGTATCCATTCCCAAGTTTAGAGTCTTCAGCATGTCCGTTGTCAGCCTGTAACGTTCGGCCAAAGTTTCTATGGTTTCGCCACGCTGCACGACATGGCGCAAGTACGCCACATCCTGTCCGAGGCTCTTGGTGGGAAGGAAGGCAAAAAGCAAGGCGATGATTGCCGTTATGAAAGAATTTCTTCCCATGGTTGTATTTGCGGTTTAGTATACAATGTCCTTGATTTTCGATTTGCTCATGTTGAAGACGGGGGCCTTTGCCGAGTTGTCTTTTTTGTAAGAGACCATTGTCGGCGAGTCTTTGCAAATCCAAACTTTCATGCGGGCGCCTTTCTTGGTAACGATGGTCGCTTTCTTTGGATTGGTAGCGGAGGCGGCTTCTTCAATGGCTGCAGCCTTTATGGAATCGGCCACTTCTGCTTCCCGTTGTGCCTTGAGCCGTTGCTCTTCCGCTTCGCGCTCGCGCTGCCGTTGTTCCTCTACGGCAAGATTGGTCAGAATGTCGCGTGTGCCGTCGGGATAGCTTATCATGAACACTTCTGCCTTGGGAGAGTATATCGGCCTGTCCTTGCTTTTCCTGTTCGTTTTGAACGAAATGATGTTGGCGTCCATCGTAAGGTTATAGGCCGGCACTTCCCTGCCGTCTTTGTAATAGACCACAATGGCGTCTTTCGGAATGTATGTGCGCTCGGAGTTTGTAAGGATGCGTTCGCCGTTTGCGCCGAACACCACGTTGCCGCGCGTTTTGAACTTCAGCATGAACACTTTAGTGTTCTCCACATATTCCTCTGCGGCATTCTTGTCGCCCCATCCTTTGAACAGCGTCTTGTCGTTGTTCGTCTGAATGATTTTGACGGACTTCACGCGGCCGTCACGGAAGATGATGGCGTCTTGGGCA
>CAVCAV010000129.1:0-4303 GCA_963600165.1 Christensenella sp. UBA1685 | reverse complement strand
CCAACAGGAATGTTCAATTTCATCCCCACATAGATAATGCCGTCCGTGTTGGGGTTGGCCTTGTTGATGTCGTCTACGCTAACGTTGTATTGCTCGGCAATGCTTTCGAGCGTCTCGCCGCGTTGAACAATGTGGGTCGTGGTTGTGCTTTGTGCCATGGCGAACATGCACATGGTGCAGAGCAGAAGTGAAAGGAAAATCTTTTTAATCATAGCGGGTAAGGTTTGAGAGGGCTGTAAATTGCCTCCCTTTAGAGTTGTATAATAAGGAAATTGCTTACGCTCCAGAATACGGTGGGGTTGGTGATGACAAGCGTGCAGGTGCCGTCGCCGTTCTCCTCAAAATGGAACGAACGGTTGCTGGGCAGCGGTGTCAGTATTTTAGGATTGCTCGATTGCAGTGTCACTTCGCGGAACTTGCGGATGTCTACGGCGTTGAACTTGCTTTTGTCGACTTCCTCGTAGTTGACTTTCTTCTTTTTCAAGAATCCGCCTTTCAGCAAACCTGCTGCAGACAGCTGCTTTTTCGTGCCGATTTTCACGTAACACTCGTTGATCATTTCGTCTTGCTTCGTTAGCGCCTTTGTCAGATTGGTGGTCTTCTGTTCTGCATTGGCCGCCCTGGTGGACATTTCGGAAAGGGAGGCACGGAGTTGCGTAATGTCTTTCTTCGAGTTGTTAAGGTCGGCGCGCAACGACTGTATCACTTTGTCCTTTTCCGCCAGTTGCTGGTTGAGGAAATTCACCACCTTTTGCAGACGTTCCAGTCCTTGCGACGACTTTTTGCTGGCCAAAGAGTCCTGAAGCGTCTGTATCTTCTTTCGTTGCCGGGCCAGGATGTCTGCCATGCTTTTAAGTTTTTCTGCAATTTGGCTGCGGTTCAGTTGTCCGTTGCTTTCCTTGTTGGCAAACAGGATGTTCTCTTCCATTGATATGCTGTCGAGCCCCGTGGCAATGGTGGCTATAACGCCGTTGAGTTCGTCCAGCTGTTGAGTCTTTACTTTGTTGTCTTGCAGGATAGAGTCGCGTTCTGCCGTGTAATCGTTTGCGTCGGTTTTTCCGTTTTTGCACGAGAAAGACGTCAGCAAGATGAACAAAGCCATAAAGCCTTTGAAAAGTTTCATTTCTGTTTTCTGTTGAAATGGGTCTGACATTTGTGAATTTTTCTTCCTTTATGCAGATTAATGTCACGTGAGCCATAGAAGTAACCCTATTTGGGGAAAATTTTCAAGACTTCGGTTAAAAATGTTGGGTAAGGGACGAAGTTTGTGGAGGGTGTTGTTGGATAAGAACAAAGCGAGAGCGGACCAAAATTGGTCCGCTCTCGCTTTGTTGATTGGAGGGAGGGGGTGCCGTGTAGAACGCGACGTTTCAAACGTCGCCTCCATGGAGGGGTAGGCCGTGTAGAGCGCGAAGTCAAGAGACTTCGCCCCCATCGTTCGCCCCCATCGTTCGCCCCATATAATCAGCTGAGGCCTACGATTTCGCCGTCGACGAGGTCGATGTGGTTGGCCTGAGGGTCTTTGGGCAGACCGGGCATGCGGAGGATGTCGCCGGCAATGGCCACAACCATCTCGGCACCGGCGTTGAGCACCACGTCCTTGATGAGGATGTTGAAACCGCTTGCGGCGCCGTAGAGCTTGGCGTCGGCGGAGAAGGAGAACTGCGTCTTGGCAATGCACACGGGGAAACGGTCCATGCCGTGTTCCTCGGCCAGCTTGATGCGGTTGAGGGCGGGCTTGGCAAACGTCACGCTCGCTGCGCCGTAGATGCTCTTGGCCACCTTCTCAATCTTCGTGCGGATGGGGTCGTCGTCGGCATAGGTGAACTGCAGGGGAGTGGAGGGATGGTTTTCAATGGTGTCGACCACCACGCGGGCCATCTCTTCAGCGCCCTTGCCGCCTTCGGCATAGGCGCGGTTCACCACGTAGGGCACGCCGAGCTCCTTCTCGCAGTGGTCGCGCAGGAGCGCCATCTCTTCGTCGGTGTCGGTGGCAAAGAGGTTGAACACCACCACCACACTCTGGCCGAAGCCCTGGAGGTTGTGTACGTGGCGGTCGAGGTTGGCCAGGCCGTTGCGGAGGCCTTCGAGGTTGGGTTCCTTTATTTTGTCGACGGGCACGCCGCCGTGCATCTTCAGGCCCTGTGCCGTGGCCACGATGACGGTGAGGTCGGGGCAGAGCCCCGTTTTGCGGCAGAGAATGTTGTAGAACTTTTCTGCGCCGAGGTCGGCGCCGAATCCGGCTTCCGTGATGGCGTAGTCGGCGTGGCGGAGTGCCATGCGCGTGGCGATGACGGAGTTGCAGCCGTGGGCAATGTTGGCAAACGGGCCGCCGTGGACGAAGGCGGGGGTGTTTTCGGTGGTCTGCACGAGGTTGGGCTTGATGGCGTCCTTGAGGAGCACCACGATGGAGCCTGCCACGCCGAGGTCCTTCACGGTGAAGGGCTGTCCGTCATAGGTGTATCCGAGCAATATGTTCTCCACGCGGCGGCGGAGGTCTGCCTCGTCCGTGGCGAGGCAGAGGATGGCCATGAGTTCGGAGGCGGGAGTGATGTCGAAGCCCGACTGGCTGACAATGCCGTTGGTGGCAGGACCTATGCCGGTGACGATGGAGCGGAGCGAGCGGTCGTTCACGTCGAGCACGCGCTTCCAGAGCACTTCCTTCAGGCCGAAGCCTTCTTTCTGGTGCTGGTAGAGATAGTTGTCGAGGAGGGCAGCTATCATGTTGTGGGCCGAGGTGATGGCATGGAAATCGCCGGTGAAGTGGAGGTTTATTTTCTCCATGGGGAGCACCTGTGCGTATCCGCCGCCTGCAGCTCCGCCTTTCATGCCGAAGCAGGGGCCGAGTGAGGGTTCGCGGAGGGCCACGCAGGCTTTCTTGCCGATGGCGTTGAGGCCGAGGGCCAGACCGATGCTCACGGTGGTTTTGCCTATGCCGGCGCGCGTGGCGGTGATGGCGGTGACGAGGATGAGTTTGCCGTCCTTGCGCTCGGGGTTGTCCATGAGCGTGAGGGGGAGCTTGGCAATGTACTTGCCGTAGTGTTCGAGGTCGTCGGCGCCGATGCCCATGGCGGCTGCCACTTCGCTGATGGGTTTGAGCTGTGTGGCGTGGGCAATTTCTATGTCTGTCATCATATGGCTTTATGTGTGAGTTTGTAAAAAGGTTGGCGGGGGAGGAGGCCCAATGCTTTGGACCTGTGGTTTGGACGTGAGCAAAGTTACCAATTTTTGTGGCGACGTGCAAGGGTAGGATGGGGGAGATGGGGAGTAAAAGAAACTATGCTTTAAAGTAGGTATACGCGCGCACGCGTATACACCGGAGTTTGTGCAAACTGCTGTCATCCTTCAGCGGGGGCGAGGTTTCGCTGTGCGAATGTGCAGATGTGCAAATGGGTTGTGCCTTGCTCCGCGTATGGGGGCGACGTTTGGAACGTCGCGTTCTGCACGGTGTCGATGCGTAACATGGGGGCGCTAGCGCATGGGGGCGAAGTCTTCCGACTTCGCTTTCGTGAAGCAAGGTGCCTGTCTCGTGTAGAGCGCGACGTTTCAAACGTCGCCTCCATAGAGGGCGTACACCGCATGCCTGCTTAACATATCAGTGCAGGGTGTTGTATTCTCTTAATGTTTGGCATCAATTGGGACGCTGACCGATTTTTATCTGTTTTGACGAAAAATTACCCCTGGCGGAGAAGCTGATGTTACCTTGTACGGCAGCTGACAATGTGCATTAAATCAGCGAGATACGCTCTTTGTTCGCTGCATTGGCTGACAGGGTGACAGCAGTTTGCACAAACTTCGGTGTAGTGCGCGCGCGTGCGCACGCGTGATTAGCGTGTTTGTACCGAAATGTTGAGGCTGCAGAAATGTGAACGTCTGCAAACAATTTGCTCTGAGCCCAACACGTTGGGTGGGGAGGAAATCGGAAGGAGTGGCTAAGTTTTTTTGCGGCTTTGCACCCTCTATGGGGGCGACGTTTGAAACGTCGCGTTCTACGCGAGGATGCCGTGTAGAGCGCGAAGTCGGGAGACTTCGCCCCATTCGCTTGCGCCCTCAAAGCGTCGCTTGAAGGCCGTGTAGAGCGCGACGTTTCAAACGTCGCCTCCATAAGCGGAACTTTCGTGTAGAGCGCGACGTTTCAAACGTCGCCTCCATAGAAGGCGCAGCCGCCCAAAACCAAGGCGCGCCGTACGAATTCCGTGCTTGGGAATTTTCTGAAAGTGCCGTCCGTGTGAGATTCGAAAGCCTATGGTTGCTCATGTCGGGAAAAATGCCGAATTTAGCAACCTTAAAGCCATAGGGAATC
>CAVCAV010000128.1:0-8191 GCA_963600165.1 Christensenella sp. UBA1685 | reverse complement strand
GGAGGGCTATGGGTTCCACTTCGCTGTCGGCGGCGCCTTTCATGCGGAGCTGTATCCATTTGCAACCGCCGCGGAGGGCTTCAAGCGCGGACTCTTCGTAGGAGAGGTCGGGTGTGGAGTGGGTGATGAATTGAACGGGTACCATGGTTCTTTTCTTGCGCTGTGATAGGTGTGGGGGTGGTTCTATAAATTACCACCGAATTATGGGCAAGTTCGCTAAAGTAGCGTTTTGTCATCTTTCGTGCTCTTTTCCGCCCAATTTGCTTGTTCTCTCAGTCGCATAGCCCGCTATGCTCCTTCGTTCACAACCAAATTGGACGAAAAATAGCACCGAAATCTGACAAAGCTAATTTATAGAACCACCCTATGAACTATAGGCTCCCTTCCTTCTTGCTTGTAAGGACGGGAGCGTGGAAAAAGGAAATGAAGATTCGGTAGGGAGGGTGTGGTGCGTGTGCGGGTTGAAAAACGAGGCGGCACGGTGCCCGTGCTTGGCCTTGCGAAGCGTTTCGTGTAAACAATATGGAAGCGCCTTGACACGCGGGTTTGAGGTGGCGGCGGCTTGGTGTGTGACGTTAATGCCGTCCGCGTCCTCTTGCATCTTTCCCCGATCATTCCTTCGCCGGCATTGTCCGTAGCAGGTTCGTAGGGTATAATCTCAGCATCGGCACTTGCCGTTGCACCCCTTGAATGTGGAAGAGCGTGGCAAAAGTACTAAGAAATCGAAGAGCATCAAAAAAAAACGGTGCTTTCTTTTGCTTTTCGGAATTTCGCCTTAATTTTGCAAGAGAAAGGTTGTGCGCACCACGGCATGCGTTATCGGTGCGCCATGCGCCGAGGCTTTTATGTTTGAAATGCACGGCGTGTGCAGCAACTGCATTGATAGAATAATACCATACACCTCTTAACGACTTTTGCTTATGGCAAAATATACTTCTAAACTATTTCTCCTCGTTTCCTTCCTGCTTGCTCCTTTGGCCGCTATGGCTACGGAGAGTGAAGTGGACGCTCCTGAACCTGCGCCTATGGCCTCTGCTTTATCCGAAGTGCAGTTGACGACGGAGGGCCGTACGGTTCACGTCAAGAATGCTGCGGGTCTGAAACTGGAAGTGTACAACGTGACGGGCGTGCTTGTAAGCTCTGTCAAGATAGATTCGCAGGAGAAAAGCGTGACGCTTTCGCTCGAGAAGGGCATATATATTCTTCGCGTCGGCAATGTGACGCGCAAGGTGAAGTTAGCCTAAACAATTTTACACATAAAGCATGCAGCCAAGCAAGGGCGGTTCTGTCCTTTGCTTGGCTGCATGCTTTTTTGTGTCGGTATGTGTGGATGCGGGTCACTTGCCCTGTTCGAGCATGATGGCGGAGTAGATGCGTCCGGAGCGGATGCCGAGCGCGCGGGCGGAGAAGAACGTGTCGGAGTGGAAGTAGGTGCAGGTGCCGCACGCTTGTATGTGGAAGAAGTCGAGTCCGGCTTCTTCGAGCAAGAAGGAGTTGGCGGCCCAGAGGTCGATGTGCGCTTTCTTCTCCGTTTGCCCGTCGGCTTTCATGGGTGGACGATAGGAAAGGATGGCGTCCATGGGGAAACGGGCGTCGCGGAACGCACCGACAACTTCTTCTCCCACTTCGAAAGCCTCGGGGGAGATGCTGGGGCCTATGATGGCGCGGATGTCGGAGGGGCTGCAGGCGAACTCTTCGGCCATTTGCTTGACGCACTTCTGTGCAATGCGCTTCACCGTGCCTCGCCATCCTGCATGGACGGCGGCTACGACGCGCCTCTCCGGTGAGTAGAGCAGAATGGGTACGCAGTCGGCGGTGGAGACGCCGATGCAGAGGCCTTCTTCGGCGGTGATAAGTGCATCAGTGTCTTGAAGGAGTGCTTGCCGCTCGGCAGCGGAGATATTGACGAAGTCGCGCCCGAGCGTGACGACGTGGTCGGTGTGGGTTTGACGGGGAACGATGATGCGTTCGGCTGCGATGCCGAGTTCTCCGGCAAGCCATTGTCTGTTCCGCTTTACGCGTTGGGGTTCATCGCCGCAGTAGTCGGTGACGTTGAATGCGGCGTAGTTGCCCATGGCGCTGATTTCCTCATCGGTGAGGGGAAAGGGCGAGAGGCGCGTTGAAGAAAAAGCCTTCACGCGGTGTGAAGGCTCTGTGGGGTATTGGAGTAGGGGGGACATGCGTGTGAATGTTTCGCTTTGCAAATGTGCAAATGTGCAAATGTGCGAATGTGCAAATGGGGAGTGCTTTGCGAGCGATGGGGCGAGCTATGGGGGCGAGGTCTCCTGACCTCGCATGAGCGATAAAGGTATCTTCGTGTAGAGCGCGAAGTCAGGAGACTTCGCCCCCATCGTTCGATAGGTTAGTCTTCGAGGTCTTCGATGTCGTAGATGTCGTCGGCGTCGAGGTCGTCGTCGGGGTCAACTTCAATGTCGTCGTAGTCGTCGGTCCAGTCTTCGAAGTCGCTTTGGAGCAGGGCGGTTTCGCGGTCGCGGTGTACGATGGAACCCTCTTCGCTCACGCTCTGGAGTTTGTTGCTCTCGCTGTTGAGTTCGGTCCAGAGGAGGTCTTTGAGTTCTTGTATGCCGAAGCCGGTGACGGCGGAGATGTAGACCACGGGGAGGTCGTCGGGGAGGTCTTCGCGCAACATTTCCATCAGTTCCTCGTCGAGTAGGTCGCACTTCGTCACGGCCAGCACGCGGTGCTTGTCGAGCATGCCGGGGGTGAACTGGCGCAGCTCGTTGAGAAGAATGTTGTACTCGCGGGCAATGTTTTCCGTGTCGCCGGGCACCATGAAGAGGAGAAGGGAGTTTCGCTCTATGTGGCGGAGGAAGCGGAGACCGAGACCTTTGCCTTCGGAGGCGCCTTCGATGATGCCGGGGATGTCGGCCATGACGAACGACTTGTTGTCGCGGCATGCCACCACGCCGAGTGAGGGCTCCATGGTGGTGAAGGGATAGTTGGCAATCTTGGGACGTGCGGAGGAGAGTGCGGAGAGCAGGGTGGACTTGCCGGCGTTGGGGAAGCCAACGAGACCCACGTCCGCGAGGAGCTTGAGCTCGAGGATGACCATCATTTCTTCCATCGGCTCGCCGGGCTGTGCGTAGCGCGGGGCCTGGTTGGTGGAGGTGCGGAACTGCCAGTTACCGAGTCCGCCTCGTCCGCCTTTGAGCAGCATGACCACCTGTCCGTCTTTTGCCACGTCGCAGATGTACTTGCCCGTTTCGGCGTTGTAGGCCACGGTGCCGGGAGGCACGTCGATGTAGCGGTCCTCGCCGTCGGAACCATGCGAACAGCACTTCGACCCGTTTCCGCCGTTTCCGGCAAAGACATGGCGCTCGTAGCGAAGGTGGAGGAGTGTCCAGTAGTTGTGGTTTCCTCTGAGGTAGATGTTACCGCCTCGTCCGCCGTCGCCTCCGTCGGGTCCTCCGTTGGGTTGGTATTTGGCACGGTGCAGGTGCATGGAGCCTCGTCCGCCCTTTCCTGAGCGGCAGTATATTTTGACGTAGTCGACGAAGTTTGATTCTGCCATGTCGGTGTGTGTGGTTTGTGGGGTTGATGAATGATGGTTGTGTGTGTACTCCTCCGTTAAGCTGCAAAGGGGTTATAGGGCGCGTGTGTGCCGCGTGTGCGGGCATGGGCGTGCCTTATAACCTCTTTGCGGAAGGGTGGGGAAGGGGTGCTTTAGAACTGGTCGATGACGGCGCAGAGGGCGGCGTTGATTTCCTCGAGGGAACCGTAGCCCTTTACGGCGTGGCGCTTGCCTTCTTTTTCGTACCAGTCGATGAGGGGAGCAGTCTGGTTGTTGTATACGTCGAGACGCTTCTTGATGGTTTCGGCGTTGTCGTCGGCGCGTCCGGAAGTCTTTCCGCGGTTGATGAGGCGCTCCATGAGCATGTCTTCGGGCACGTCGAGCTCGAGCATGCCGGCTACTTCGGTGTTGCGCTCTGCGAGCATGGCCTTGAGGGCTTCAGCTTGGGGAATGGTGCGGGGGAAACCGTCGAAGATGACGCCTTCGCAGGGGCAGAGTGCGTCGTAGGTGGCAGCGAGGATGTCGATCATGAGGGAATCGGGGATGAGCTGACCTTTGTCGATGTAGCTCTTGGCGGTGTTGCCGAGTTCGGTTCCGTTCTTGATTTCGGCACGCAGCACGTCGCCGGTGGAGATGTGCTTGAAGCCGTATTTCTTTACGAGCAGGTCGCTCTGGGTGCCTTTGCCCGATCCGGGTGCACCGAAGATAACGATATTCTTCATATTCGTTTCGTTGTACAGTTTAGTTAAAGTTGAAGTCTATGTGTTGTGGGGCGTTTCTAAAAAGAACACCCGTTATTCTACTACGGTGTAGATTTCGGGGAGGTTGCGTCCTTCGCCGTCGTAGTCGAGTCCGTATCCTACGATGAAGTCGTTGGGGATGTCGAAGCAGCGGTAATGGATGTCGAGGTCCACCTTGAGGTTGCCGGGCTTTACGAGGAGCGATGCAATGCGCACCTGTTTGGGGTTTTGGGTGGCGAGCGTCTTGAGCAGCTCCTTCATGGTGAGTCCGGAGTCGATGATGTCTTCCACGATGACCACGGTGCGTCCTTCAAGACTCTCGTTCAGCCCGATGAGCTGCTTCACGGTGCCTGTTGTGGAGGTGCCGGAATAGGAAGAGAGGCGTACGAAGGTGATTTCGCAGGGCGTGGTGATGCCGCGCAGGAGGTCGGCGGCGAAGACGAACGAGCCGTTGAGCACGGCAAGGAACAGGGGATTTTCCCCTTCGAGGTCGGTACTGATGTTTTTGGCTACGGCTGCCACGCGTTCTTTGATGGTGGCTTCGCTGATGGAGACTTTGAACATGCGGTCTCTCACCTTGACTTGTTTGTCCATTATCAACTGGAAATTATGGTTCTTCTCGGTGAACCTGGTTAGCGCGCCGGCCGTGCGTGGCCAAACGTTGAGCAAAGGTACGGCTTTTTTTCGTAATTTTGCATTCGCATTAGAAATTTATGTATGCCATATGATATACCCCGACAACTTTGAACGCAAGATAGGATTCAGTGAAATACGTACGCTGCTTAAGGGCCGCTGCATGTCCACGCTGGGCACGGAGTGGGTGGACAACCGTCTGCAGTTTCTCACCGATGCCGACCGGGTGCGTGAGGCTTTGGCCCGTGCCGGGGAGTTTTCGCGGTTTCAGGCGGAGACGGACGACGAGCTTGAGAACGAGTTCTTCGACGTGCGCGAAGCCCTGTTTCGTGTGAAACCCGAACGTACTTATATGGAGGAGCTCGACCTGTTCTCCCTCAAGCGATCGCTCCAGACCGTCATCTCTTACCGCCAGGCCTTCGTGTGCCGAAACGACGAGGAAGATGAGGAAACGGAGAACGAGGTGGCAGAAATGGCCGATGAAACCGCAGCCGACGCAGCGCCCGTGCGTTACCGCTATCCCGCCCTCGGACGCATGGCGGAAGACGTGCCCACCTTCCCGCAGACCGTGAAATGCATCGACGCCGTCCTTAATAAATATGGTAAAATAAAGGATACGGCGTCGCCCGAACTCCTTTCCATCCGCCACCAGATGGAAGTGACCACACGCAGCATCTCCCACAGTCTGCGTTCCATCATTTCCGAGGCACAGACCGAGGGGTATATCGACCGCGATGTGGCGCCCACCTTGCGCGACGGCCGTCTGGTCATCCCCGTGGCGCCGGCGCTGAAACGCAAGATACGCGGCATTGTGCACGACGAGAGTGCCAGCGGCAAGACCGTGTTTATAGAACCCTCCGCCGTGGTGGAGGCCAACAACAAGATACGCGAACTTCATGCCGCCGAGCGTCGTGAGGTGATACGCATCCTTCAGGAACTCACGTCCGACATACGCCCCTATGTCAACGACATGCTCTCCTCGCTCCACTTCCTTGCCGAGGTAGATTTCCTCCGTGCCGAAACGGCCTTCTCCGAGCAGTTCCGCTGCATCGTTCCCGAGGTGGACAACCGTCCGCACATCGAATGGGTGCAGGCGCGCCATCCGCTGCTCGAACAGAGTCTTGCGAAACACGGCGGACGCATCGTTCCTCTCGACGTCACCCTCGAACGCGGCCAGCACATCCTCCTCATTTCCGGTCCCAACGCCGGCGGCAAGTCCGTCTGCCTGAAAACCGTGGGCCTCTTGCAGTACATGCTCCAATGCGGTATGCCCGTTCCCGTGGCCGACGGCACCCGTGCCGGCATCTTTGCCGACATCATGATGGACATGGGCGACGAGCAAAGTCTGGAGAACGACCTTTCCACTTACTCCTCCCATCTGCTCAACATGAAGCAGATGATGCGCAAGGCATCGCACGCCTCGCTGCTGCTCATCGACGAATTCGGCGGCGGCACGGAGCCTCAGATCGGTGGGGCATTGGCAGAAGGCATACTCCACCGTTTTGTGAAAAACCACACGTGGGGCATCATCACCACCCACTACCAAAACCTCAAACACTACGCCGAATCGCACACGAGCGTGGCCAACGGCGCCATGCTCTACGACCGCCAGCAGATGCAGCCCCTTTTCATGCTGCAGGTAGGCAACCCCGGCAGTTCGTTCGCCATCGAAATTGCCCGCAAAACGGGCATCCCAGATGAAGTCATACAGTATGCCACCGACATCGTGGGCAAAGACTATGTGATGAGCGACAAATATCTGCAGGACATTATCCGCGACCGCACCTACTGGGAGAACAAACGGCGAAACATACGCCAGCGCGAGAAACAGCTCGACGAATCGATGGAACGCCTCGAACGTGAAAGCACCACGCTGCGTCAGGAGCGTGCCGCCATCCTTTCCGAGGCCCGCGAACAGGCGAAGCGCATTGTGGAGGAGAGCAATGCAAAGGTGGAAAACACCATCCGCTCCATCAAGGAAGCACAGGCCGAAAAAGAGCGTACGCGCGAGGCCCGTCAGGAACTCGCCGACTTCCATGAAGAGCTCTCGCAGCAGTCCGCCGCCGGCGATGCCGTGGACCGCAAATTGGCCAAAATCATGCGTCGTCAGCAGCGCCGCGGCGAGGACCCGCGCAGCGGCCGCCAGAAACACCTTGCACAGGAAGCGGCGGCCGTTTCGGCTCTCGCTCGGGGCGGCAACGGCGGCGACAAGTCGGGCGCAGCCGTTTCGGCAAGCCCTGCCAAGACGGCACCTCTTGAGGCCGGAAGCTATGTACGCATAAAAGGCCAGACGAGCGTGGGGCGCATTGAAAGCATTGCCGGAAAGACAGCCCGCGTGCTCTTTGGTTCCATCTATTCCAACGTCAATCTCTCGCGCCTCGAGGCAACGGAACGTCCCGCTGTGGTGCAGACGCCTCAGGCCGCCACTTTCGTGAGCCGCCAGACGCGCGATGCCATGCACGAGAAGAAGCTCCATTTCCGTCCCGAACTTGACATGCGCGGCCTTCATGTGGACGAGGCGCTGCAGGCCGTGGCGCTCTTCATCGACGACGCCATCCAGCTCGAGCAGAACCAGGTGCGCATTCTCCACGGCACGGGCACGGGCGCTTTGCGCGAGCTTGTGCGCAACTATCTCCGCACCGTCCCCGGCGTACGTTCGTTCCGCGACGAGCACGTGCAGTTCGGCGGTGCCGGCATCACGGTGGTGGAGCTCGACTGATGCTTTCTTCGGGCGAGCATCTGCCGTTTTGTCTTAAGGGAAAATATTTTCCGAAGAAGAGGACAATATTGCCGTTTCGTGACGAACGTTTCTGCCCGTTGAGAATCGCACAGTCCTTTGATTCCCTTGCTTCGCCCGCGTGTGCGTTTGCCACGAAATGCATAATTATGCGTTTGAAGCGCATGGGGTACGGCTTTTATGCAAAACTATGTGTATATCAATGCATAAAACGGCCGTTTCTCTTTTCTTCCAGCATTATTGTTTTGAAAATTCCAAGGCATCTACGAATTTCGGGGTGCTTTGGAATTTTTATTTGCTGCCTAGGAATTTTTACGGCGTGCTTTGGAGTGAAGCAAAGTGCGCGTTGAGGCCGTTTTTGAAGTCTCTTTGTTCTAACTTGGAGGGATGGTTTGTCAAAATATTTTACTTCGTATGAAAATCTTATGGGGAAGAATGGGACAATGAATGAACGATTGGGCGAACGATGGGGGCGAGCTCTCCCGAGCTCGCTTGCGCGGCCCTTACACGCTCTATGGGGGCGACGATTGAATCGTCGCGCTCTACACG
>CAVCAV010000127.1:0-8294 GCA_963600165.1 Christensenella sp. UBA1685 | reverse complement strand
CGCCGGCGGGCATCTGTCCTCCGCCCTGCTGTCCACCTGCAGCTCCGCCTCCAGCGCCTCCTCCGGCAGCGCCTTTGCCGCCCGAAGCGCTGCTTTCCGTGAGGTGGGCAGCGCCGGCACTGGTGGTGAGCGCCTGTTTCACAATGGTCTTCACGAACGTGTTGCCGTTCTGCTGCCAAATGGTGCGCAGATATTCGCCCGCTTCGCTACCCTTGCGCTGCATGCGGCGGAGCTGTTTGTAGTCGTGGTGCCAGCGGCGGAGCTTCTCGTTCTGCGTGGCGTCGTTGGAAAACTGGCACGTCTCGCGGAAGCGTACCTTCATGTTGTATTCGCCCGTACCCCAGCGGCTTGTGCCGTCGGCCGTGGGCATGTACGAACGCGGCACTACGAAGCAGTCGCCCTCGATGGAGAGATACGTCGTGTCGAGTTGCTCGCGCGGTTCGTTTTTGCCGCGCCAGGCGGAAGAAGCAGGCTGCTGCGCCATCTTGCGGCGGTTCTCGTCAATCTGCTTGCGCGAGTAGGTGTAGACGGAACAGCCGTCGGGAATGTTCACGGTCAGCTTGAAGTTGCCGAGCTCCACGTCGCGCATCAGCATGACGGCCTCGTTGATCCACGAAGAGGTGAGCTTGATGTCCATCCCCACGGAAAGTCCCTGACGTTCGCTGAAGAGGTAAGAGTTGTCGCGCTCGTCGCTGTTTTTCTCCTTGTCGTTTTTCTTCCCGTCCTTTCCTTTTTGCATCTGCCGCATCGTGCGAATGCCGTTGGCCTGCACGTTGGGCAGATGGCAGGCGAGGGGATAGAAAGCCAGCGTGTCCACCACGAGGTGGAACTTGCTGTGGCGGTAGAGGTGCTCGATGCGTGTGGTGTCGATGTGGCACGAGAGGTACACCACCTCCTGGTTGTTGCGCATGCCGCGAATGCTGATGCCGTCGAAGTTCATGTCCGACGGGTCAAGGGCACCCACGGTGGAGTAGGTGGTGTAGAAGTCGTTCAGACCCTTGACGGCGCTGAGCGAGTCGGTGTAGTTGCACTCGTTCTGTATCATCTGCATCCATTTCTGCTTCTGCTGCTTGCGGTACTTCACGAGGTTCATCGTTTCGTTGGCCACGATGTCGATGATGGACGACACGGTGGAGAATCCCGCCCCTTTGAGAATGTCGGTGAGCAGTCCGCGGTCGGCGCCGTTGCTGTGCTGCATGTCGCGCGCCACACGGCTGATGCGGCGGCGGAGGTCGGGGGGCATTTGGTTGACCGAAACCTCCCAACGCGTTTCGTCGTTCGTTCCGCCGGGCGTGCCGGCAGCGGGAGCATTGCCGCCTGCGGGTTTACCGCCCGGAGCCTGTGCGGCTGCGGCGAGCGTGGTGAGGGCAAAGGCTGCGAGAGCCATGATTTTCTTGATGTGCATAAGTCGTAGGGTTATTGGGGTAAGGCATCAATGAGGATAAATGCATCGGTGTATTGCGGCGATGCGAAGCGCGGGTCGTCGGCAGCGGCAACGGCTTTGGCGCTGTTGCGGAGCCGCGCGGCGTTGAAAGTGCGGCGGGGAGCGGCGTTGGCAGACGGCTCTGCGTTTTCAGACGAAGGCTGCGACTGCATGGCGCTGCGTGCGGCGGTGAGCGCATCGTGGAGCGACAGGCCGCGTTGAACGTTTTGCATGAACGTCTGCATGAGCGTGGCGGTGGCTTCGTCGTGTACGCTCCAAAGGCTGAGGAGCAACGCGCCGGCCCCGGCCTGCTTCAGTCCGCGCTGCAGACCGTACACGCCGTCGGAGGTGATGAAGCCCAGCGCCGTTTGGCACGCCGAGATGACGAAAAGGTTTACGCCCGAAAGGTCCATGTCCGCCAGTTCGCGGGCAGAGAGGAGTCCGTCGGCGAGCGTGGCGCTGCCTTCTTTGTGGGACGTAAGCGACGTGTTCACGCCCGAAAGCGCCACCACGTTTTCCGAAAGCGTACGGTCCGTAAGGCAAGGCTTGAGGTCGGTGCCCTCGGGCGTGGCTGCTGCATTGAAGTTGCCGTGGGTGGAAAGAAACACCAGCGGGAAACGCGTGCAGAGTTTGCGGAACGTTCCCTCCGTTGCCTGTGCGCCGCAAAGGAGCGTGTCGCTGCTGCACCGGCGTGTGCGGCGTATGCCCTCTATCTCCTCGGCAGAGTGGGCGAGGAGCGGAAACTCCGTGTGGCTCTCGCTGTAGAAATGGAAGGCGAGCGAGTCGTTCGCCGTGGCGGCGGGAGCGCTGCGGGCGTAGTAGTCCACGTCGCCGCAGAGCAGCGCACTGCCGTTTGGCTTTGCCACGCTGCGGCGGTCGAGCAGGCGGCGCGTGGAGGTGAGGCGGAAAAGGCGCATGGTGGGAGCCGTTTCGGGCCACAGGTATTCCATGGCAAGGCGGTGCTGGAAGCCGTCGGGGGCGAAGAGCACGGCGCGTGTGCCGCGGAGCGCGCTGCGCAACGCTTCGGGCCACACCTTAACACGCAGCAGCGAGTCGGCGTAGAGTTCGTCCTTGCCGCGGCGCGACGTGGAACCGATACATTCTGCCACGCTTTCGGCAGACGAGGCGGGGACGTGGCCCGTCACTTCCTGCGGGTCGGGCATCTGCACCCACACGGGTGTTCCCTGCGGCTTGAGCACAAGGGCGCCCATGCGCTCACGGCCGTGGAGCGGATAGCACACAAACTCCACGGCGGCTTCGCCTTGGCGCAGCTGGCGCTGTACGTCTTTCCACGTCGTTGCAAGCTGTTTGCGGGCGGCAGCCGCGCTTGTGCATTGTTTTTCTATTTGGGCCAAATGGAGCAGGAGCGCTTTTTGGAACAACACCACGTCGTAGAGCAGTGAGGCGTCGGCTCCTTCCGTGTTGAAACAGTCCGTCACGAATGGACGCGTGTGGAGCCAAAACGAGGTGCGGCCCTCGGCATCGAGCGAGAGGAGGCGTTCGGCACACGTCTGGCACTGCAGCGCAAAGGCCTGGCGGTAAAGAACGAGCGCTTTCGGCAGATTTGCGTGCGAACTGCGCGCTTCGTCTTCCAGCATCAGCACTTTTGCCTTGCGGCGGAGCAGTTCGGCATAGGAGGCACCCTGGCGTACCGAAAAGCTTTGGAGCGCAGCGTCGATGTCGGCATGTGCTCCCGCAAAGTCGCGGCAGTGTGCCCGGCACATGGCGCGCGCCGCCAACTGCATGAGGTAGCGGTCGTACTCGTCGGCACAGTCGGCCTCGCCCGGCGCAATCTCTCCGTTCTCTATGCGCGCGGCGTAGTGGTCCACGACGCTGTCCATCTGCGCAAGGGCTTCGGTGTAACGCTCCTGGCGGTAGCAGAGTTGGGCCAGTTCTTCGTGGAGCACCGTAGTGACGTGTCCCTGTACAAGGTCGGGCCGCGCGGCATAGATGTCCTGTGCCTGGCGGAAAAGGCGTTCGGCTTCGGCAAAATAAGCAGCGGTGTCTGCGGCCTGTTCGTAGCAAAGGTCGGCACGCAGTTTGAGCCAGTCGGCGGTGAAGACGAGCGAGTCGGCCGTGGAGAGCGTTCCCGAACGTGAAGCTTCGGCGAGCAGCTGCTGAAGTTGTGCGATGTGGCTGCGCAAAGCTACCCGGTCGCTCGCTTCGTAGGCACGGTTTCCCGCCGTTACCACACGGTTGGCCGCCGTGCGCCACTGCCGCCCGTCGGGCTGCTGGGCCGAGGCCGTGGCAGCGCAGAGCAAAAGTGCGGGGATGAGGAAGGGGAAACGTTTCATTTTCGGGAATTGTGGTTGATGAGCACGAACGACTGCGGTGCGGCGCTCGCATTTTTTACACAAAGCGTGATGCGCTGTTCTTTGGAGAGTTTGCCGGCTGTGCTGACGAGCAAACAACCGTTGGGAAGCTTCTTGGGCGCGTTGAACGTGACACCCGGTGCCGACACGCTGAGCGAAAGGCCGTTGGCGGAGGCGCTGTGGGGCACGAGCACAAAGGTCTGCTGGCCCACGCGCCCTTTCAGCGAATAGGTGGCGCTTTGGCGGGCGCGGAGGGAGCGTTCGTAGAGCGAGTAGTCGTAGCGCTCGTCCTCGCCGTTGAGGAAGTCGCCGCGCGAAGTGACGTATTTGCGTTGGCCGTCGGCACGGGAGAGCAGACGGTTGAGCTTGAAGCGCGTCACCTTTTCGGCGGGCGTGCATTCAGTGGCTTGCAGGCGTCCGAGTTCGTCCATGGGCGTCCACAGCGCGTCGTCCTCGAGCATCTTCTGCGCACGGTTGAACACGGCAGCGTCGGCAGAGCGCAGCATGGTGGCTATGCCAACGAGACGGTCGAGCTCCTTGTTGCCCGTCTGTGCCGCAGCCGTGGCGGCAAGGACAAAGGCGAGGACGGCTATGTATAATGGGAGGAGGCGTTTCATAGTTTCAAGGTTTAAAACTTCTCGGGCCAGAGGCGGTCCAGTTCGTCGGTGGGCAGAGCATTTTCGGCAAGAGCCGACTTTTGTGGTTGCCAATGCGGAACTGCGGGGTGCGACAAGGCTTCTTCGGCCGCGTGTGCAATGCTTTCTGCCGTGGGACGCATGGCGGGCGAGCAGTCGAGCATGCGGCGCACAAGGCGGTTCAGCTCGTTCCAGCCGTTGCGAAGCACGGGAAGCGGCGTGTCGGCATTCTGTGCCTTCTGGCCGCGTCCGCCGAAGAGTTCGCACCCCAGGGCAAGCCGGTAGACCAAAGCACCGAGCGCCCAGATGTCGTCGGGGGCTGAGGCCGGGGCCGTTTCGTCGGCGCTTGTGTTTTCAACAAGAAAAAATGTCTTTCCCTGAACCGTCACGTGCTGTGCGTCGAGGGCGCCGTGTGTCGTGCCTTGTGCGTGGAGCGTACGGAGTTGCTGCGCAACGTCGCGAAGCAAAAGCCACAGCGTGCGCTCGTCGGCATAGCCGGCGATGGCCAGTGAGGATATGTGGGCGTCTGTGTGGTATGTCATAGTAGAATCAATGTGCGAATGTTCACCTTCTATGGAGGCGACGTTTGGAACGTCGCGCTCTACACGGCACCGTATTAATGTGCTGATGAATTGTTCTTTATCATTCCCTTCCCCACCCTCCAAACTTCAGAGGAGGGAACGGAATATATGCGTTCGTTGCCGCGAGCATCCGTCACCGACACCACACCCACGCAAACGGCCTTTGCGCCGAGCCGTGCCATGACGGGGCCGCCCGAGTAGCCGTGGCGAAGGTCGCCGTTGTGGCAGAGCATATCGTAGGCCGTGGTGTCGTCGTCGGCGCGGCGGAGCGGGCGGCGAAGTTCGTCGGAAGTGTTCTCCAAACGCAGGTCGGCATAGTCGGGATAACCGAAGAAGGCCAACCGCGTGCCCGGACCTTTCAGCGCTTTAGCCAGTTCGTCGGGCGAAGCCAACTGCACATTGCCCTTCTCGTGCCAACGGGCCACCGCCACGTCGCCGCGCATCATGTCGGTGCGTTGGTGGCGGCGCATGAGGCTGCGCCAGTAATATTCGTGCGAGTAGTCGCCGAGGTCCACAATGTCGTCGTGCGAAGCGTTGTAACGGAACGCTGTGGACGGCATGCTCTTCACCAAAATGGTCTCTTCGCCCTGGTAGCGCCAGAGCGAACATACGCTCGCCATGAGGTAGACGGTGTCGGGCTCGAGGGCATGGAGCTGGTTGTAGGTTTCGGCTTTCAATGCCCAAAGCGTGGCGCGGTCCTTGGCCTGCGTGGGGTCGGTGAGGCGCAGCACTTCGGGATTGTTGAGCCAGGGTTCGATGCAGTGGCGTGCCGTGACGAGCAGTCCGTCTGTCGTAACGAAAGCCGTGCCCACAATGGGATGGTTGCCCTCGCCGCCGGCAGCCATCGTTTCCACTAGCGTGGTGTCGGTGCCCACGATGCGGAGGAGTTTGATGCTGTCCACGTTGAGCTGGAGCACGGAAGCGCGCGTGTCGTCTACCTGTTCGGCAGTGAGACTTTCGTCTTTCGTCCTCTGGTGGAATGTCCATCCTATAATAAGGAGTGCCGCCACGAGAATGAGTGTGGGGATGGACGCCCAAAGGGCTATGCGCAAGCCTTTCGGACGGCCCACGGCGGCTACCGTTCCCGAGGCCACGGCAATGCCGCCGCTTCCCGTGTGGAAACGCAGCGCGTGACGGCCGTGACCGAAGGAGATGCGGTCGCCGTCGCAGAGGTTGGCCACGATGGGCACTGACGTTCCGTTCACTTCGGGCGGTTCGGTGCTTGATGTGCACACAATGCGCCACGAAGGCTGGCCGTCGGGGGCTTCGCCGAGGTCGGCATTGCTGCGGACAACGGCAATGGTGCGGTCCTCGTAGGGCGTGTCGTTGGGGAAGGATATGTCGTTCCCTTCGCCGTAGCCAATGGTAACTTCGGACGTGGTGGCCACAATGCGCTCGCCGGTGCGGTGAAGCGCATCGGTTGTGAGGAAGCGGAGGGTGAAAGCGGGTGAGGACATGGAAAATGGGAGTTATTGCAAGGAAAGGAAACGCTCGGCGAGGATGGGGATGCTGGCGGTGAGGTCGTAGTCGTAAACGCGCACGTCGCGGCCGGTGGCGTCGCATTCGAGTTCGGCGTATGCACAAAGGTCGAAATGGACGTGCCGCTCGTTCTTGAACGTACGCTTGAGGTCCGTTTCGGTTTTGTCGCTTCCCTCGCTGCGGGCACGGATGTGGGCTTCGATGTTGGTGCGTATCGTTTCGCGTTCCTCATCGGTGGGCGGACGGTAGCCGGCGAGCAGACGTTCCACGCTCCAGCGGTTGTGCTCCACGGCGGAGAGCGTTTCCACTTCCTTTTGCGACAGGGCGTAGAACGTGTGGGGTTCAAAGGAACTGTGGCCGAGGCTGCGCATCTTCGTCGGAAACGTCAACACGTTGCTCACGTTGGAGGCGCGCATGGCGAAGGAGGGCACGCTGGCCCATTCGCGCGCTTCTTCTTCGGGAGAGAAATGGTACACGTCGCTCCGTCCGTTGTAGGAAGCGGAGTAGAAACAGTTGAGCAGACGCGCCATGCGTACGTAGGGCAGGGAAGTGTCGTAGGCCGTGGCGTCCATGCCGAAGGGAAAGACAGAAGCGTAGCGCGGAGTGTGGCGAAGGGTGCGCAGCAGGGCGTCGTCGTGTTGGCGGACGAGCACCGTGGTGCCGCATTCGGCCAGTTCGGAAGGCAGAGCAAGGAGCGTTTCCACGTTTTCGGCGTCGCTATCGCCGCAGAGCGCCAGCGTGAGTTGCCATTGCGGACTCGCGGCCCATTTGGCCAACTTTGTCCGTACGGCAGGGTGGGAGAGCGGTGCGGCCACGAAGTCCCACTCCACGTCCACAAAGTCTTCGCGCGTTCCGCTGTAGAGCGGCCGGTGGACTTCCGTCACGTGCGGTTCGCCTTTGGCGTTGAACGCAACGGTGCGGTAGTGGCTGTGGGCGAAAAGTTCCTGATGGCGCTGGCGGAAAGCGGCTCCGCACTGCCCGGCATGGGGCGAAACAACGGTGATGCGCGTGCGCAATGTGTTGCGTTGTACATAATTGGGGAAATGCGCCACAAGAGCAGCCGTTTCGGCGAGCGCCGCAGCCCAGTCGTTCCATTCGCAGACCACGAGGTGCACGCAACGTTCGCTTTCGGCGTCTATCCCTTCATCGCCGTCGAGAGGCGGATAGGCATAAGCGCCGTCGTCTGCGTTTTTACCGTCGCTGTTCAACGTGGGCAACGGACACAGCACGCGTTCCGCCCACATGCGCTGAAGCGTGAAGGCTTCCACGTCGAGCGTGGCTTTCACGGTGTCGCTGAAGTCGGAGCGCAGGAGCACCTGATAGGTGGCTTCGTCCTTGAGCACGAGTTGCACGCGGGGCTTGAAGGCACGGTCTTCACCATGGATGCTCCCGGCCCATTGCTCCAAAAAGCGAAGGGCGGCGCAGTCGTCCTCGCTGAGCACGATGCAGAGGTCGTCGGCGTGCATAATGGCGAGATTGTCGGCGGTGGCGTCGCAACGCAGCGTGTGATAACCGCGACGGGCGAGTTGGCGCTCAAGGGCAGCGTCTATCGTGCTGTGGCCAATGAGGTAAGCGTATTGATTCATGGGCGTGGGTGTTGGGCGGAGCGGCTGAAAATATCTCCACTTCTTTACATTTGCAAATTTATGAAAACGAAACGATTGTCAAATACCGTGTTTTGACTTTTTGCGGCAAATGTTGGTGACGTAGAATGGCTTTTGTGTTATTGGGGAAAACTTGTCAAGCGGCGAAGCGAAGTCAGGAGCCTTCTCCCCCTATGCGCTTGCGCCTTATAATCACACGATACGAAAAAAAGCGAGCCTTGAAAAAGACTCGCTTTGGAGGGGTGCCTAGTGGGACTCGA
>CAVCAV010000126.1:3854-8311 GCA_963600165.1 Christensenella sp. UBA1685 | reverse complement strand
GCTCTACACGAGTCAAGAATTCATGTCAATTCACGAACATTCATGTCCAAAGAAAAATTCATAGTCCATTCATGGGAATTCATGTTCCAAAGAGAAGAACACGAACGGCCATGAATGAACCATGAATTGTCAGAAATACTTTTCGTGTAGAGCGCGACGATTCAATCGTCGCCTCCATGGAGCGTGTTAGGGCCGTGCAAGCGACGTCAGGAGACGTCGCCCCCATCGTTCGCCCTCATGTGCAGTGCGTGGCGCAGCTCATTTGCACATTTGCTCATTTGCATATTTGCACATTCGCGAAGCGGTGCGTCATCTCCACCGGCGGCACAGCCACCGCCAAGGGCGCCTGGCTCATTGCCGACGAGTCGGCAGCCGTGAAGGGCGAAGCGGCATATTGCTGCCCTGCCGAACCGGAAGGCGAAGAGGCTGTGCCGTTGGCAGCGGCGGCTTCATAACCGGGGCTGCCGGGCAGCTTCTCGTAAACTCCGCTTTTCAGGCATTCCACCCATCCGTTGTCCTTGTAGCGATGAAGGTAGTCGTAGGCGCGCGATTGTCCAATGCCTCCGCATTTCACCATGGTGTCGCTGGTAAACGTTGAGGGAAGCTTCCGAAAGATGTTTACCATACGGCTGTTGCGGACTTTGTTCTTCTTGTAGTCTTTTACGCTCTCAGCTTCCTTGATGCGCTCAATGATGGGCCCTACGGCCTTGAACGTCTCGTTCATGAGCACTTGGGCAATGAGTATGGCGGCACTGAAAAGTTCGTCGCTCACGCCGATGCTCTTAGGGGCCTTGTCGTCGAAGAACGTGGTTTTGCCTTCCTTGCGGCGCTTCTCAAAGAGGTCGAGCGCGGCAAGCAGCGCGGCGATGCGGAGCGCACGGTCGACGGCTCTCTTGAGGATGGGCATGCCGTAGAGGTCTTCCTGCGTGTATCCGTTGCCGGCGAACACCAGGTCGTGAAACTGCACAAAGGCTCCACTGGCAAACAGTTGCAACTCGGTGTCCTGCTCGGGCGTGGTTTTCACCACCACGTCCTTGCGCAGCGTTTGGCACGTGTGGTAGAAGTCGTGGAAATAGTCTTTCAGATATTCTTCCGTGCCCATCTCCTTGCGGTGTTCGTAAGCGTAGTGGCGCTGGCCGAAGTCGATGTAGCTCACCTGGTCGCGGAAATTGTATATGCCGCAGCGTGAGGCAAGGCCGGAGTCGAAAGCATCGGGGTCAATCAGCCTTTCGAGCGCCTTTTTCGTTCCTGTGCCTACGAGAGACAGGCGTGCACGGTCTATTCTCACCGACTCTTCCGCGCGGTCGATGCTCACTTGCTCGCTTTCGTAGCTTTGAAGGAGCACCGTACCCACGTCGCCGTAGCCGTTTTTCTGGTTCTTTGAAGCCACAAGGTGCTGCAGTTCGGTGGTCACGATGCATCCGCATCCGCCGTTGGCCTCGAGTCCGTTGACGAGCGCACGTGTGGTGGTGTCGGCAGAGAGGGTGAAGGTGTGGAGACGGGGTTTGGGCTCTTTCGTGTCGCCTTCGGCGTTTTTGGCCTTCCATTCGGCCACTTCGCAGTCGGTCTTGCGCTTCAGTTCGTCGTTGACGAGCGAGGGCATGTCGTACATGATGGTCTTGATCTTGCTCTTGCTGCTGGCGGGTTTGCCTATGAAAAGGGTGTACAGGTTGGTGTGGCCTATTTGCCCTGTAGCATTGATGTAGCAAAGGCGGTCGTTGGCCTGGCCCAACATAGTCAGGGCGGCAATGGTGTTGATGTCGCAGAAAAGCGGGTCGGTGTCGAGTTCGGCAAGGCGTGTCATCACTTCTGGAAGCCTGTCAAGCTTGAGCTGCGGAGAGAATGTGCCGTGGGGCCATGGCCTGGCAGTGCCGAGGGCTTTCATGAGCATATACATGGCGGTGCCGGCGGTAATCTTTTCCTCGTTTTCGCCCCGCACATCGTTGGCCTGGGCGGCATAGAGCTGGTCGAAGTGGGCTTCGTCGTAGCCGTCGGAGACTTGGCATACCTTGCGGCACATTTCCTTCACTTCCTCGTCGTGCGGAAAGTCGTGGGCAAGGGCGGTGACGAAGTGGAAATAGCTGTCGTAGTCGTCGCAGATGTGGACCTTTGCAAGCAGCGCATATTTTGCCACGTTCAGAAAGTTCGTTTTCATTACGTTGTCGGTCTGCCGCTCTGCTTCTTTCTTTGTCTCGGAAAGAACGGAATCCATGGCGCTTTGTACGGAGTTCGCTCCGGCGGCGTCCTTTTTCGACGTTTCCTTTGCCCGTCGTGTCTTTCCGAAGAGGCTTTCGCCTTTGGCGATGTATTCCTCCATGGGGAACGCGTCCTTTGGCGTGCCGTTGAAGCTTTCGTTGAAGACGGCCTCCTTGTCACCGTAGAGGTAGGTCAGGCGGTTGGAGTTCTTGCATCCTTTGTCGATGTCCTCAGGGTTAACGTCCATCTTTTCCACGAGGTAGGCCGAAAAAGCGGTGTAGACCTGTTCGGTGGTGTAGCGTTCGGGGTCGTAGCCAACCAGCACCTTCGCGCCGTTGCGTACGCTTTCGAAGGTGAGAACCCACGGCAACGTCTTGTCGGTTGCGAGTTTGGCCTTGAGCCGTTTCGTTTCCTTGGTGCTGTGGCTGTCGATGTCTATGAACACCAGGCCCGAAAGGGCGTTGATGCTCTTCTTCGACTTGTCCACTCCGTTCATCACCGCTGAAGCCGTAACGAATGCCGAACGGTTTTTCAGCTCTTTGAACTCTTTTTCTTTCTTCTCACGCAAGAAACGGCGCAAATCCTCTGTGTGCGTCTCCAGCTCGCCGTCGTAGTGGATGAGACGGAAGAGCTGCAGGGCGTCGATGGAGGCATGCGGCACGGTTTGCTGGTAGCCACCTGCAGTGAAGTAGCTGAAGACCATGTCCTCGAGATGGAACAGGTCCGACACCATTGGTGATGGTGATTTTTCTTGTGTACTGATGTACATATTGATGAATAAATTAATTAATGCACGATGGAATACCCTTTTGCGATTGCAAGAACCGCCAAGCCAACGTGCTGGCTTGTTTATGTTATCAATCCGGTAAAAGCGGACAATGCACATCGGCGATTGTCGTTGAAGCGGATTGCGGGTTGTCTGAATGACAAAAACGCTCAGGAAAACGATTCTCGAAATTCCGAAAAATCCGATTTTTCCGAAAATTCCGATTTTTCCGATTTTTCCGATTAGGCCATTTTCTTTGAAAAGAGGTGAGAAGTTTGTCAGAAGTGTTTGACAGACTTAACTGCACATTCCTCTCCTTTTAAAGGTTCTTGTTGCTGCCTGTTGCCGCTTGTTGCGCATTAAGCATGCAGATGGAACTAATAACTATAACCTTAATCAACAATAGGGCGGTAGCTCTTTCTCCTGGAAGCGTCATCGTTATTGCAAAGGTATATAGCTTTCGTCAAACCACAAAACGAATTACCATTTTTTTATACATTAAATTTTCGTTGGAATAGATGTTCATTTTGGAACAATTATACTGTTTGATTCCTTGATGGTTACTTTTTATCCTACTTTGGTTACCGATTAGTAACCTGATGCGGACTTTTCCGACCTTATTCTGCATGTTCAAAAAATGCGGTCTCAATGTAAAGTGAACTCTCTTTCCCTATCCTTCAAAACCCCTTGATAACTGAGGCGTTTTTCGCTTTTTGCCGTTCACGCCATGCTTTGCATTTTTTACGGGATGCCTTGCATTTTATACGGCGTGCTTTGGTGTTCGCACACCATGCTTCCTTTTCTCCCCATTTTTAAAAACGCCTCCATGCCGAAAACGCCTTAAAACGGAAAAATCGGAAATCGGAAAAATCGGAAAAATCGGAAAAATCGGAATTCTCGGAAAAAAATGACCCCATCTATGGCCGAACGATGGGGGCGAACATGAAGCGAACGATGGGGGCGAGCTCTCCCGAGCTCGCTTGCGCGAAGAATGCACCCTCTATGGGGGCGCAAGCGTATGGGGGCGAGCTCTCCCGAGCTCGCATGGGCGGCCCTTACACGCTCTATTGGAGGTGACGGATCCAATCCTCGCGCTCTCCACCTCTTTTCCCGCCTAAAACCCTTTGACGTTCCAAACTTTTCAACGACCTTGGCCCCCAAAGTCCAAATCCAAGTAGTCCACGTCAGCGAGATTGGTTCGCTGTTGGTCTATGAGGGTTTGGATTTTTTCTTTGTCAAGATACAAAGCCTTGCCTTGATTTATCCAATTGAGCCATTCTGAATTGTCTTTTGGAAAGACGTTTCTTATGCTGTTGATTTCCAACTGACGACCATTTACCGTAGGATTGAGTGAAAGTCCGACAATGAAATTTTTGCCGTCTTTTTGCAATGAAACAATAATGTTCTGTGCCTTAGACTTGTCACCGTAGGCAAATACAGCCAATGGATGCTGCAGCTCTTTCACCAAATCCTTAACATCAGACAGGTCAAAATC
>CAVCAV010000126.1:0-3844 GCA_963600165.1 Christensenella sp. UBA1685 | reverse complement strand
GTCCACGTCAGCGAGATTGGTTCGCTGTTGGTCTATGAGGGTTTGGATTTTTTTTTTGACAGACAAACCCCAAAAAGAAGGGGGCGCATCTCCCTCTTTGCCCCGCAACCGCATGAGACGAACGGTGCATGCGAACGATGGGGGCGAGCTCTCCCGAGCTCGCATGCGCGGCGTTGCAGACTTTTTTTGTCAAAACAAGCCCCGCAACCAGCTTATAAACCGCGCCGCATTTTGTAAGTCGAATTTTTCTACTTCTTTTTTCGTCCCATCCCATCTTCCTCCGCACAATTCACCCCTCCCCAAAGGTCCGTCTCAATGCGGATGCAGTAGATGCCGTAGTCGTCGAACTCCGCCACCGCCGTTGCGGAACATCACGGCCACGTCGGCAACATCATTGTCTGGAATTTCGCCAATCTCAAACAATGTCGGTATCTTTGCGTCAGAAGAAAGCGATGCATCAGACGTTTCGGACGTTGTGTATAGGGAGAGTTCATGTCTCATTTATACGCTGGCTGATACCTTTCTTCTTTGTGTTATAGAACGACTTTGTTGTTAACTTGCCACGTCTGTCGCCATAAACCTCTGCCAAGTTATTTCGTTTGTAAGCACTTGTAAGCGCGCCCGCGTTTTTTGTTCAACATTTTGTAAGCAAATCCGACACATTCTGCATGATTATCGTGCAGAACGTGCAGACCGCCCAAAAAGAACTTAGGCTGCAAACCCCTTCATACATAGGGGCTTACAGCCTAACTCCTTAATTGCGATGATTTATCGTGTTATTCCTCCACAGCAGCCTGCGCCGCAGCGAGACGGGCAATGGGCACGCGGAAGGGTGAGCAGCTCACGTAGTTGAGACCTACCGAGTGGCAGAACTTCACGCTCGAGGGCTCGCCGCCGTGCTCGCCACAAATGCCGCACTTCAGTTCGGGACGAACCGAACGGCCCTTGTCGACAGCCATTTCTATGAGCTGGCCCACACCGTTCTGGTCGAGAACCTGGAACGGGTCTACCTTCAGAATCTTCTTCTCCAGGTATACGGGGAGGAACGAGGCAATGTCGTCGCGCGAGTAGCCGAACGTCATCTGCGTAAGGTCGTTCGTGCCGAAGCTGAAATATTCCGCACGAGAGGCAATCTTGTCGGCAGTCAGTGCAGCACGCGGAATCTCTATCATCGTGCCCACCTTGAAGGGAATCTCAATGCCTTCTTCGGCAAAGAGAGCGGCGGCTTCGCTGCGGATCACCTTCTCCTGAGCCTCAAACTCGTAGAGAATACCCGTAAGGGGCACCATGATTTCGGGGTGCGGGTCGAGACCCTCACGCTTCAGGTCGATGGCAGCGGAAAGGATGGCACGCGTCTGCATCTGCGTAATCTCGGGATAGGTGTTGCCCAAGCGGCAGCCGCGGTGACCGAGCATCGGGTTGTGTTCGCAAAGGCTTTCCACACGCTGGCGGATATAGTCCACCGTCACGCCCATGGCCTTTGCCATTTCTTCCTGCCCCTTCAGGTCGTGGGGAACGAACTCGTGGAGAGGGGGGTCGAGCAGACGAACGTTCACGGGATAGCCGTCCATGGCACGGAAGATGCCCTTGAAGTCCTCCTTCTGGTAGGGGAGGAGCTTGGCGAGCGCCTTCTTGCGGCCTTCCACGTCCTCGGCGAGAATCATTTCGCGCATGGCAATGATCTTCTCGTTGTCGAAGAACATGTGTTCAGTACGGCAGAGGCCGATGCCCACAGCACCGAACTTGCGTGCCACTTCAGCGTCGTGGGGCGTGTCGGCATTGGTGCGTACCTGAAGTTTTGTATACTTGGCGCAGAGGTCCATCAAAGCGGCAAAGTCGCCCGAAAGCTCGGCAGCCTGCGTCTTGATTTCACCTTTGTATACCTTTCCGTTCGTACCGTTGAGCGATATGAAGTCGCCTTCGTGGAGCACGGTGCCGTCAATCTCCACGGTACGGTTCTTGTAGTCCACGTTGATGGCACCGGCACCGCTCACACAGCACTTGCCCATACCGCGGGCCACCACTGCTGCGTGGCTCGTCATGCCGCCGCGTGCCGTAAGGATACCTTCGGCCACAGCCATACCGGCGAGGTCTTCGGGCGAGGTTTCAATGCGCACCATCACCACTTTGTGGCCGTCTTCGTGCCACTTGGCAGCGTCTTCTGCAAAGAACACGATTTGTCCGCAGGCGGCACCCGGACTTGCGGGCAGACCGCGCGTGAGTTCCTTGGCCTTGGCCAGCGCTTCCTTGCTGAACACGGGGTGGAGAAGTTCGTCGAGCTTCTGCGGTTCGCAGCGTTCGATGGCCGTCTTCTCGTCTATCATGCCCTGACGGAGAAGGTCCATGGCAATCTTCACCATTGCAGCACCCGTGCGCTTGCCGTTGCGCGTCTGGAGGAACCAGAGCTTGCCTTCCTGCACGGTGAACTCCATGTCCTGCATGTCGTGGTAGTGCTCTTCGAGCTTCGTCTGTATGCCGTCGAGCTGGCGGTAGATTTCAGGCATGGCTTCTTCCATGGAAGGATATTTCGCCTTGCGCTCTTCTTCGCTGATGCCCTGGAGCTCTGCCCAGCGGCGGCTGCCTTCGAGCGTAATCTGCTGCGGAGTGCGGATACCGGCCACCACGTCTTCGCCCTGGGCGTTCACGAGCCATTCGCCGTTGAAGAGGTCTTCGCCCGTGGCAGCGTCGCGGCTGAAGCATACACCCGTTGCGGAAGTGTTGCCCATGTTGCCGAACACCATGGCCATGACCGAAACGGCAGTTCCCCATTCTGCGGGGATGCCCTCCATCTTTCTGTAGAGGATGGCGCGTTCGTTCATCCATGAGTCAAACACTGCACAGATGGCGCCCCAAAGCTGTTCCATGGGGTCGGTGGGGAATTCCTTGTGCGTCTGTTCCTTGATGGCTTTCTTGAAGCGCACCACGAGTTCCTTGAGGTCGTCCACTTCAAGTTCGTTGTCGAGCTTCACGCCTTTCTTGGCCTTCACGTCCTCGATGATGGCTTCGAAGGGGTCGACGTCTTCCTTGTTCACCGGCTTCATGCCGAGCACCACGTCGCCGTACATCTGCACGAAGCGGCGGTAGGCGTCGTAGGCAAAGCGGGGGTTGGCGGTCTTCTTGGCCAGGCCTTCCACCACTTCGTCGTTGAGACCGAGGTTGAGGATGGTGTCCATCATGCCCGGCATGGAAGCGCGCGCACCCGAACGTACGGAGAGAAGCAGCGGGTTGGTCACGTCGCCGAACTTGCTGTTCATCAGTTCTTCCACGAGGTGAAGTCCTTTCTCAACATCGTCCTTGAGAATGGCGACCACTTCGTCTTTTCCTTTCTCGTAATATTCGTTGCAGACGTCCGTAGTGATGGTGAAGCCCGGGGGCACGGGCACGCCTATAAGATTCATTTCTGCGAGGTTGGCGCCTTTTCCGCCCAACTCGTTGCGCATGTCGGCTCGGCCTTCAGCCTTGCCGTTACCGAATGTGTAAACTCTTTTTTGGTTCGACATGGTATAAAAACGTTTTATGATATTAATTCGTCCAATGAAGGGGAACGGCTCTGTTTCGTTCCCTTGGTTCGGCAAAAATAAAAAAACGTTTTGGAACTTCCAACCTTTTCAGCTGTTTTTGCGAAGTGTGGTTTGAAAAATCGGGTTTGAGGTATTATCAGATGCTAAAGAATGGGAGCGGACGATGGGGCGAAAGCGTATGGGGCGAACGATGGGGGCGAACGATGGGGGCGACGTCTCCTGACGTCGCCTGAGCGGCGTTACAGATGCTTTTGCGCGGCTGCACCCTCCATGGGGGCGACGATTGAATCGTCGCGCTCTACACGGCTCAAGTAGAATAAAAC
>CAVCAV010000125.1:0-8358 GCA_963600165.1 Christensenella sp. UBA1685 | reverse complement strand
AAATGTATTTATGGGTTGTTCGTGTAGAGCGCGACGATTTAATCGTCGCCCCCATGGTGGGCGCACGCCGTGTAGAGCGCGAAGTCGGGAGACTTCGCCCCCATAGAGGGCGAAGCCGCGCTAAACCGTCCGTGTAGAGCGCGAAGTCGGGAGACTTCGCCCCCATAGATGGCGAAAGTCCGCAAAGATTACCTTTCGGGTTCTCTTTGCGGACTTTCGTTTCAATAAAAGAGGTGTGCGTAGCTTACTTTACGTTGCCCACCTTGATGAGATATTCGGCAATTTGCACGGCGTTGAGCGCTGCGCCTTTGCGGATTTGGTCGCTCACGAGCCAGAGCGTGAGGCCGTTGGGGTTGGCAAGGTCCTTGCGGATGCGGCCCACGTAGACGGGGTCTTTGCCGGCGAGGAAGAGCGGCATGGGGTATTCCTTCTTCTCCGTGTTGTCCATGAGCACAAGGCCTTCGCCCTGGCTGATGGCTTCGCGCACGGCCGAAACTTCGAGCGGCTGCTCCGTCTCCACCCAGATGGCTTCGGAGTGGGAACGCAGCGAAGGCACACGCACGCAGGTGGCAGAGGTGAGCACGTCGGAGTGCATGATTTTCTTCGTCTCGTTGTACATCTTCATCTCTTCCTTCGTGTAGCCGTTTTCGGTGAACACGTCAATCTGCGGAATGACGTTGAAGGCGAGCTGGTATGCAAACTTGTTGACCGTGGCGGGCTCGCCGGCGAGCACCTGGCGGTACTGCTCCACGAGTTCGTCCATGGCTGCCTGTCCGGCGCCGCTGGCAGCCTGGTAGGAAGCAACGTGTACGCGCTTGATGTGGCTGAGGTTTTCAATGGCCTGAAGCGCCACTACCATCATGATGGTGGTGCAGTTGGGGTTGGCAATGATGCCGCGCGGACGCTCCAGCGCATCCTTTGCGTTGCATTCGGGCACCACGAGGGGCACGTCGGCATCCATGCGGAAGGCTGATGAGTTGTCGATCATTACGGCGCCGAACTTGGTGATGTCGGCGGCAAACTCCTTCGACGTGCCGGCACCGGCGGAGGTGAAGGCAATGTCCACGTCCTTGAAGTCGTCGTTGTGCTGAAGAAGTTTTACCGTGTATTCCTTGCCACGGAAAGTATATTTCGTTCCTGCGCTGCGCGTGGAGCCGAAGAGCAGAAGATTGTCGATGGGAAAATCGCGTTCGGCCAGTACGCGGAGGAATTCTTGGCCTACGGCACCACTGGCGCCTACGATTGCTACGTTCATGTGCGGTCTATGAGTAGGTTTTGTTTGTTTGACTTGTGTCAAATTTCTGCGCAAAATTACAACATAAAATTGGCTTTGTAGCGCTTTGCGTGACTAAATGCACATTATAAAGCGCTACAAAGCCGTAATGCTATTCGCTGTACCATTCGCCGTCGTCCTCGGTGGAGGAATCGTCGTCGTAGGTTTCGCCGTCGTCGTCGGTGTTGGAGTCTTTGTTGGTGTCCTTGGCGTCGTCGTTGAAGGTGTTGAGGTCGGGCTTCACGGTCTTTCCGCCGGGAAGGTCGTCCTCGTAGTACTGTTCGGAGGGCGGCATGTTGTCGAGCGGGAGCAGTTTAGGAAGTTTCAGCGGTGCGAAGGTGGCGTCGTAGAACTTCTTGTAGTCGTCGTAGCTGAAGTTCACGCCCACCATGTCGAGGTTTTCTTTCGAAATGAGCAGCACACGCGCGTGTTCGAGGAACTGACGGAGGTCGGGAGCGGCAAATACGCGCTGGGCGTAGGTGTGCGCTTCCTCGAAACTGCGGAATCCCGACACGCGGAACTGCGTGATGCCCTCGCCGGCCTGGAAAGCCATATCGAAGCCGCGGGCCACGAACGTGGTGAAGTTGAAGTGCGCCATCTCGTAGAGCAACTTGTTGTTGTCCACCGAGTCGGTGGGGTAGGCGAGCACGAAGAGGAACGGAGCCTGACGCTCTGCGGAGAACTGGCGCTGCTTTGCGGCATCGGCCTGTGTGGAGTCGGCAGCGGCGGTACGGCGTCCCCAAAGCGAACCTATGTCGAACGTGCCCGAACCAACTTTGCGGCCGCTCTCAAGTCCTTTGAGAATCATGCCCGCCATGGGGGTGACGTCGGCTTCGGGATATTCCTTCACGAGCGAACGAAGTTCGTCGGTAAGTTCCTTCGTTGAGGCCGTGTTGAGGCGGCTGAGCACATGGATGAAAATGAATTTCGGACGGTTCACGCCTTTCTCGAACTTGTCGGTCGACTTCTTGAAATTCGTTTCCACCACGTCCATCTGGCGCTGGCGGTAAGCGTCGTAAGTGGCCGTGTAGAGCGAGTCCTCAATCTGCTTTCCGTAGCGGGCCAGCAGCTCGTAGTCGGGAGCGGAAATGGTTTTCGTATGTTCGTCGTCGGGCCAGGAGGCCATCATGTGGCGCTTCATTTCCGCTGCCATGTCGGTGCGTCCCCATCGGGAATAGAGGAGGAAGAGCTGGTAGTAGGCTTCGGAAAGTTTCTCGTAGCGCGTGTAGTTTTTCGTCAGTCGCGTGAGCGTTTCTTCTGCAAGGGGGAAGTCTTCGAGGTCGTCCTTTTCAATGACGCCGGCGTTGTAGAGCCCGTCCATGATGACGTCGTCCGAGGAGGCGCGCGCTTCGTCGGTGAAGGGAATCTGTTTCATGTAGTAAGCGCGCTCGTGGGGATCTTCCTCCGGGTCCACTTTCTTCTTGTCCTTGCCGCCCTTCTCTTCTGCTTCGGCAATACTGTCGGTAGCGGCTTTGATGGAATCTTCCGCCTCGTAGTCGTAGCCCTCGCTGCCGCTCTCTGCCAGCATGGTGCGGTTGGAGCGGCGCCAGTTGTCCTCGTTCTTGCGCTTGCCCCATTGCTTGGAGAAGTCCTGCTTGCCCTGCATCACCTGCATGGGGTCGTAGAAGTACCAGGTGGTCTGCTGCTTGTTGCGCTGCGTGGCGTTGGAAACGGGCGTCTGCTTCCTGTTGTCCGTGTTGCCGGCGTTGGCCTGCGAGCGGGCTTCGGCTGCCGAGTCGGCTTTGGCGCGGCGCTCTTCGGCCTCTTTCTTCTTCAGGGCGTCGATCACGCGGTCGATGGCGGCGTTGCGGTCGGCCTCGCTCATGCGCGAAAGTTCCTGCAAACTGTCTTGCAGGGCAACGGCGGAAGTGTAGGGCACGAGTTTGTCGAGCACCGTGGACCGCCGTTTGATTTCTTCGTAGTTCTTATAGTCCTTTCCCACCATGCCGAGCGCTTCGGTGTAGCACTTCTGGGCCTTGTCGAACTTCCGCTGCGTCCAGTATATCTCGCCGAGGCGCAGAAGGAGCACACCCTTTTCAATGCCGGTACGCGTGGCTTTGGCACGACCTTTCTCAAAGGCACTGACGGCATTGGCGGTGTCCTTTTCCGAAAGGTAAATGTTACCGATGGCATAGAAGACCTGGTCGAGATACTCCTTGTTGTTCTCGTTGCGCGCCATGCGGCGGAGTTTCGAAATCATTTTCTTGCCCTGTCCGCCGCCTTCGGCCAACGTTTCGGCCTGACGGATGCGGGCGTTGAAAGCCAGTTCGAACGGCGGACTCATGCTGATGCATTTGCCGTAGGCCTTGTTGGCGGCTTTCCAGTTGCCGAGTTGCTGGTTCACCTGTCCGAGCAGAAACTGCATGCGGGCGCGCTGCAACTTTCCTTTGGCGTAGCGGGCCGTGCGCTGCAGGTAGGGGAGGGCGTCGGCAAAGCGCTGCTGGCGGAGCAGCAAGTCGGCCTGGGTGGCGTCGGCGCGGCGCGAGGTCTGTTTGGCCACGGAGTCGCGGCGCATTTTCTGAAGTGCGTCTTCAGCGTCGTAGTACCATCCGGTCTGCGTGTAGCAGCGTGCGAGCCATTGGCGGGCTTCGGCCACCACGGCGGGTTCGGGAGCGTAGAGACGCGTGATGTAGGAGAACGTGGAGGCGGCTTCGAGAAATTCACCCTTTTCAAACTGTGCTTCGCCCATGAGCAGCCAGGCTTTCTTGAGGAACGGGTTGAACTCCTTGCGCGAAAGGTAGGCCTTTTCCTTGGGCGTGCGCTTCTTGTTGCCGCTCACCACGGGGCGCTTCTTGATGGAGTGGAGCTGAATGGCTTTCTTGCATTTGGTGATGGCCGTTTCGTAGTTGCTCTTGCCTGTGGTGCGCGACTTTTCGTTCCCCACGAGGAAAACGGGGAGCATCTCCGTGTAGTTGTCCTTGTGGGCATCGCTTTTAGCCTTCTCTCCTTCGAGGAAGGCTTCGTGTCCGTTGAAGTACGTGTTGTAGCGAGCCGTGAACGACTGCCACCAGCGCGAGCCGGCCGTGTTCTTTTTGGTGGAACACGAGGCCAGCAGTGCCACGAACGCAACTGCGAGCACAAGTAGCGGAAGTATGTGGGGTTTGCGCATGTTCGGATGAAACGTTGTGATGTTCAGAAAAAATGTAGAGAGCCGATTCCCGTACGAGTCAACGACAAGTTTTTGGGCGGGGGAATAAAACGTCCAAAACGAAGAAAACGAGGCTACGCCTCCATGCTGCGCCTTAACCTTCAAAGAGGTAGGTTTTGTTCGTTTTGCTTGGGCCGTTTCTTTCAAAATGGCGAAGCCTCGTTTTATTCGTTTTGAATGTTTTATTCTCCCCAACTGTTCACGCCGCCCTTTTCCTAAAGAGGCGGCGTAGAGCGCGGCAAACGGCGTAGAGGCTGATGCTTGCCATGATGATGGAAGCGCCGCCGGGCACGTCGGCGTAGTAGGAGAGGGCGAGGCCGAGCAGACAGCCCGCATAGGCGAAGACGGCGGAGAGGCAGACCATGCGTCCGTAGGTCTTTGCCCAAAGCGAGGCCGTGGCTTGCGGCACGCTGAGGAGCGAAACCACCATGACGATGCCCACCATGTGGAGGCAGCCCACGATGGTGAGTGCGGTGAGCACCATCATGAGGTTTTCCACAAAGTTGACGGGCAACCCTTGTGTGCGGGCGAAGGCGCTGTCGGCTGCTACGCTCATGATGGTGTGCTTGAGCGTGAGCTGCAGCCCTACGGCCACGAGCGTGAGCACGCCGAGCACGCAGAGGTCGGCGGTGGATATGCTGAGGATGTTTCCGAAGAGATAGGCCGGGAGGTCGGTCATGAACCCTGGGGCGAGGTAGGCGAAGAGAATGCCGACCGCCATGCCGAACGTCCAGAGCATGGCAATGGCGGAGTCTTCCCTCACGGTGCGCTTCCCGCTGAGCCATTTTATGCCGAAGCCCGAAGCCACGGCAAAGGCTGCGGCGCCGATGAGGGGCGAGAAGCCGAAGTAGGCGCCCATGCCCACCCCGCCGAGCGAGGCGTGTGCCATGCCGCCGCCGGCAATGACCATACGGCGCGTGACCACGTAGGTGCCTACGATGGCGCAGAGCAGCGACGCGAGCAGTGCGCCGAGCAGGGCGTTTTGGAAAAAGGTGAATGTGATTGGCAAAGTATGCGTTCTTTTTTTAGGAAAAAAATATGGAAAAACGGAGCGTCATTCAAACCGGCGTTCGCCGACGATGAGTATCACTTCGTCCTTGATGCCGTCGGGGAGATTGATGCCGCGCAGTTGGAGCGAGCGCACCCATCCCGCCACTTCGTCTTCGCGCATGGTGGTGAGCACGTCTTCAAACAGCTCCGTCTCTTCGTCGGTGTAGGCGTCGGAGGCTTTTCCGCGGAAGGCGTCGAGCTCTTCGTCGTCGTAGTAGTCGATCTGGCCTTTGCTCACGGCGGAGAGCAGACTCTCCTTTTCGCACACGGCATGTTGTCCGCAGCAGCCGTCGGGCCGCGCCTGCTTGATGGCGGGCATGGCGTCTATTTCGCCGCGCTCGAGTTTTTTGCGGAGCCAGCGGTTGCGCAGCCAGCCTACGGCGAGCGCCACGAGGGCGAGCACGGCGAGCGAGAGTATCAGTACAGACATTGCAGGTCCTCCCAAAAGTGTGGATAACTCTTGCTCACCACTTCGGCGTTGGCAATGATGAGCCCGTCGCAACGCAGTGCTGCGGGGGCGAAGGCCATGGCCATGCGGTGGTCGTTGTAGGTGGCAATGGGGGTGCCGTTGTAGCGGGGAGCGTTGTCGGGATAGTTGAAAATGTGGAGCTCGCAGTCGGCAGTGGCTTCGAGGGCTATGCCGAACTTCTCCAGCTCGTTTTGCAGCGCACTGATGCGGTCGGTTTCCTTGATGCGGAGCGAGCGCAGACCGGTGAAGCGGAAGGGCCGGCGCAGCATGGCGCAGGTGACCACGAGCGTTTGCGCCAGGTCGGGCTGGTCCACGAGGTCGAGCTCGAGCACGTGGCCTTCGGGCAGTGCGGTGTGGGGCGTACGGGTGAGGACGGCTGCGGGCTGGCCTTCGTGTTCGCCGAACTGGGTGGACACGCCGAGCGGGGCGAAGAAGGTGCTTACGGCTGCGTCGCCCTGCAGACTGCCGGGCGTGAGGTACGGAAGCACGATGCGCGCGTCCTCATCGCGGCTCAGCGCCATGAGTTCGTACCAGTAGGAGGCGGCGCTCCAGTCGCTTTCCACGGTGTAGCTGATGCCGCCGGCGTAAGGCTGAGGCTCTACGCGCACTTCCGCTGCACTGGTCCATGCGGCCTGTGCACCGAACTGCTTCATGAGGGCGAGGGTCATGTCGATGTAGGGACGTGAAACTATTTCGCCCTCGAGTTCGAGCCGTAGTCCTTCTTCCATGAGCGGGGCGGTCATGAGGAGAGCGGAGACGTATTGCGAACTTACGTTGGCGGGCAGCCGGAGCGTGCCGCCGCGGAGACGTTTGCCGCAGATGTGGAGCGGGGGGAAACCTTCACGGCCTTCGTAGCGGATGTCGGCTCCGAGCTGGCGCAGGGCGTCGACGAGCACGCCGATAGGGCGCTCGAGCATACGCGGTGTGCCGGTGAGCACGTGCTCTTCGCCGGGAGTGGCGGCGAAGTAGGCCGTGAGAAAGCGCATGGCTGTGCCGGCCGCCATGATGTCGACGGTGAAGGGGCGGAGGTCCAGAGCGCGCTGCATGACGAACGTGTCGTCGCAGTCGGACGGGCGTATGCACTGCGAGCCGTTGCCGCTCATGGCGCAGAGGAGCAGGGCGCGGTTGCTGAGGCTTTTCGAGGCGGGCAGCACGATGGTTTGCCGGAGGTTGTCGTGGAGGTGTAGGGTTTTCGTCATGGAGGGAGGGTTGCTTGGTTCAAGCAAAAGTGTCCGCAGCGGAAGAAGGGGTTTCGTTCCGTTGCAGACACTTGGGATGATGCTGTAGGGTATGTGTGGTCAGTTCCACGAACCGCTTGTGGCGCCTTTCCTTACTATTCCCTTGAGCTGCAGGTCGAAGACGAGGGTGGAGTAGGCGGGGACGTTGGAACTGGCCGCCGAGAGGTAGGCGAGTTCCTGCGGAATGTAGATGCGTACGCGGTCGCCGACGTGGAGGTAGAGCATGGCGGTGGTGAAACCTTCCACGAGGTTTGACACGCCAAACTCAATGGGCTGTGCGAAGCGGGAGTCGAACACGCGCGTTTCGTCTTCGTACACTCCGCTGTGGTCGAACACGCGTCCGTTGGCGTACGACTCGGTGGGTATGAGGTGACCGATGTAGTTGACCCATACGGAGTCGGTGTAGAGGGGCAGGTCGGTGCCTGTGCCGCGCTCTACGTATTCGTAGCAGATGGAGTCGGTGGTGGCGGCTTTGGAGTCGACCTTGCACCAGCTGCGTGCCACGCGCCACTGGGTGTGTGCTTCCCAGTCGTTGCCGTAGGCTGCTTTGGCCTGGCTGATGGAAGTTTTGGCTTCGTTGAGCTTGTTGAGGAAATACTGTGCGTTGCGTTCTTTCCAGTTGGTGGTGAACTCTGCGTTGTCGGCGTCGCCGGCGTTGTCCTCGCAGGCTGTGGTGAGCGTGAGGGTGAGCACGAGTGCCAGTAAGGCGGCGAGTGAAGTCCGCAACCAGCGGAGCGAAGTGTGCGTCATGCTTTTGGAGTTTTGTGGATGGAACCCGTTCTTAAGCCTTTGAGGCCGCAAGCGTTTTTCCTGCGGCCTCAAGGCAAAGTGTGTGGGTTATGTGTATAAACGTGGAATGCGGCGGTTTCGTATGCCGCCGGTCCGCGAAAGTGCGATTTGTAACATGCTAAAAAACAATTTTCCCAAATTTCAACGGGGAGTTTTGTGCGGCGAGCGGCCTGTAAGGCCACCACTCGTAAGCCCAGGTCACGGAACGAAGTGACGCGGCCTGGGTATATGTTGGCGGTAAAGATGCGGCCTGTAAGGCCACCACATCAACCGCTCAAGCATATTTCATCTTTCATCGCGCATGTGGTGGCCTTACAGGCCGCGTAGACAGTTTGGCCGTTAAACCCAGGCCGCGTCACTTCGTTCCGTGACCTGGGCTTACGAGTGGTGG
>CAVCAV010000124.1:0-8378 GCA_963600165.1 Christensenella sp. UBA1685 | reverse complement strand
GCCATCATCTGATAGGACTCAGCACTGTCAATGTCTTCCTTGCATATATAATAGTTGTCTGCTGAATATGTTTGAAGCTTATCTTCTATAGCTTGGCTGATGAGCGTTTCATAAACGCCTGGCACTATTTTCATATGTAGTAAAATTAAAAATCAACAAAGAAATCTATAGTTGCAAAGCTACAAAACTCCCGCGATTTTCAGTTGAAAACTCCTGAGATTTTCGGTTTCTGAAATGTGCGGCGCAGCGCATGGGGGGGCGAAGTCTCCTGACTTCGCAGGAGCGGATGATTCAGGGCGAAGACATAAAAAAGCGTCTGCAAAATCGCGCAAGCGAGCTCGGGAGAGCTCGCCCCCCATCGTTCGCTCCATCGTTCGCCCCCATCGTTCGCTCCATGCCCGCTCCGCACATTTCCTCAACAATGCCCGCCTTCTTCATGCAAGGAATGCCCTTTCGGCCCATTATATACATGCACACCGCAGAAAGACTGCCCACGCAACACACATCCTCATAGCCAACCGCACCCATGCCTTACAAAGCCTCACAGATACTTATACTCGTCATAGCCCTGCTTCCGCTCCTCGCCTTCTCGTGCGACGGCAACGACACGGCGAACAACAGCGCCTTCCACCACACGAGCCGGGAAAGCATAGTGGAGATGGCCACCGTGGCCACCACGGGCCAGGGCACCGCACTGCGGCTCGACTCGCACGCCGACACGCCCGTAGTGCCCGACAGCTACCGGTTGCTCAACATGAACAGCCTTACGCAGGAGGGAAAACGCCTGCTGCTCGAATATGAATGGAAAGACGCACAAACCGTCACGCTCCAACGCGTACGCGCTGCCACTACGAAACAAATTGTTGCTCCCGCATCGGCCGCCGTCCCCGACAGTCTCGGCCACGACCCCGTCTATGTGCAGAAAGCGTGGATAGCCGGCGGACACTTGAACGTAATCTACCGCATCTACTATGCCGACGCCTCGCGCCCCCATACGCTCAACGCCGTGAGTCTCAACGAAACGGACCAGGGCGGGCGCCCCGTCGTCACGCTCTGCCACAACGCCGGAAAGGACTTCGGTGCCGCGCTCTCCTATCCGGCCTACATCTGCTTCCCGCTCCAAGGCGCGCTCTCCAAAGCCGCCGCCATATGTCTGAAATACCAGTGGGGCGAGTCGAAGCAGCCCGTCTCGCTCATCGCCACCACGAATCCTTCCATGGTGGAACTCTCCGACGACTGCGTGTTCTTCTGAAATTCCGGCCGTCAGCGCATATGGCTCAGCCACGTTTCGTAACTTTGCGCCCAATAGGGACTGCACTCCGCACTCCCGCTTTACCTCAACACGCCTCCCTACGGTGACAGAAGAAGAACTCACACAACGCCTTAAAGAAGGCGACAACGCGGCACGCAAAGCACTCTACGAGCGTTTTGCCGGGTCCTTGTTGTCGCTCTGCCAGCGCTATGTGGGCAACCGCGAAGAGGCGGAGGACGTGCTCCACGACGGATTCATACAGGTGTTCACCTCCGGCATACAACGTTTCACGTGGCGTGGCAACGGTTCGCTCAAGGCATGGCTCTACAGGGTGTTCACCAACTTCTCGCTCAACCACCTCGAAGCCGCCAAACGCCTGCAGATGCAGGACACGGAGGACTTCCCCGACACACCCGACGACGAGGAGCAGCCCGCAAGCATCGACATGGACGTGCTGCACCGCCTCATTGCCGAACTTCCGCCCGGCTACCGCACCGTCATCAACCTCTTCCTTCTTGAAGGATGGAGCCATGCCGAAATAGCCAACAGACTCCACATCAGCGAAAGCACCTCAGCCTCGCAATACCTCAGAGGAAAAAAGCTCCTCAAGGAAAAGATATTACAATACTTCAAACAACAAGAACAATGAACCACCTCAGCAACTGGGAAGAAAGCATACGCAGCGGCCTCGCCAACCACGAAGTCGCCACTCCCGCCATGGGGTGGGAAAAACTCGAAAGCGCACTCCGCACCGCTGCCGCTGCCGGCGCCGTTTCTTCATCAGCCCCCAAACAACAGCCTGCCGCACAGCCCACGGCGAAACCGTGGCTGAAAACATTGTGGGGAAAATCGGCCGTCGGTGCCGCCACCGTAGCCGTAGCCGCCAGCGTGGCCGTCGTGGCAGTGCACCAAAGCAAAGAGCCGCTGCAACAGGCCGTCAGTCCGGCATTGCAGACTGCCGGGCAGGCGTCTGCACCGCAGCTTGAGACAGCCGAACCTTCAGCCGTTGAACCTCTTGTGGCACTTTCGTCAAAGCCAACGGCCGAACCCGTCGCAAAGTCCACCGCTCCGGCAGAGGAAGATGTTCCCCTTCTCAAGAGTGCTACGGAACTCGCTGACGTACACACGCAAGCAGAACCTGCAGCAGAAGAACGCGCCACGGAAACGGACAAACCGTCCACTGCAAGCGAACCCGAAGCGACACACACCGATGCCGAACAGGCAGATTGGACACGTTCTGCACGCAGCACGGGCAGAGCATACTATGCGCCCGCAGCAGCCAAGCAAAGCACAGCAAACCGCACAAACCACCGCCCCACGCTCGCCATGCACGTGAGCACCCCCACCACGCAACGCATGAACCAGCAAGGCGCCTACTACAGTCCGCCCGTGAGTCTGCCCACAGGCAACGTACACACGCTGAGCGTTTCGCAGATCGACTTTGCCCACGTCGTGGGCACGAATCTCGACAAAAAAGTGGAAAGCCGCGTGCGTCACAAAATGCCCTTCCAGTTCGGACTCTCCGTCAGCGTACCCCTCACCAAGAAATGGAGCGTACGCACCGGTGTGACCTACACGCGCCTGTCCACCGACATTCAGGCAGGTTCCGACGTGGCATACTATGTGACGCAGCAGAACCTCCACTACGTGGGCGTGCCCGTTACCGCCGCCTACACCATCTATGCCTCGCGTTTCTTCAACGTCTACGCCGCAGCGGGTGCCACACTGGAGAAATGCGTAAAGGCCAAACGCACCGTCACCTTCGACAACACCTCCTCCAAGCGTTCCACGGCATCCGAAACCGAGGGCTTTGCCGACGGACTCTGGCAGTTCTCGCTCAACGCTTCGGCAGGCATGCAGTTCAACATCACTCCCGCCATAGGCCTCTACTTCGAACCGGGCGTGAGCTACTTCCTCAACGACGGAAGTAACCTCCCCAACATCCGCCACGAACACCCCGCCAACTTCAACATGCAAGGCGGTCTGCGTTACAGTTTCTAAATGCGGCTATGGCCGTAGGGAAAATAGAGAATAAAACGTCCAAAACATCGTTTTGGACGTTTTGTTTAATACATACGGCTTAAAACGCTTTGTTATAACCAACTATACAACACATTATACCCTTTCATCGATATGCAAAAGACAGAATGGGAAAAGATGCAGGCCGGCGAGATCTACAACGATTTCGACCTCGACCTCTTCAACCGCAGAGTGGAAGCCAAGAAGCTCTTCCGCGAATACAACCGCTCGTCCGACGACGAAACCGAGAAACGCAACGACATCATGCAGCGCCTCTTCAAGTCGGTAGGCGCGAACGTATGGATTGAACCCGACTTCCACTGCGAGTTCGGCAAGAACATCACCATCGGCCACGACGTCTACATCAACTTCGGTTGCGTCATCCTCGACTGCGGACAGGTGACCATAGGCGACCACACCCTCATCGGTCCCAACGTGGGTCTCTTTTCCGGCAACCACGTCACCGACGCCGAAGAGCGCGCTGCCGGCGGACTCGTCCCCAAACCCATCACCATAGGCAGTCGCGTGTGGCTCTGCGGAAATGTCACGGTGGTGCCGGGCGTCACCATCGGCAACGACAGCATCGTCGGTGCCGGAAGCGTAGTGACCCACGACATTCCCTCGGGAGTTGTCGCCGCCGGCAATCCCTGCCGCGTGCTCCGACGCATCACCGAAGCCGACAAGGTGGGATACGTGGCGAACATGTAGGCGAACGATGGGGGCGAACGATGGGGGGCGTTTTTCGCGGCTTGCGCCCTCTATGGAGGCGACGTTTGAAACGTCGCGTTCTACACGGTCTTTCGGGCAAAGTCCTGAGGGCGCAAGCGCATGGGGGCGAAGTCTCCCGACTTCGCGCTCTATACGGCATTGATCGTGTAGAGCGCGACGTTTCAAACGTCGCCTCCATAAGCGGTGCAAGGCACCCCCTTCAAATTCCAAGGCACGCCGTAAAAATTCCAAGGCACGCCGTGGAGAATTCCTCCCCGCCCAACTCGTTGGGCTCGTAGCAAGTTCTTTGCATCTGTTAGCATTTCAAGAGGAGCTGCATTTCGGTACAAACATCCCCTCTCTCGCGTGCGCGCACGCGCGTATACACCGAAGTTTGTGCAAGTTGCTGTCATCTGTCATCCGTAATTACTGTAAAAGAATAGGATGTGCCTTACTCACAGTTTTGTAATATCTTTTGCCTTGAGCGTCAGTAAAACATCGTAATGGGGTAAAAATTCGTCACGTTCATGAAATTCCGGTATTCCCCACGGCTGACAGTAAAGGTTTAATAAAGCAAAACATCAGTATACGTTTCTTGTTGCTGTCAGGAGTTTATGGCAGCGAGAGAAGGGGGCGTAAGCGCATGGGGGCGAAGTCTCCAGACTTCGCGCTCTACACGGCTTTGCCCTCTATGGAGGCGACGTTTGAAACGTCGCGTTTTACACGGACAATAGCATGCTAAAAATGCAAAGCGAAGTCAGGAGACTTCGCCCCCATGCGCTTGCGCCCTCAATGTGCCGTGTAGAGCGCGACGTTTCAAACGTCGCCTCCATGAGCAAATCAAACGCAGCTCATTTGTATCTTGGCAAAGCGGCGCATTCGCAATGTGCGCATGAAGGCTGACAGCAGTTTGCACAAACTTCGGTGTATGCGCGCGCGCACGTATAGGCGCCGCGAAAAAGTCGTCCGAACACTTCGCCCTTCCTCCGTTTTGAATTAAATTTGCCAAAGAAAGTTCACCTTCACTTCCACCTTATATCACTATGAACCCCAAAACCATTCTGCTCAGCCTCGCCCTTTCGTGCTCCGCACTCGTTTCGGCACAGACAGCCCCCGCCGTCATCCCCCTTCCTGCCCACATGGAAATGTCGGGCGGCACATACACCTTTCCCAAAAACGTGAAAGCCTACGCCGACGCCTACGACGGCGACAGCATACGCACCGTGCTCCAACGCTTTGAAAACAACTTCACCAGCACCACCGGCATACGTTTCAGTAACGCCAAAGCTGCCAAAGCCTCGCTGCGCCTGCTCCGCGACTCCTCGCTAGGGGCCGAAGCCTACACGCTGCAAGTGACCGACAAAGGCATCACCATACGCGCCGCGCGTCCCGCCGGCTTCTTCTACGCCCTCAACACCCTCGAGCAGTTGCTGCCCTCGCGCAGCGTGCTCGCCGGCGCTACGAGCGCCTCGCAAAAGGCTGAAACATGGACGCTGCCCACAGTGGACATCAGCGACGCGCCCCGTTTCGGCTGGCGCGGATTCATGCTCGACGAAGGCCGCCATTTCTACGGCAAGGACGAGGTGAAGAAAATCATCGACGTCATGGCGCGTTACAAGATGAACCGTTTCCACTGGCACCTCACCGAGGACCAGGGCTGGCGACTCGAAATAAAGAAATATCCCAAGCTCACCTCCGTGGGTGCCTGGCGCGAGAGCAAGGTGCTAGGGTGGGGCGACGTAAAACCCGACGGCCAGCACTACGGCGGCTTCTACACCCAGGACGATGCCCGTGAAATAGTGGCCTATGCCCGCGACCGCTTCGTGGAAATCGTGCCCGAAGTGGACATCCCCGGCCACTCGCAGGCAGCCGTGGCCTCTTACCCCGAATTTCTCAGTTGCGACCCCCAGCAGCCCCACGAAGTGTGGCTCTCCCAGGGCGTTTCGGCCGACGTCATCAACGTGGCGGAACCCCGTGCCGTACAGTTTGCTAAAGACGTGATAGACGAACTCACCGACATCTTCCCCTTCGGCTACATCCACCTCGGCGGCGACGAATGTCCCACGCAGAAATGGGAGAAAAACGCACTCTGCCAGCAGCGGCTCAAGGAAATAGGCAGCGAAAACTACCGCGACCTTCAGACCGACTTCTACCGTCGGCTCAAGGCCCACATTGCCTCTAAACCCCAAGCCGCACAGCGCCACCTCGTCTTTTGGAACGAAGTGCTCCACGGCAACACCGCTGCGCTCGGCAAGGACATTACTATTATGGCATGGGTAGGTGCCGACGCAGCCGCAAAAGAAGCGGCCCAGCGCGGCATGACCACCATCCTCTCCCCGCAAATTCCCTACTACATCAACCGTCGTCAGAGCAAACTCCCCACCGAACCGCGTTCGCAAGGCTACGGCACCGAAACGGTGGAGGCCGTCTACTCCTACGTGCCCATGAAGGACGTGCCCGATTCGCTCCAGTCCGCCTACATGGGTGTGCAGGCCAATTTCTGGACGGAATGGGTGGAAGACGGTAGCACCGTGGAATACCTCATGTTCCCCCGTCTCGCCGCCGTGGCCGAAGCCGGATGGACGCCGCAGGCCCAGCGCAGTTACCCCTCCTTCCTGCAGCGCATGCAAAGCGAACCGAACTACTACAACGCCAAGGACGTGAACTACGGCAAACACATCTTCACATCGGGCGAATAAATCCATTAGTACAGCATGAAAAATTCCAGCCAATACTCCTACGCCGTCGAACCCTTCTCTGAGGACTACTGCGGAAACCTTGCCTGGGGCACCCTCGGCAACCTCATTCTCCGCTGCGCCTCCATGCACGCCGGCGAACACGGATTCGGCTACCCGCAAATGATAGCCCTCCACCACGCCTGGGTGCTCTCGCGTCTCGTCATAGAGATGGACACCCAGCCGCGCACCGACGAGAAGTTCGCCATAGAAACGTGGGTGGACCGGCTCTACCGCCAGTTTACCGACCGCCATTTCAGCATCACGCGTCCCGACGGCACAGCCTACGGCCATGCCACGAGCATATGGGCGCTCATCGACACGGCCACGCGCCTTCCGGCCGACCTCACGCAACTTCCCAACGGAGGTTTCTCGCGCAGCCTTATTCCCGAGCGCCATTCTCCCATAGCCCCCATGGGCCGCATCCGCCTCAAGGAACCCACGGTGGTGGACACCCGTCGCGCCGCATACACCGACCTCGACATCAACGGACACGTCAACTCCATCCGCTATATCGACTGGATGATCAACTTCTTCCGTCCAGAAACGATGAAGGAAACGCCTATCCACCGCATAGAAATGGCCTACTGCCTCGAGTCGTACTGCGGCGACGAACTGCAGATTCTCCACGAAACGGATGCCAAGCAGCCTCTGCGCCACCTCTTCGAGTTCCGCAAAACAACCACCGGCGAAGTCGTGGCCAAAGGAAGCATTGAGCTTCGCACGAACGATGGGGGCGAAGTCTCCTGACTTCGCATGATCGCTCTTGCGCGACGAACAATTCATGACCATTTCAGGAACATTCATGTTCGAAAAAGAATTCATGGCAAATTCATGGCCCATTCATGAGAATTCATGTTTAAAAAGAAAACACGAATGGCCATGAATTATCCATGAATTGTCCATGAATTCTTTTTCGTGTGATACTCGCCCATGCGAAGTCAGGAGACTTCGCCCCCATGCGCTTCGCCCCCATAGAGCCCAAAAACGTCCCTTACGGCAAAAAAAAGCGGAAAAGTTTCCGTCTTCGCCCGTCAAGCAGTAATTTTGTTTCATAAAATACAGATTACACCCTCCGACAAACCAAAAGAAACAAGCATAAATGGGAAAAGTATTGATTATCGGCGCCGGTGGCGTCGCCACAGTAGCCGCCCATAAAGTGGCAAAGAACACCGACGTGTTCAGCGAAATCATGATTGCCAGTCGCACCAAGTCGAAGTGCGACGCCATTGTGAAAGCCATCGGCCGTGCCGACATCAAGACGGCACAAGTAGACGCCGACAGCGTAGAACAGCTCTGCGCCCTGCTCAACGAGTTCAAGCCCGACCTCGTGATGAACCTCGCCCTTCCCTATCAGGACCTCACCATCATGGAAGCCTGTCTGCAGTGCGGATGTTCATACCTCGACACCGCCAACTACGAGCCCAAGGACGAAGCCCACTTCGAGTACTCCTGGCAGTGGGCCTTCAAGGACCGCTTCGAGAAAGCCGGACTTACGGCCATTCTTGGTTGCGGTTTCGACCCGGGCGTGACGAGCATCTACACCGCCTATGCCGCCAAGCACCACTTCGACGAAATACAGTATCTCGACATCGTGGACTGCAACGCCGGCAACCACCACAAGGCTTTCGCCACCAACTTCAACCCCGAGATCAACATCCGCG
>CAVCAV010000123.1:0-8443 GCA_963600165.1 Christensenella sp. UBA1685 | reverse complement strand
TTCCCAAGCCGAGAGCGGTGGCCTCTCCGGCATTGTCGTACCAAGTGCCCCAACAGTAGCGGGCGAAGTCGTCGCCGGGCTTCACGCTGGTGTCCATGTTCTGGTCGAGGTTCCACTGCTTGGGGTCAACAGCGGAGGCAATCTCGTCGTCGTCGCTACAAGAGGCCACGAACGATGCGCCCACTGCGAGGAGCAGGGAGCAGATTGCGTGCTTTGCAAAACTTTTCATCGTATATATTTTTGTTAATTTCCTAATGCTTGCAAATTTCCGCATTTTTTGCCTTTGAGCCAACACTTCGCGCGTTTCTTTTAGCGGCGCTGCTGAGTTTTTGCTCGGCGGTAGATTTGTAGCGAAAATGACCTAATCCCAAAAATCGGTATGAATTTTGGGATTAGGGATGTTTTAGCAGTTGTTAACGGCATCGGACTCTTTGAAAAAAAGTGGGGAGAAAAAGTAAAAAAACTGCGGGTGTTCCACTTTTTGGGACATAATATGTGGATCTTTGCTGCGGATATAACAGATTGAGGCATAGCGCGAAAGGGAAGTTGGCTTTGAAGAAGCGAAGACTTTCCGGCTGTGCCGCTATAGAAAAAATCCACAGAGAAGAGAGGAATCCTCGTCGGACCGCGGAATGTGGTCTTGGCGGGGATTCAATTTTGTTTAGGGGCGAACGAACGATGGGGGCGAACGATGAAGCGAACGATGGGGGCGAGTTCTCCCGAGCTCGCTTGCGCGAGGAATGCTTGGTTCGTGTAGAGCGCGACGTTTTAAACGTCGCCTCCATAGAAGGTGCAAGCCGCGCAAGCGAGCTCAGGAGAGCTCGCCCCCATCGTTTGCCCCCAACGTTCGCCCCCATAGCTCGAAAAAGCGTCCCGTTGCATTTCGCAGCGGGACGCTTTGTCGTTTTTAAAATAGGGGGATGTACCGTTATTCGGCTATGAGGGTGAATTCGGCGCCGGAGGCGAAGTCCTGACCGGTTTGCTCGTTGAGGGCACGGAAGCGGATGTAGCGTGCACGCACGGGCTTGTCGAAGAGCACCTTCTTGAGCTGTGCATTGTTGGCGAACGAACCTTTGCAAACGGGGTCGCCCCACGTTTTGCCGTCCTGGCTGACGTAGATTTCGTAGTCCTTGATCCATCCGTTGGTGCCTTCCTGACGGGGCAGGAAGGTGAAGCCCTTCATGAGTTTCGTTTCGTTGGCGTCGAAGTCAACCCAGTGGGGATACTTGGCCACGGTGACGGAATACATGGTGTGCCAGATGGAGGAAGCGTCGCCGTCGAGAAGATTTTCGGCTTCGCCGCCGTTGGGTTCTACGCTGGAGGCGAAGACTACGTTGACGGGCACGCTTTCAATCTTGGCGAAGGTCTGCGCCACGCTGAGCTTGGCGTTCTCTTTGTACCAAGCCTTCACGGTGCCGCCGTTGCGGAGCTCGAAGGGTGCCGTGTAGACGGTAGCTTTCTTGGCGCCGTTGACGGAGTACATGATGGTGCGGTTCTTTGCAGAGGTAGAGAGCGTCACCTTGCCGAGCGTGCTGCGGGCAATGCTGATGGGGCGCTCGCCGCTGGGCGCAACTTTTGCCGTTTCGGTAATTTGGCTTACCGTGGCACGGCCGATGTTGAGCGGACGGATGATGAAGCCGAAGTCGTAGTTGACGCTCTTGGCCTGGTCCTGCGGGAAGGGGCCGCCCTGTCCGCAGCTGGCACCGCCGAGGCCGGTCACCTTTGCATCGAGGTGGAGATGCGTGCCAGTGGAGGCGGGAAGCTGGTGGGGATGGGCAGCGGGGGTGAGTTCCTGCTGGCTCCAGGGAAGTGCCGAGGCCGACATGGTGCTGTCGGCAACGAACACGGCGCCGCGTCCGCTGTCGTCGGTGAGTGCACACCAGCGCACGTCTTCGCGGTTACCCATGGCCTGGGGCTTGGGAAGAATGATGCCCTGCTCTGCCACGGTGCTGCGGTGGAGTTCGATGAACTGTCCGGTCTTGCGGTCGTTGTAGTTGTTCACAGGGCCGCGTCCGTAGTAGGCGTAGTTTTTGAGTTCGGCGGGGAGCTTCATGGCGTAGCCGATGCGCGGAAGCACGATGCCGGGATTGTTGGCAGAGATAGCCGACTGGAGTTCGATGGAACCGTCGGGGTAAACGGTGTAGACCTCGTTGGTGGTGAACTTCAGGTCCGACTCGGAGAGCTGGTGCTTTCCGGTGTTGAACGTGTAGGCCGACTCGGGGTTGCGGTCGCGGTCGGAGTAGTCGACGCGGCAACCTTCAGCGCCCTGGCTTTCCACGGTGAAGGTGAGCTGCAGTGTGCCGTCGGCACGCATTTGCTGCGTGAAGCCGGTGGCGCGGTGCTTGAGGTCGTAGAGTCCCTGTTCGAACCACTTGCGGGGGAAGCCGATGCCGGCGTCGTTGTCGGTGGGTGCACGGAAAGCGTCGAGTTTGGGTCCGTTGCCCTCGCTGATGATGGTCTGGGCGCCGTAGGTGAGTGCGGAGAGCGAACCTGTGGCTTTGTCGAACTTGGCTTCGAAGCCGTCGCCCGTCACGCAGAGGGTGTTGGCGTCGGTGTTCTTCACCTGGAGCTTCACGTCGCTCTTGGCTTCCTGTGCCACGGCGGGAGCCTGCTCGGTGGCGGTGCGCACGAGGAGCTGTTCTTCCATCTGTGCGTAGCCGGCGGAAGCCCAGGGCACGTCGTTGGCCTGAAGGAACTGTACCTTCACGAAGTACTCGCTCTGCGGGTCGAGCTGGGCGTAGTCGTAGGGAAGGGTGTAAACCTGCTTCTCACGCGGGCCGAGAATGTTTTTGGCGCCCTGGAGGGGCTGGTTTTTCATGACGCATGTGCCGTCTTTCCAAAGCGACCACACGATGCGGTAGCCGGTGAGGGGTTGGAAATAGTTTTTGTTGAAGATTTCCACCTGGCCTTTGGTCATGTCGACGGCGCTGACGCCGACGTTCTGGTAGACTTTCTTCACTTCGTAGTACTGCGCCTTGGGACTGAGGTCGGGACGCATCACGCCGTTCATGCAGAACATGCCGTCGTTGGGCTTGTTGTCTTTTCCGAAGTCGCCTCCGTAGCCCCAGTAGCGTGTGCCGTTGTCGTATCCGTACATGGCCTGGTCCACCCAGTCCCAGATGGCGCCGCCCATGAAGTAGTTGGTGCTTTCAATGGCGTTCCAGTAGTCGATGAGGTTGCCCACGGCGTTGCCCATGGAGTGGGCGTATTCGGAGATGTGGAAGGGATATTTGATGTCGTACTTGCCGGTCACGGCGCCCTGTACCCAGCCGATGGAGGGATACTGGTTGGAACCCATGTCCACGATGTCGTTGTTGCGCTCGTACTGCACGGGGCGCGAGGTGTCGTAGGCCTTGATGGCGCTGTAGCAGTCCTCGAAGTTTTTTCCGGGTCCGGCTTCGTTGCCGAGCGACCAGATGACCACGGAGGGATTGTTGACGGTGGCGTGGACCATTTCCATGTTGCGAGCCACGTGGGCGTTGCGGAATTCGGGCACGTGGGAAAGGCTCGCATTGCCGTAGTAGTACTCGTGGCTCTCGATGTTGGCCTCATCCTCGAGGTAAATGCCGTATTTGTCGCAGAGGTAGTACCAGTAGGGAGCGTCGGGATAGTGGCAGTTGCGCACGTGGTTGATGTTGCCTCGCTTCATGAGGAACACTTCCTTCTCCATCTGCTCACGGGTGATGTAGTGGCCCGTTTCGGGGTTGGTTTCGTGGCGGTTCACGCCTTTCATCTTGATGGGCTGGCCGTTGAGGTAGTAGTAGCGGCCGGCGAGTCCGAACTCGTCCTTCGAGGCGGGCGTGTCCTTTATTTCTATTTTGCGGAAACCTACGTTGGTGGAGAACGTTTCCACCACGTTGCCCTTCTTGTCCTTGAGCTGGCCCACGAGCACGTAGCGCCAGGGTGCTTCGGCGTTCCAGGGCTTCACCTTGGTGCCGGCGTCGAGGGTGACGGAGGCGGTGAGTTCGCCGTTCTTGCCCACGGTGCCCACCTGTGCGGTGGCGCTCACGCCTTCCACGGGTGTGTTGTCGTCGGAGTAGAGTTTGTCCTCATAGAGGGTGTAGTCGATGGTGTAGCCCTTGGCATCCTTTGCGGTGAGGTTGCGCACTTCGGCAGAGATGTTGAGCTTGGCGTGGGTGTAGGTGTCGTCGTAGTCGGGGATGGCCTTGATGTCGCGCACCTGCACTTTGGGCTTTGCGGTGAGGGCCACGCTGCGGAACACGCCGGGGAGGCGGAACATGTCCTGGCTTTCGAGGAACGATCCGTCGGACTGGCGGTACACTTCAAGCGCCACCACGTTGTCGCCCTTGGCGTTGAGGTAGGGTGTGATGTCGAACTGTGCGAGGTTGCGTGAGTTTTTGGAGAAACCCACGTAGTGGCCGTTGACGTAGAGAAAGAAGAAGGAGTCCACTCCGTCGAAGTTGATGTACACTTCGTGGTTCTTCCAGTCGGCGGGCACGGTGAAGGTGCGTCGGTAGGAGCCCACCTCGTTGCGGTTTTTGTAGGTCATCCAGTCCTTGGCGGGCTCGCGCATCACGCCGCCTTTCCAGTCGCCGGGGCGCACGCTGTGCTGGAAGATGACGCGCTGGTTGGAGTAGAGGGGTTCGCCGTACTTGAAGGTGCCGTCTTTCTGTGCGCCTGCCATGTTCCACGAATAGGGCACGGCTATGTTGTCCCACGCGGAGGCGTCGAAGTCGGTTTTGAAGAAGTCGGTGGGGCGCTCGCTGGGGTTCTTTGCCCAGTGGAACTTCCACTGTCCGTCGAGCGACTGCCAGAGCGAACTGTTTTCGGGGAGCACGCGGCGTGCCTCGTCGGTGTTCTTGAAGGAGAAGAACCAGGCGTGGGGCTGCTGTTTGTTGTAGGCTACGGAGTCGGGGCTTTGCCACTCCCATCCTCCGGGAGCGGGCATCTGTCCGTAGAAATAACCGCCGAGCGGGGCTGTCTGAGCCCATGCCGGCGCGGCAAGAAGGCCTGCCAAAAGGGCCATCGTTGTCTTGTGCATATGCAGTAGGGGTTTAAGGTGTTTTTTTGATTGTAGAAATGTGGGGATTTAGGGTGCTGGGGGTGACGTTGTAGCGTTCCAGACGTACAAATGCGGGCGATGCGAAGTCGGAAGACTTCGCCCCCATCGTTCGCCCCATGCGCTTGCGCCCCATGTCTTGGCAAACAGGCCGTGTAGAGCGCGACGTTTTAAACGTCGCCTCCATAGAGGGGCATCTCGCCTGAGGCGCAGCCGTTTTATTTGTTTTGAACGTTTTGTTTTCTCAAACCAGAGGCGCAGCCGTTTTGTTTGTTTTTTCCAGAAATTTGTTTTGCCACAAAGTTAGGCAGAAAACGGCAGTAAAAGCAAGAGTTGCCCTTCCGTTTTCGCCTTTGAACGGCCATAAAGTGCATTTCGGGGACAAAATGCGGTATTTTAACTCCATCGTCACGCTTTTCTCACCTTAAAATGACTAAATTGCGCGGCAAACCAACATCTGTACCTATGCGCAAAACGTTATTACTCCTCCTTTCCCTTCTTTCCTTCGTCCCCCTTTGTGCACAAAGCACGGGGAGCAACGACGTTGAACAACTTTTCAAGCGCTTCAAGTCGGCCGCCACGTTCGACTACCGTTATCCGCGCGAGAAAGTGTACGTCCATTTCGACAATTCGGCCTATCTCGAAGGCGACACCATATGGTACAAAGCCTATGTGGTGCGCGCCTCGTCGCATACCCCCACCACGCTGAGCGGAGTGCTCTACGTGGAACTCCTCGATGCCGACGGCCAGCTCATGGAACAGCAGATTCTGCCCATCGACTCGCTCGGTCAGGCCGACGGGTGCTTCAAGCTGGCGCTGCCCATACGTGCCGGCTACTACGAGGTGCGCGCCTTCACGCGCGAAATGGTGAACTGGGGCGAGAACGCCTGTTTCTCCCGCGTGTTTGCCGTGTTTGCCCCGAAGCAGACGGCCAAGTCGGCCGTGGCGGCGGGCAATTTCGACCCCGAACTCCTCGAACTTCCCCTTCCCGAAAGCCACAAGGGCGTTTCGCTCGGTTCGCCGCGCCCCTACACGCTCACCGACGCCAAGGACGTGCGCCTCGACTTCTTCCCCGAAGGCGGATGGCGCGGAAAGGGCGTGGCGCAACGCATTGCCTTCGAACTGACCGACGGACGCGGCCATGCGCTTGACGAGGAAGTGAAGTTCTTCTCCGACTCGGGCGCACTCCTCGCCACCGCCCGCCCCGAACACGACGGACGCGGCACGGCGCTACTTCCCTCCACCGCCGGACGCGGCTATGCCCAGGTGGGCACGGCCACGAAACGCTATGCCTTACCCGCCCCCGTGAGCGGCTTTGCCCTTCGTGCCGGCCGCGCCGACGACGGCCTGTCGCTGCAGCTTGAGGCCAACGACTCCGCCCGCGCCGCCACGGGCCTGCTGGGCATTGCCGTGTTCAACCGCGAGCGCGTCACCTACTTCGACACGCTCTCGCTGCAGCCCGGCACCGTGGAGCGCTTTGTGCCGCAAAAGGCGCTGCGCGGCGGTGTGAGCCGCATAGAGGTGTACGGCACCGACGGCGCAAGCCGTGCCACGAGGCTCGTGTGGACAAGCCCCAAGGCGAGCGAAGAGCGCCGTGCGAAACTCACCATACGGCAAAACCGCGCCGACTATTCGTCGTTCGAACCCGCCGTGCTCGACATGCAGCTGACCGACTCTACCGGCGCTCCCGTGCAGACGACCTTCTCGCTCGCCGTGCGCGACGATGCGGGAAACATTGTGACCGACGGCGATGCCGGCATGGAGGCCGAACTGCTGCTGGCTTCGGAGGTGCGCGGCTACATTGCCAACCCCGTGGCCTATTTTCAGAAGGACGATGCCGCACACCGCCGCATGCTCGACCTTTTGCTCATGGTGCAGGGCTGGCGCGCCACGCCTTTCAACGTGATGTGCGAGGCCCAACCGTTCAACCTCAAGCAACCCATTGAGGAACGCCTCATCCTGCGCGGTTCGCTCTACAAGGACAACAAGAAACGCACGCCACAGGCGGGCTACACGCTTTCGCTGAAGATGTATTCGCTCAACGGCGGCAGCTACGAAGGCACGGCACAGACCGACAACGACGGCAACTTCGCCTTCCAGACCAATGCCTACTACGAGGGCGACTACCACGCGCTCTTCACCGCCCGCGACGACGACGGCAAGCGCCACTGGGGACGGCTCATGCTCGACCGCTGGTTCTCGCCGCGTCCGCGCACGTTCCGCGGTCCGGAGCTCGACCTCTCGCTCTATTCGCCCGACGACCCGTCGCATCCGCAGCAGAAGCCCGAGACTTTCGAGTGGACGGACACGCTGCCGCGCGTGAAGGCCACGCTGCTCGGCGAAGCGAAGGTGATACACAAAAACAAATACCGCGGTTTCACCGGCAACCGCTACACGTTCAACGGCGGCGAAAGCCACGGCATGGCGCGCGCCTCGAAGTTCTACAACATTCAGCGCGAAGTGGAGCACTACAAGGACATGGGTTACGAACCCGGCCTCATCTGGGACTTCATTCGGATTCTCGACAAGGAGACGGCGCACCTCGACGGCGACTACACGGCGGTCTACAACGGCGTGGAGGGCATAGACAACAGCGGAAACGCCACAGACACGGAGACGGGCGAAGAGGCAACCTACGAATCGCTCTCGGCGGAACTAGCGGGACAGAAGAGCGCCAACTCGCGCATCTACCAGGAAAGCCTTGGCAACGACAACACGCAACAGACCGTGCCCTCGATAGTGACGATGAACGGCCACGACATGAAGGTGTACATCAACAACTCCGACTTCGAGGAAATGTGCCGCAACTATCCTGAAATGTACATGAACCTCATGGCCGACGAAATAAAGTCGGCAGCCGTAGTGAAGAGCAACCTGCGCGAAGACGCCCTCTCGGGGAGCGACGTGAACCGCAGCAAGACGAAATATTCGCTCTTCCTCTACGAAATTCCCGACCTCTTCCGCTACAAGGCGCGCAGGGAGAAGAAAGGCATTGAGCGCCGCGTGGTGCACGGCTACACGGCCGGCGAAACGTTCTACAACCGCAACTACCGCGGCTTCGACACCCCCACCTCCCGCGACGTGCGCCGCACGCTCTACTGGAACCCGTCGGTGACGACGGGCAAGGACGGCAAGGCCAACGTGGTGTTCTTCACCAATGCCCGCGTGGAGCAGCACCTCGACATCTCCGCCCGTGGCATCACCGCCAACGGCCAGATTGTGGAGCGGTGACACAATGCTCGCACGCGCGCATAATACGCGCGCGCATACACCGAAGTTTGTGCAAACTGCTGTCAGCCTTCAGCGAACGATGGGGGCGCTTTGCGAATGTACAAATGTGCAGATATGCAAATGTGCAAATGAGGTAGGCCTTCTGCCCCATATGGGGGCGTAGCGCATGGGGGCGAAGTCTCCTGACTTCGC
>CAVCAV010000122.1:0-8530 GCA_963600165.1 Christensenella sp. UBA1685 | reverse complement strand
AGGCCACCACTCGTAAGCCCAGGTCACGGCACGAAGTGACGCGGCCTGGGTTAAAAGCCCCACCTATCTCCGCGGGCTGAAAGCCCACCACATGCGCCAAGAAAAATGCTTATGCGGTTGTTGTGCTGGCCTTTCAGGCCGCTCCCCGCACAATTTCTGTTTTTAATATCACACTCCTTTCATAACCACAAAACACCTGTCTATGAATTTTTTAGGCGTGCAACTCCCCATATTTCCACGTTTTCCCTAAATTCGCCCATAGAAAACCTAAATTCTCTTTAATCTAACAAATACACAACATATGAAACACACATTCCTACGCCATTTGTGTACGTGTCTCGCCCTTGTGTGCATCGGTGCGCTCGCTGCCGTGAGCGCTTCGGCCCAAACGGGTGTGGCCTCGTTCACCGACGGCACAGCCTACCTCATCTACAACGGAGGCTCTGACAACGGGGCAAGTTCCGCGCCCTATCTCTACGACGACAGCGGCACCCTGAAAGGACAAACGCTCAAGGTGTCCACCGCCCAGCAGTGGATTGTCAACGCCGTCAGCGGCAAAACCGGCTACTACACTGTGCAGAACGCCAGCACCAAGCGTTATCTCAAAGGACTTTCGTCAAACAGCGACCAGGGCGTCACTTCCGAAACAAGTTGCGAAGTGTACCTCAAAGCCAACACCAACACCGGCACCGACGGCTCGTGGTGGAACATCTACCTCGACGAGTCGTCCACAGCAAGCTACAACTACTACGGCTCGTCCAAAATAGGCGGATGGGCCGCCAACAACGGCAACAGCAGCGGCCTTTCCAACTCCGAATGGAAATTTGTGGCAGTCAGTTCGCTCCTTGCCGAAGGTGAAGCCGTGCCCGAAGCCGGCGAAACCGTCTACCGCATTGTAAGCAACACGAGCAGCAGTCTCGCCGTTTACGAAACAGACGGCAGCCTCTCGCTCATCGACTACACCAACTCCGACAACGACAACTCCTTCGGCCAGTACTGGAAACTCGTCAGCCAAACCGACGGCACCGTGGCCCTTCTGAACCTTCTGACCGGCAACTACGTGCAGTCTGCCACGAAAGACGCCACCTACAAGACTGGCACCGACGCCCACGGCTTCACCATAGAACAGAACAGCCACGTAACGGACGCCTACAAGTTTGACATCCGCGACACCGAAACGCTCGGTTTCAACTGCGCCTCCAGCCGCGTGTGCAGCTGGACGTTCTACGACGGTTCGTCCGACGCCAACTCCCTTTGGAAATTCCGTCCCGTCACGCTCACCGAAGCACAGCAAACGGCACTCGCCACCGCACAAGCGGCCTATAAAAAGGACGCTGCGCTGAAAGCCACCCTCGCCAACGGCAAGGTCCGCATCAAGACGCGCCGTTCAAACGGCTACTACATCACCCAGACCAGCGCCACGAGCAGCAACCTCCTTCTCCAGGCCGGAAAGGACGCCACCTCCGACGACTACTACCGCCAGGTGTGGATCATAGAGTCTGCCGACAACGGCAAGTACACCCTCCGCAACCTCAAGACCGGCAACTATCTCTCCTACAACACCGCCTCCACCAGCGCAAAGGATTTCTACATTGCCTACAATGCCGACAACGCCGACGCCGAGGCCTACGTGAACATCTACGAAAACATAGCAAGCACCTCGGGCGCCATCCATTACCAGACCTGGGGCGACATCGTCGTTTCGTGGGGAGCCACGGCGGGCGAAGGCAGCGACTGGGAGTTTGAAAACGTCGACATCACCGACGACGCCGTGCGCGCCGCGTTCGACGAGCTTTCCGGCATCCGTTCCACCTTGCCCACCGAAGCCACTTACGTGAAACTCACCAACATCTACACCGGCGGCTGCATCACCGACAACCAGAGCAAAAACGTCACCGTCGACGATGAGCGCACCAAGGACGCTTCGCAGGTGTGGAAACTCATCCCCGTGGACGGCAGCGAAGGCTATTTCCAACTCCAGAACGCACAGACCCTGCAATATATAGGCTACGCCGGATGGAATTCGCAAGTCGCTTCGCAAACCGACGAGGCCAGCTCCACCAGCGGCAAGGGATACCTTGTGCAACGCGTAACGGCAAGCCGCTTCGAGTCGCACTTTACCTTTGTCGACCCCGCCTACAGCGCCCGCGCCCTCCATTCCTCCAACGGTAAGCTCATCACATGGTCGCCCTCCGCATCGGCCTCCATGTGGCGCATCTGTCCCTCCGACATGACCGACGACGAAATAGCCGCCGCACAAACCAGCTACACCAACTTGCAGAACGAACTCGCCAAGAAGGACACCTACAGCACCGCCTTCGCCGCCTTCTTCACCGACGCTGCGTGCACCACGCTCGCCGACACCTACAAGAGCATGACCGACGATGAGCTCAAGAGCGCCCTCACCGGCGCCGGCGTCGACTCCGAAACGCTCCAGACCACTGCCCTCAAGGTGAAGAACGACTCGTGGGCCAAGTGGGAGAAAACGTTCCGCGTACGCTCCGTCGATCCCTACTCCGACGCCGGCACGTGGAACAATCTGCTCAAGATTGGCAACGAATATACCAGCCTGAGCAACCCCACCGGCATCTGGGCCAACGCGGGTGAAGTCCACTACATCTTCGTGGGCGACGACGTGCCCGAAGGTGCCACCTTCACCGTACGTTCCGTCAGCAAAACCGACAGCCAAGGCTCGCAGGTGGCCACGCTCACCAAGGGCCTCAACGTGTTCACCGTAAGCAAGGCCGGTGCGCTCTATCTCATCTACACCGTCACCACATCGCTCGACGACGACTCCAAAACGCTCGCCGACTATCCCTCCATCCCCGTCCACATCGAAGGCGGCACCGTTGACGGATACTTCGACGCCACACGCGAGGGCATCAACACCGACGACGACTGGAAGGAAATGGTCAGCGACGGACTCTTCAGCAAGAGTTTCGTCATGATGAAGGGACGCCACCTCATCTATCAGCTCAACGGCGAACTCACCAAGCAGTACATTCCCGAGAAGATGCGCGAGATTGTCGACTTCTGGGATTGGATGATGGACGTGTTCCACGAAAAAATGGCCATCAACGACTACTACGACCGCTGGAACAACGTGAACGGATTCTACTCCGTCACCTACAACTATATGTTTGCCACCACCTACGGCACCTACTACAACGAGTCTACGCTCAGCGAAGTGCTCGACTACGACAAAATGGCTGCCGGCGGCGGCTCGCTTTGGGGACCCGCCCACGAGAACGGCCACAACCACCAGAGCATGATCAACATGATAGGTTGTACGGAAATTTCCAACAACCTCTTCTCGCAGATCATCGTTCACCTCAACGGCAAAACCTCCACGCGCCTCAACGGACGCAAGTTCTCCGACATTGCCAGCCTTTACGCCGCAGGCACTTCATGGCACGACTACAACCTTTGGGACCGCAACACGCTCTACCTCAAGCTCTATCTCTACTACGAAGTGGCTGGCTACAAGCCCGACTTCTGCCGCGCCCTTTTCAAAGCCCTCCGTCAGGATCCGCTCAACCACAGCACCGGTTCGCAGAGCAGTCCCGTTCCCGCCAGCGAGGACTTCCTCAAGTTTGCCCTCAAGTGTTGCGAAGTGACGGGCGACGACCTCAGCGAGTTCTTCCAGGCCTATGGTTTCTTCGTACCCTTCGAAACGCGCGTCATCGGCGACTACGCCAACTACTACACCAACAACACGCAGGAGATGATTGACGCCGCGTTGGAGAAGATGCACTCCTACGCCAAGCCCAAGGGCAACATTCTCTTCATAGAAAACCACATCAAGCACGAGCCCGCCATCGACCACGACGGCAACTATCTCTACAACTCCGACGGCACACAAGTGCTCCGCACCGACTACAGCGACGAAGACGCTGTGGGCAAATGCGGTGACGTGGGTTCCTACTCCGACTATGCCGCAGGCAACTATGCCGACGGCTACACCTACAGCCTCAGCGACAACACCGTTACGATGACGGGCAACGGCGGCGCAGTGGGTTATAAGGTGTACGACAGCGAGGGTAACCTCCTCTACTTCTCCAACCTCAACACCTTCACGCTCCCCGAGAGCGTAGTGGAGAAACTCGGCGGCGACCTTTCCACCATGGTGGTGAAGGCTGCACAGCCCGACGGCACCGATGTGGCGCTCCCCAATCCCGCTTCCACCGTCTACACGCTGAAGGTTTACCATGCCGACGCCCTCTCTGCCGACAAGAGCAACACCGTCTACACCGACGGCACCTCGGCCACCCTTCCCGCACTCGAAGGCAACGCCCTGGCTTTCATTCAGCCCACCACGGCCGCCACGTCTCTGCCCGAAACGCTCACCCAGGCACAGAACGTGGTGGACGCTACGGACGAAAGTAACCCCACGGCCTATAGCATTGTGCTCACCGACAAGGCCGACTACTATGCACCCGCCGCCTTCACCGCCCAGACGCTCACCTACGAGCGTGCCAACACCGAAGGCTGGAACAGCGTATGTCTGCCCTTTGCCGTGACGGCCGAAGACTTCGGCACCGGCGCACGCCTCGAAACGCTCACCGCACTGACCGAGACCGACGGCACCGTGACGCTCCACTTCGAAGCACCCTCTGCCGCTCCCGAAGCCGGCACGCCCTGCCTCGTCTACTGCCCCGAGGGCACCGACTCCTGGACGCTCGTGAAGACCAACGCCACGCTTGCCGCCAAAGCCCAAAGCACCGCCATCGACGGCTACAGCCTCAACGGTTCGTTTGAAAACGCCGTCATCGGCGCAGGCCACTACAAGCTCAACGCCGCAGGTACCGCCATGGGCGTGACCACCGCTGCCGGACGCGTCACCGCTTTCCGCTGCTACGTCAGTCCGCTTGCCGGAACTTCCTCCTCCGTTCGTTCGCTCGCCGTAGAGCACGGTAGCGGCACGGTAAGCGCCATCGGCGAAGCTGCCGTCAACGCTTCCTCCGCCCCCGCCGTCTACGACCTCACCGGCCGCAAGGTGGCCAAACCCGCCAAGGGCGGCCTCTACATCGTGAACGGCAAAAAAGTCATTGTGAAATAATCTACACCGCAAACACATGCATACAACCAGAAAACCATACACCGCGCCCCGTCTCCGCTCCTTCGCCCTCCAAAGCGAAGGGCCGCTCGCCGGCTCGTCAACCATTGAAGTGACGGAAGAAAACGTCGACACTTCCGAAAAGAGCTCCGCTTTCGACTTCAGCGACGACTGGGCCGACGCCGATTCCGACTGAGAAATCGGCCCGCGTAACCCCTGAATCAGCAGAAATCCGCGCCGAAACTTACAATTTCGGTGCGGATTTCCGTTTTTTTCAAAAAATTCATGGAGATACTGCGCATATTCAAGAGGAATGCGTATTTTTGCAACGTACAACCCGTGAGGGTTCTACTTTTTCGGGTATTCGCCATTAGCTTAATTTTCTCATCTTATCTCATCTCTTCTCTCTTTATTACTGTTCAATTTCCCTATTATTAAGCTGGCGGATACCCTTTTTGTGTATCCTCCCCTTTCGTGCCCTTTTCTCCCCAAGCTAAAATCATCTTTGTTGCTCGAAAAGTTGATTCATGGTGACTTCGCTATGTACCAAACTATGATGCAAGCCTTCTGCGACACCATAGGTGGTAACAAAAGTGATGACCAATGAGAACTTTGTTTTGGTTGTACTTTGGAACAGCTCCAATCGTTGCCTCAGTAGCTGCTCGTATGCTTCCGTGATACGGTACTCCGACTTGCTGAATTTCATTTCACAGAGATGAACGATGCGGTCGGCACGTTTGATAATCAAGTCTATCTGACCGCCCTTTTGTCCTTCGCTTGCCACTTTGCGCCATGAAGAAACTTCTGTTGCCATACCAGAGATTCCCAATGCTTGTTTTATGCAGCCGGTATGCATCAGGCACACTATCTCAAATGTAAGTCCTTGCCACGTCGACACTTGACGCGACTCAAAGTTATGGCTCCACCAGTGTTCATCGGCAGACATATCTTGCATGATGAACTTGTAATAGAACAAGGTGTAGAAATCAACCAAACGATAGAGGGTGTCTTTTGTCTTATGTCCGAAATTCTGACTTTTGCTGATGAAGTCACATCGCTCAAGGTTGGTCAGCACACGGGTGAGCGTACCGCCTGTCACTCCTATAGTCTTGGATATTTCATCGCGCGACATTCCGTCATGGTGAGCAGCCAGTGCTTTTACGACATTGATATATAATTCGGCATTTGAGAACAGGGCATTGTACAATTCATCAAACTCGCTTCGCATAATGCCTCCTTGTGCAAAGAAAAGTCGGTCTATGTTCTGTACAAGGCTTTCTTTTGTGTTGATGAGGCTTAAATAGAACGGTATACCGCCAAACACCATATAGCACTGCAATATCTGGTATCTGTCCCATTTACAGTGTTTCCTTTGAAGATAAAGTTCCGTCTCATGCAAAGTAAAAGGCCGTACATAAATGCTGCTTGTGATGCGGGCATGCAGTCCGCCTTGGTTTTCAATGAGATTGTCTACCATCCATGAAGTAGCCGAGCCGCTCGCAATAAACACAATATCACTGCGGCGGGCGGCCCAACCGTTCCAAAAGTTTTCCAATGCAGCAACAAAGTCGGACTTCTGAGTGTCGATCCAGGGCATCTCATCTATAAAAATCACCTTCTTCTTGTTTGCATCAAGCGATTCAAGGTATTCTTCAAGTGCATCAAAGGCATCGAACCAATCGGCAAATTTGTCAGGTTTTACACCTGAGGCTTTTTTCAAAGCACGTGCGAAACCCGCAAGCTGTCTTTGACGCGAAAGGTTATGCCCTCCAACAAACGTAAAGTCGTAGTGCCCTTGGTAATACTGGTCGACAAGAAAAGTCTTTCCGACTCTTCGCCGCCCATATACTATTACAAACTCAGAGCGGTCGGACTCCATAACCCTTTTGAGTTCCTGACACTCTCGCTCTCTGCCAACAAGTTTATTCATCATGCTCGTAACGTTGTCTGTTAATGTTGCAAAGTTAGTGGTTTCTGTTGCGGAAAGCCCGAAAAAACGTGCGATTATTTACCCAAATCGCTGCAAAAAGAATAGATTTGGGTAAATAATCGCCTCAAAAGTCGCCTCGTCTTTCATTGGTTTTCAGCGATACACACTTCCGAAAAGTGTCACAAGTGACAAAATTTGGAAGCAAGTATAATTGTTCTTGCTTGATTCAATATGCTTGGGGTGCGAAAACGAATGTTGTAGTCGGCATATCTGAATGAAGTCATGTCGCCTTGATTGGACAATACGGCTTGGTTCTTTGCTTCTTGTGTATTCATAAGTTTACCTCCTTATTCCATACGTTGAAACCTGTTAACCTGAGTTCGGGATAAGCCGTGTTTTCAATTTGGGCATTTATAGATATTCAGTAGGCACATGCCGCCCTTGCCATCCAAACAATTTGAATGGACATTGAAAGGTGTCAAGAGATATTTTGGAGGTGCGAGCGTGTTTACTGAATGACGACAAGTCGTCCGTCTACGGACTCTATGCTGTAATCAATGTTGATGGATGGCTTCTTTTCGAAGAAACTGTACGCTATCAGAACCGAAAGAACATTCATGGCAAAATTGAACACGCTGCGGTGTCTTGAGTGCACAAGTTGTGCGACATTTTTAAGTTCGTCGTTGATGGTCTCAATGACAGACCTCTTGCGCAATAGTATCTTGTCGTATAGTGGCATGAGCCTATTTTTCATATTGCACCTCAGACCTGTTACAATTTCAATGCCATCATTGAAAAGCCTATCGAACAAGCCTTGTGATATATATCCTTTGTCCGCAAACAACTTCCCGAACACATTGTTGCTCAATCTATTGAAAACATCAGGGCTTCTATCGTCAACATTTGCCCTCGTGAGCATGGCGTTAAGCAACTCGCCCCTCTCATTGCATATGAGGTGCAGCTTAAAACCAAAATACCACCCCATGGTGCTTTTACCCACCTCGGCATACCCTTTAAACACCTTATTCCTTTTTATACGCTTGTTATGGCATACGGGAACACACGTGCTGTCAATGAAACTTATGCCTGTGCATCTTCCAAAACAGAACAGCTGAAGGAACATCGCCATCTCAATTGCGACTCTGGACTCAAGTTCGACAAAGCGGTTGTATGAAAGTTGTCTTGGGAACAAATCGCATAAATGCCCCTTGACATAGAAGAGGTAATAATGCTTGAAGTTGCGAAATGTGTTGAAGTGAAAACAGATGAGGATGGTCATAATTTCCGAACGGCTCATACCCCATGCACGTCTACGGTGCTTGTGCCCGTCGGATTCACAAATGGCCATACGGGCTATTTCTTTGTCGTATTCCTTGCAAAAGTCATCGACAACACAGAAAATTTCAGTAATTTTGTCCTTGGTAATCTCCATAACTATAGTGTCCTTTAGTTTTATAACTATTTGATTAACACCATATAAAGGTACTAAAAGTTATCGAGATTACCAACTTTTAAACCGCTTTTCTTATCCCGAACTCAGGTTA
>CAVCAV010000121.1:0-8663 GCA_963600165.1 Christensenella sp. UBA1685 | reverse complement strand
CCGTGTAGAGCGCGACGTTTCAAACGTCGCCTCCATAGAGGGCGCAAAACGCGCGCTGAAGGATGACAGCAGTTTGCACGAACTTCGATGTATACGCGCGCACGCGCGCAGGCGCACCTTTATATTCCCCCACCAAACGAAAACACGACACCGATTTTTTGGAGAGAAAAGAATTTTACCTATTTTTGCAACATACGTTTAGCCCCTCCTTGGGGCAGAGAACCACTACACCTATCTATTCGCATTGCAAAAACAAATTTTGAATCATACTATGGATGAAAGTCTAAAAAAATGGATGGGCGCAGCCGTGTGCTGCTTCATTCTCGGCGGCGGTCAGGGCATCGTGGCCCAAAAAGTCGTGTTCCCGCAGGAAAAGCAGGCCGGAGTGGCCAAACTTTCCAGCAGCGAAACGGAATACACGCTGCAAAACAACCTCCTCACCGCAAAGTTCGTGAAAGACGGCTCAACGCTCGTCTTCGGCGGCTGCGAGGAGATGAACCTCAAAGCCGGTTCGCCCCTCTTCAAGGTGGTGCTCGGCGACGGCACCGCCTTCACCTCGAGCGAAATGCAGCTCCAGAGCGTGGAAGAAGAAACGCTCACGGGCAATGCCGACGCCGTGAAAGGCTCCGACCGCTTCGACGGTAAAGCCATCAAGGCCGTATTCAAGAAAGACAAACTCAACGTCACGTGGCACGCCGTGCTCCGCGACGGTTCGCACTACCTCCGCACCACCCTCGAAATCACTGCCGACGCCGACCAGGCCATGCAGTCGCTCACCCCGATGATCTACACCGTAGACAGCCAGGGAGCACAGTCGGCCCCCGTTGTCGTGGGCAACACGCGCGGTGCACTCCTCGCCAGCGACAAGATTTTCGCCGGACTGGAAACGCCCATGGGCGTCAACTCCGTAGAAACGGCCGGCGACGAAATAGCCAACTTCACCCCCAAGAGCTGGACGCCCGAAAGCTTCAACTGGTCGCCCGGCGAAGAAACGCCCGAGGGCCTGCTCGCCGTCAACGTGCAGAAGCAGCCCATCACCGCCTCTGAGGTGGTCGGCGCTCGCGGCTACGTGACCTTCCGCGAAGCCGGAGCCAACAAAATAACCTTCACCTACGCCAGCGGCACCCACCGCCTCGACATTGTGGGCGTCGACGCCGTCGACACCGAAGGCAACGTGGTGGCTTCCGACTACCACTACGGCTTCACCGGTTCGCAGAAGAACAAAAACTCCTACACCCTCAACCTCGAGAAGGCCGGCACCTACCTGCTCCGCTACTTCTGCGAAACGCGCACCGAAACGCTCACCTCGTCGGGTACCATCGCGTTCAACAAGAAGATCAGCGTGCCCGTAGTCATCTACGACCTCGTTTCGGGCGAAACCACCAAGGTAAGTTCGCCCGTTGTCAAAGGTGCACCCGCACTCCGCGCCACCACTACCGACGGCGCCACCACGCTTGAGAGCGACACCGAAAATACTGAAAGCTGGAACGCCAGCAGCTGGACCGTGGTAGAGTCCGACGACATTCCCTACAAGGTGAAGGAACTCGACCTCGCCTACCCCAACGTCGTGGCAAAGACCATGAACGTACACTTCGACGAAGCCGGCGGCACGCTCAAGTCCACCTTCATCTACTCCAGCGGCAACAACCGCCTCAACATGGTGGGCGTAGACCTCCTCGACGCCAGCAACAGCGTGGTGGTGGGCGACTACCACAGCGGCTATTCGGGTTTCCAGAAGGAAAACAACGAATACTCCTTCAAGGTGCCCGCAGCCGGCGACTACACGCTCCGCTTCATGGTGGAGAACAGCACGGAGCCGACCTCTTCATCGGGCAAAATCACACTCTTCTATTCCGTCATCGACACCCTTCACCTCGCAGCGCCCACCGAAATACCCATGAAGGGCTACTGGCGCCGCAACACCACGCTCGCACAGGGCAAGACGTGGGAAGTAAGTTCGGTGGTCGGCCTCGTGGCTCCCGGCCAGCAGCGCCGCTCGTTCCTCAGCTACAGCGAGCGCGAACGTGCAGTGCCCTGGCGTGCACTCCCCGTTTACATCTCGTGGTACGAACTCAACATTGACCGCAACAACGCCAAGGGCAACGGCGGCGTTTACGACGCGTCCGACCCCGACAACACCAAGGGCGACTACTCCGGCAACATGACCACCACACAGTGTCAGGACGTGGTGAAGCACTGGAAGGAGAAGTTCTTCGACGTCTACAACAAGGCTCCCTATGCCTTCGTTTGGGACGACGGATGGGACGCCTACGGCACATGGACCTTCAACTCCAACTTCCCCGAAGGCTTCACCGTGGAGAACAACCTCGCCCAAAGCATGGGCGCAGGCATCGGCGCATGGCTCGGCCCCGTGGGCGGATACGGCGGCAGCGGTACCTACCGACGCAACTACTGGAGCAGCCGCGGCGGCATGCAGCTCAGCAACCAGACCTACCGCGACTACTTCGTGAAGTGCTGCACCGACATGATTGACAAGTACGACTTCCGCTTCTTCAAGTTCGACGGCATCAGCGCACAGGGCACGGCCTACGGTCCCGACTCGGGCGACACCGGCATTGAAAACGCCGAAGCCATCATCGACATCGAGAAGGACGTGCGCAAGAAGCGCGAGGACATCTTCTACAACACCACCGTGGGCACATGGGCTTCGCCCTTCTGGTTCCACTACACCGACGCCGTTTGGCGCCAGGACGCCGACTGCAGCAAAATCGGCAACACCGGCACCGACCGCGAGCAGTGGATCACCTACCGCGACTACATGGTCTACAAAATCTTCACCCAAGGTTCGCCCCTCTGCCCCATCAACACGCTCATGACGCACGGACTCATCCTCTCCAACAACGGAAAGCCCTACACGCCCAACGACATGAGCTACAAGGGCGTGGTTCGCGAAATGCGCTGCGCCTTCGGATGCGGTTCGGGCATGGTGGAACTCTACACCGACTACAGCCTCATGGACGGCATAAAGAACGCCAAGGGAGAGTCCGGCATGCTCTGGAAAGAACTTGCCGACTGCATGGACTGGCAGCAGCGCAACGCCGACGTGCTCCCCGACATCCACTGGGTGGGCGGCAATCCCTGGGACGGCTCCAAGGTCAACGTCTACGGATGGGCCTCATGGAACGGCAAGAAGGCCACCCTCACGCTCCGCAACCCCGACGTGAAGAAACGTACGCTCACCACCACGCTCCGCGAAGTGTTTGACATCCCCGCCTACATCAAGACCACCATTACGCTCACCAGCTCGTTTGACGACCAGGTGATCGGCGGCACCAGCGGTCTGCAGGGAGTGGAAGTGAACACGCCCGTCAACATCGACGACGAAATCACCCTCACCCTCCCCGCCTCCACCGTCTTCGTCTTTGAAGGCGTCGACAACGGCAACTTCGACTTTCCCGTCACCGCCATCCGCAAGCCGCAGACCACCGTGTCCACCACGGCAAAAGGCAGCGTCTACGACCTCAGCGGCCGACGCATCGCCCAGCCCGCAAAAGGCATGGTAAGCATCGTCGACGGCAAGAAGGTAATCAAGTAATCCCCATGAACGCGTAGCGCATGGGGGCGAACGATGGGGGCGAAGTCTCCCGACTTCGCGCTCTGCACGGCGATTCGCACCATCTATGGAGGCGACGTTTGAAACGTCGCACTCTACACGAAAAACATGTTCATTTGACAAACATGCGCAAGCGAAGTCAGGAGACTTCGTCCCCATGCGCTTACGCCCTCAAAACGCCGTATAGAGTGCGACGTTTCAAACGTCGCCTCCATAGAGGGCGCACACGCAGCGCAGTTCATTTGCACATTTGCACATTCGCACATTTGCACATTCGCGAAGCTTCGCCCCCATAGCCCCACTTAAAACCAAAAATCCAAGATCTGCAACAAAAATTGCAAGTCTTGGATTTTTTATATCCTCTCCTCTTCCTTTTGCGAAACACCTTTGCGGAAAAGAAACGCGTTTTTCAGTATCTTTGCACGAACATACTCGCGCACAGCGCACAAATCTCTTCCAGAAACATTCCGAAATGAAGCTCATCAGAAACCTCCTGCTCTTCTTTGCGGCAGCCGTGGCGCTCGCCTCCTGCACCAAGGACGGCGACACCATATACATCAACGACGACGAGACCAACGACAGCCGCCCCATCGTGTATTTCCTTTCCAAAAAAGGCTCGATGGGCGACCTGGGCTATGTCGACGCCGTATACCGCGGCGTGGTGAAGGCCACCAACAAGGGCAACATGCTCCTCTCGCAGGTGGAACTCCCCACCGACACCGCCACCATGGCCTTCTCCCTCCAGTACATGCTCGACTACATGAAGGAAAACGCCCAAAACCGCAAAGCGCTCGTGGTCATCGCCAACGACAACCTCGAAGGTCTGCTCCACCAGTTCAACGAGCAGATTGCCGAGTCGCCCAACGTGCAGTTCCTCCTCAGCGAAAGCAGCGACACCACGCTCTCCGTACACACCGTGAAGATTCTGCAGTACGGCGCCTACTACGAAGCCGGAAAGGTGGTGAGCCAAGGCATGACGGACGTCGACAGCGTGCTCATATGCTGCGCAAATCCCAACGAGGGTAGCATACAGGACATGTCGGAAGGGTTCACGCAAGCCATCATCGACGGCAACGAGTCGGGCGCCGTCCGCCCCGTCTTCCAAGAGCTGTTTTACTTCTCCGACAAAGACGGCGGATACACCCAGGCAGACGTAGCCTATAAAATGAGCTACTATCTGACACATACCAAACTTATCCTCCCCATCTGCGGAGGCACGGCACAGGGCTTCTACCGCTACAACCGCGAACATCCCGACTCCTACTACACCATAGGCGTGGACATGGACATGCAGCAGTATTCCTCACGCGTGCCTTTCTCCGTGGTGAAACACATCGACCAGGTGGTACAGGACTACGTGACCCGATGGGCCGCAGGCGAAACCCTTCCCCACCACCAGGACTACGGACTCGACTCGGGCTACACGGAACTCGTCTATCCAAGTTCGTTCTACTTCGAACTCTACCCCATAGCCATGAAGTACCATCAGGAATGCATTGAAAAAGAAAAAGCCTACTATGAAAAGAAGTAAACATACCCTCCTCGTCCTGGCACTGCTCGTGGCCCTCTTCGGCTCGTTCACTTCCTGCAAAGAGGGAGCCGACACCATCGTACACGTGTCGAAAGTAAAGACCACAAAATACAAAATTGCCGTGGTGCTGCCCATCAACGGCGAAGGCGACTACCGCAACCGCATGGAGCAGACGGTCAACTGGGCGCTCGAAAACATGCGTACGGCCGAAAAACTCGTGGCGGAAACGGGCGACACCTCACTCGTGGACCTCGACGTGGAATGGTACGACGAGGACACGGCACCGATGTCCGAACTTGCCACGAAGCTCGCCAACCGCAGCGACCTGCTCCTCATCGTGGGTCCGCTCCACAACAAGAACGTCGACATCATGGCGCGTGCCTGTTACAAAAAGAACAAGCCGCTCATCGTGCCCGCCGCCACGAGCGAGGAAATCATACGCCGCTATTCCGTCACCAAGTCGGGCGACCGCGCAGAACATCCCTTTCTCTGGTCGCTTTCCGAAACGGACGTGAGCCAGAGCGCCGTGGTGGTGGCAAAAGCATGGGAAGGCGGAGCTGAATCGTTGGCGCTCCTCGCCCCCGACACCGACTACGGAAAAACGTTTTACGACTGGGTGCCCTTCCACGCCAACGATATGGACCTCACCCTCGCACCCGACTACACGTACCAATACACCTCCGACAACCTGGCCCAACAGGCCAAGGACGCGCTCGAGTCGGGCGTAGACTGCATCATCTGCGCCGCAGAAACGGTGGACGAGGCCAAAACAGTTCTCAAACTCAAACAGGAGTCAAAAGAGGAAACGCCGCGCATCCTCTTCACCAACGGCGCTCTCTCGCAGTCGCTGCTCGAACTGGGCGACATGGCCGAGGGAGCTGAAGGCGTAGCGCCCTATGCCGACCCTACCACCGGCTTCCAGATTGCCTATGAAGAACGCTTCGGCTATGCGCCGGCAGGGGCCGAAGCCCAGGTCTACGACGCCATCCTGCTTTCGGGTCTTACGGCTTTTGCCAAAAACTACACCGGAGGCACTGCGGACACCAACGACCTCATTCGCGACATCACTTCCGTGGGCGACGACGAATACCCCATCTGGAACGAGCTCGGTCTGCGTTCGCTCATTCTTCTCCTCAAAAAAGACAAGCGCGTGAAGCTCATGGGCGCCAGCGGCGTGCTGCGCTTCGACAGCGAGTCGTGCACGAGCATCGTGCAGAGCACCTACGTGCACTGGATGGTCTACGACGGCAAGTTCGTCACCATAGACTTCTGCAGCACCGAAGGCAACGGCCGCACAACCTCCACCCTTGCTTCGTGGAAATGGAACGCCACCGTGCAGCAGGAGATCAACAACATCGACGTGGACATTGCCTACGAGCCGCTGAAGGACCAGTGGGCCGTGCTTGTACAGGGGTCGAACGAATGGAAAAACTACCGCCACCAGGCCGACGTGCTCAACGTGTACCAGCTGCTCAAGCGCAACGGATGGGACGACGACCACATCATCCTCATTCTCTCCGACGACATTGCCAACAACAGCTACAACAGTTTCCCCGGTGAGGTGCGCACATCGACCGACTCGCCCGACCTCTACAAGACGGCTGTCATAGACTACAACTCCGACACACTCAACGTTGCCGACATCAGCAACATTCTGCTCGGAAAGAAGAGTTCGCACCTCCCCAAGGTGCTCGAGACCGACGCCCACTCCAACGTGCTGCTCTTCTGGAGCGGCCACGGATGCCTCAAGGGCGCCAAGTTCCGCGCCAACGGCTTCGTATGGCGCAACGGCAACCAGATGCTCTCGGAGGAAGACTTCCGCAACGTGCTCCAGACCATGCGCAACGAAGAGCGCTACCGCAAGATGCTCCTGCTCCTCGAGCCCTGCTACTCGCGCAACATGGCGCAGCAGACGTCCAACCTCCCGGGCATGTTGGCCATAGCCAGCGCCAGCGGCAACGAAAACTCCTTTGCCGACTTCCACTCCGCCGAAATGGCCGTGTGGATGAGCGACCGCTACACCAACAACCTCGTCACCACGCTCACCGAAAATCCCAACCAGACGTTCAAGGACCTCTACGAATATCTCTACCGCCACACCCTCGGTTCGCACGTCTACGCAGAAAACTACAACTGGTTCGGCAACCTCTACAAAATGTCGCCCAGCGAATTCATCATCCCCGTAAACAAGCGGTAGCCTATGGGGGCGAACGATGGGGGCGACGTCTCCCGACGTCGCATGAGCAATAAATGTAACATACCCCACCCTATGGAACTTCTCACTTTTGCAAAACTGGCAGCCGACCTTCCCATAAACCTCATAAAGAGCAGTTACACCAAGGTTGACTGCAGCGAACCTTGGGAGAGAGAAAGGAACGAATTGGTCGGCCGTGCACGCTGGCTTTGCCAGGAAGTGATTGTCCCTCCCCAAACGCTGATAAAGAAGATGCCCAAAGAACTCGGGCGCTTCTACGGCGGCCAGTGGGCTATCTACTCATGTTGCTACACCGCCGTGGCCCTTGCCAACATCAGCCTTATCTATCCAGACCTCAAGGCTGAAATGTTGCCCTACATTGAGAGTCTCATAGAGCTCACCAACACGCCGGACATCCGTCGCTACGACACCATGAAGTGGAAAGAAGACGCAATGGACGGCATAGATGGCCCCAACGACCACATGACCTACCTAAGCCTGTTGGCATGGGTCATTACGCACTACAAGTTTGCCGGAGGCGACGGCCGTTTCGACCAGTTGCTCGAAGTGTGCTGCCAGTCGCTCCACCGCAACATGCTTGCAAGCCCCGACCTCAATCTGCGTTCCTTCCCCAGCACGCCGATATTCCTGCCGGACATGCTCTACACCATCGTAGCACTTCACAACTACGAACTGCTTTACGGCAGCGGAGAGTACAGCGTCACGCTTGGCGACTGGATGGAGAAGGCACGGACTACGTGGCTCAACGAAGAAACGGGACTGCTTGCCTCTACGCTCACCCGAAAGCTTCGCAAGCCAGGCAAAACTATGCGCGGATCGTTTACAGCACTGAACTGTTCGCTCTTGGCATGCTGCGCCGACGAAGCCTTTGTACGCAGCCAATACGAATTGCTCAAAAAGCATTTCACGAAGCATTCTCCCGTTTTTGGTATTCGAGAATATCTCGACCAATCGCCCATGTTATCCTTCGACGTAGATGCCGGCCCTATTCTGTTCGGCCTAAGCCCGTCGGGCACTGTCTTTGCCATGGGCGCAGCCACTTGGTTGGGCGACTGGGAAATGCGCAGCAAACTCTTGCAAACGGCTTCTATAGCCAGCGACACCATCGTTGACAAAGTTCAAAACACGCGCCATTACCGCCTGGGCGAAATGGCCATCTGCGGCGAAGCCGTAGCACTGGGCATGCGCACCATGGTCAATCCACAGACGTTGAAGGCCAAATAGTAAGAAAGTTTTCCAACGGGTAAAACAAAAGGTTTCCCAAGAGCCAGAGCTCTAAGGAAACCTGAATGTAAAAGTTGGCGGCGACCTACTCTCCCGCGGGTGTGCAGTACCATCGGCGC
>CAVCAV010000120.1:0-8699 GCA_963600165.1 Christensenella sp. UBA1685 | reverse complement strand
GTCGTAGTGGATGACGAACCTCACGTCGGGCTTGTCTATGCCCATGCCGAAGGCGATGGTGGCCACTATGATGTCCACGCGTTCCATGAGGAAATCGTCCTGAGCTTTCGAACGGCTCTGTCCGTCCATACCGGCATGGTAGGCCTGCGCCTTGATGTCGTTGGTACGCAATATCTCGGTCAGTTCTTCCACCCTTTTGCGGCTCAGACAGTAGATGATGCCGGAGCATCCGGGGTGTTGCTTTACGAACTTGATGACGTCCTTGTCCACGTCTTTCGTCTTGGGACGGATTTCGTAGTAGAGGTTCGGACGGTTGAACGAGCTTTTGTATTCGTGGCAGTCCACCATGCCGAGATTCTTCTTGATGTCGGCACGCACCTTTTCGGTAGCGGTGGCGGTGAGGGCTATGATGGGGGCTGTGCCAATCTCTGTGATGAGAGGGCGTATGCGCCGGTATTCGGGCCGGAAATCGTGTCCCCACTCCGAGATGCAGTGTGCTTCGTCTACGGCGTAGAAGGAAATCTTCACGCTGCGGAGAAATTCCACGTTGGCTTCCTTCGTAAGCTGCTCGGGGGCGACATAGAGAAGTTTGGTGATGCCACGACGCACGTCGGACTTCACGTTCTCTATCTGGTTGCGGGTGAGCGAGGAGTTGATGAAATGGGCTATGCCGTCTTCCTGGCTTTGGTGTCGCATCATGTCAACCTGATTTTTCATGAGCGCAATGAGGGGCGATATGACGATGGCCGTGCCTTCCATTATGAGGGCGGGGAGCTGGTAGCACAGCGACTTTCCTCCGCCTGTGGGCATGAGCACGAATACGTCGTTCCCATCCAGAAGGCTGCGTATGATGGCCTCCTGGTTCATTTTGAATGTGTCGAATCCAAAATGTTTCTTGAGTTCGTTTTTCAGATTGATATTATCCTCCATAGCTTTTCCGGTGCTTAGGCTTATCAGGTTCTACGTTTTGTTTCTTGGGTTGGAGAGGACGTCTGACGGTGCGATTTGCGTTCGTTTTTATCCTTTCACTAAAGCAAAGATATAACAAAAACGTGTTACCCGCAATGTGCTTTGGCGAAAAAAATGCCTGCGGTGCAGACATTTTTTGTTGTTTGTGGCTTTGGGGGCTTGCGAATTTCTTTTCTGTGACGGTTTTGTTTGTGTTGGGATTGGTTGATCTGAGGGGAGTGACGCCCTAATGCAATGGTTTCATGGGGGCAAGCTGTACCGAATTTGCGCAAACGTTGTATGCAGTTTGGTACTTGTTCGCGCATGCGAGTTCAGGAGAGCTCGCCCCCATAGTTTATTTCAGGCGGTCGCTTTTCTCGAGCTGAGTCTTGGCGTAGTCGCGCGTCACCTTGAACGTCTTCTGTTCGGATGAGGGAACTTCAAACATTGCGTCCATCATGATGGTTTCCACAATGGAACGCAGACCGCGGGCTCCGAGTTTGTACTCTACGGCCTTGTCCACGATATATTCGAGCGCCTCGTTGTCGAACGTGAGCTTCACGCCGTCCATCTTGAAGAGTTCGGTGTACTGCTTGATGATGGAGTTCTTGGGTTCGGTGAGAATGTTGCGCAAGGCTTCGCGGTCGAGCGGCTTGAGGTAGGTGAGCACCGGCAGACGGCCGATGATTTCGGGGATGAGACCGAAGCTCTTGAGGTCCTGCGGTTCTACGTACTGCATAAGGTTGCCCGGGTCGAGTCGCTTGGCGTTCTGCACAGAGTCGAAACCAACGGTGTGGGTGTTCAAGCGCTGGGCAATCTTCTTTTCAATGCCGTCGAATGCGCCGCCGCAGATGAAGAGAATGTTGCGGGTGTCCACATGGATGTAGTCCTGGTCGGGGTGCTTGCGGCCACCCTTGGGCGGTACGTTCACCATGGAACCTTCGAGCATCTTGAGCAGACCCTGCTGTACGCCTTCGCCGCTGACGTCGCGCGTGATGGAGGGGTTGTCGGACTTGCGGGCAATCTTGTCTATTTCGTCGATGAACACGATGCCGCGTTCGGCGCGCTTCACGTCGTAGTCGGCCACCTGGAGCAGACGGGAGAGAATGCTTTCGATGTCCTCGCCCACGTAGCCGGCTTCGGTGAACACGGTGGCGTCGACGATGGTGAAGGGCACGTCGAGCAGACGGGCAATGGTGCGGGCAAGGAGAGTTTTGCCTGTACCGGTGGAGCCGACCATGATGATGTTCGACTTTTCAATCTCCACCTTGTCGTCGGTCTTCTTGCGTGCGCCCGTAACGTTCTGTTGCGAAAGACGCTTGTAGTGGTTGTAGACGGCTACGGAGAGATAGCGCTTGGCGTCGTCCTGTCCTATTATATATTGGTCGAGATAGGCTTTGATGTCCTTGGGTTTGGGTACGGTGGTGAGGTCCACGTTGTCCTGCTTGGCGCTTTTCTTTCCGCTGTTGGCGAGTTCGCCGGGCAGGTATTCCTCTATTACTTTGTAAGCGCTCATCACGCAGTCGGCACAGATGTATCCGTTGATGCCGGTGAGCATGATGCTCACTTCGTCTTCCGTACGTCCGCAGAATGAGCACTTTTTCTTGTTGCTTGCCATAGATGTGGATTACTCCTTGGTTTTGTGTTTCGATTCGTAGATGCGGTCAATCATGCCGTATTCCTTGGCTTCGGTGGCGGTCATCCAGTAGTCGCGGTCGGAGTCGGCCCACACTTTGTCGAAGTCGGTGTGTGAGTGGTCTGCGATGATTGTGTAGAGTTCCTTCTTGAGCTTCTGGATTTCACGCGCGGTGATTTCAATGTCGGAAGCCTGGCCCTGTGCGCCGCCCATCGGCTGGTGGATCATCACGCGCGAATGGGGAAGTGCGGAACGCTTGCCTTCCGTGCCTGCCACGAGGAGTACGGCTGCCATGGAGGCTGCCATGCCGGTGCAGATGGTAGCTACGTCGCTTTGGATAAACTGCATGGTGTCGTAGATGCCGAGTCCGGCATATACGGAGCCGCCCGGTGAGTTTACATAGATGGAGATGTCCTTGCCGGGGTCGGTGGAATCGAGGTAGAGGAGCTGTGCCTGGAGCGTGTTGGCGGTGTAGTCGTCAATCTGCGTGCCGAGGAAGATGATGCGGTCCATCATCAGGCGCGAGAACACGTCCATCTGGGTTACGTTGAGCTGGCGCTCCTCCAGGATATAGGGGTTGAGATACTGGTTCTGGCTTTTGATGACATCGTCGAGCACCATGGAACTGATTCCGGTGCGCGATGCGGCAAATTTCTTGAAGTCGTCAGAAATCATATTTGATAGAGTTGTTAGGGTTGTGCAGTTCGTTTTGTCAATGTTGCAAGTGCACACCTTGCGCTTGCAAACGACTTGCAAAGTTAATGCAAGGCATGGGCTTGAACAAAGAAATGTGGCGGGATTTTAAGCGTATTTTTGTGGCAAAATGACAAGGAAATGAATATTAGAGGAGAGCTAATAGGGCGAACGATGGGTAACGAGCGATGGGGGAGAAGTCTCCAGACTTCGCATACGCGGCCCATCCACCGCATATGGAGGCGACGATTGAATCGTCGCGCTTTACACGACAAACAAACTGGGCAATGAAGTCAAAAGCGCATGGACAAAAAAATTAAAGCAAAGGACTTCTACCTTTTAGAACAATCTCTGCTCTTTGAGAATCGCCTTATTCTTACACGTTCTGCTTTGATTGAAAATATCACACTGACGTGATGCGTTTATATTGAATTATAATCGTAAAAATGAGCAAGCGTTTAGATATTCTGCTGTATTCCGCTTGTACTCCTTACCCATCAAACCATTTCCAGCCCCATTCCCGCAAAAATTCCAAAGCCAACAATTCAAACTCCAAGGCATGCCGTAAAAATTCCAAGCCTTGCAATTTCAAGTATGCGTTTTGCGGTGCATACCATCTGCCCTTGAATTGTTAATTAACGTTCTCTTTACATTTATTCCGGCCTTCCATACAAGCATTCCCGACAGCTTCAAAACCGACAATAAGAACAAAGTAATGCTTCGTTGCTTTCTTTTTCTATCAGCGCATATACCTTGTGTGGTAAAATATTTTTAATTTTGAAGCGCCTTCGAGCGATGGGGGCGAAGTCTCCAGACTTCGCATTAATGGAATATAAGAATGCCTTACTCGCGCAAGCGAGCTCAGGAGAGCTCGCCCCCCATCGTTCGCCTGCATTCGCTGCGCTTTATTCATGCCAGTGACGCTCCAATCCAATCCGCAACAAACGACCATGAAACACCTGCACTTTTCAATCACTTATCATACCCAATGGGGCGAACAGATTGCCCTGAAATATTCGCTCGGAGGCAATGCGTTCGGGCAAACCGTTCTCACCACAACCGACGGCGAGCATTGGGAAACGCAACTTGACGTACCCGATGAAGCCCTCACCCTCCGTCACCGCTATGCCGTGGTGAACGACCGCGGAGAAACGCTGCGGGAAGAGAAGAACTCCTGGCGACTGTTTTATCTCGACACCACGCTCTCACGCCATTTCGTAGACGTGTGGACCGAAACGGAAGTACCCGAAGTGTTCCACCGCGCACCGTTCTCCCCCACCCTCCTTTTTACCTCTTCGAGCAACGAGTCGGCACACCCCATTCTCTCCGCCCGACATCTTCTGCTGCTTTATGCACCCCCTGTGGCAAGCGGCAAGAGATGGTTCGTGACGGGAAACACCGATGCGCTCGGCAATTGGGACGAACGGAAAGCCGTGCCGCTTCACCATGTCAGCATTACAGAATGGACGGCAGAGCTCCGCGACGAGGACGTTCGCCGTGGCTTTGAATACAAATTCATTCTTCTCGACACGGAGAGCGGTACGTTCGATTGGGAAAGCGGCGAGAACCGTATGTTTTCTCCTTATAATAATATGGAGAACGAAACAAACGTGGTGCGCATGGACTGCATGCCGCGGCTGGTTTCCGCCGAGTGGCGAAGTGCCGGTGTGGTAGTGCCCGTGTTCTCGTTGCGCAGCAAAAGCAGTTTCGGTTCGGGCGATTTCTGCGACCTTCAGACCTTTGTGCGCTGGGCCGCCGAAGCCGGCATGAAAGCCGTGCAATTGCTTCCCATCAATGACACCACCACAAACGGGTCGTGGCGCGATTCCTATCCCTACAACTGCGTGTCCGTCTTTGCCCTTCACCCCATTTATATCGCTCCAGAGGAATGGTCCGACACCGAAGCCTACCGCCACTGCCAAAAAGAAGGCGAGGAACTCAATGCGCTTCCTGCGCTCGACTACGAACGGACCTATGCGCTCAAGCAGCGTTTCCTTCACGAACTGTTTGAAGAAAAGGGAAAGGAAATCACGCAATCGGCCGAATATCAGCATTTCGTTGAAGAAGAAGCCTATTGGCTCGATGCCTATGCCGCCTTCTGCACGCTTCGCACTTTCCACCATACTGCCAATTTCCGTTCATGGCCCGACGACCGCACCGACGCATTCGGCATGGACAAGGACATGGCGTTCCACAAGTTCACGCAGTATTTGCTCCACCGCCAAATGCTTGCCGTGCACGAAACGGCACGTTCGCTCGGCGTGATGCTCAAGGGCGACATTCCCATCGGCATTTCGCCCGACAGCGTGCCGGCATGGAAAGACGGCCGCCTGTTCCACTTCAACGGCACGGCGGGAGCACCGCCCGACGACTTTGCCGTGAACGGACAGAACTGGGGATTCCCCACGTACAACTGGGAGGAAATGAGTCGCGACAACTACCAGTGGTGGCGCCGCCGCCTTTCGCACATGAGTGCTTACTTCGATGCTTACCGCATTGACCATGTGCTCGGATTCTTCCGCATTTGGGAGGTGCCGCGCGAACAGATTTACGGCACGTTGGGACATTTCCGTCCGTCTTTGCCTTTGTCGGCCGAAGACATTGCCCGATATGGTTTTACGCTGCCTGTGGAACAATATGCCGTGCCCCGCGTTCGCCGCAACGATGAAGGCGACTTGTGTCCGTATGTAGAGGACAATGTTCTTCATGACTATTTCGAACCTTCAGAAGACGGCTTTGTGCTGAAAGAAGACTATCGCAGCCAGAGAACCATTGCTTCGCTGCCGATTGACGACCATGCCAAGCACGTGCTTCTTGATGTGGTGGCCGACGTGCTCTTTGTTCACGACCCCGACAAAGCCTCCTTGTACCATCCGCGCGTCTGCGCCCAGCATACTTATGCATACAACCTGTTGCCACAAGAGCAGAAAGAGGCATTCAACCGTCTTCACAACGACTTCTTCTACTTCCGCCACAACGATTTTTGGGAACGCGAGGCCATGAAGAAACTGCCCGCAGTGGTCAACTACTCCGACAACGGCTCAGTCCACGACGGACTCTATCCGTTTACGGGTACGGGCATGCTGCCTTGTGCGGAAGACCTGGGCATGGTGCCCGCATGCGTGAAAGGCGTGTTGGAACGGCTTGAAGTGCTCTCGCTCGAAATACAGCGAATGCCCAAGACGTGGGGGCACCGCTTTGCACCGCTCGAGGACAATCCGTATCTGTCGGTATCTACCATTGCCACGCACGATATGCCGCCCCTCCGCCTTTGGTGGAAAGAGAACGCCGAACAGACGCAGGCATTTTGGCACGAAGCGCTTCACCACGCAGGCGATGCACCCGAAGAAGCCACGCCTGAAGTGTGTGCAGAGGTAGTGAAAGCCCATTTGGCTTCGCCTTCCATGCTTTGTCTGCTCTCGTTGCAAGACTGGCTCGCGCTCTCGTCCAAACTCCGTTCGCCGCATCCCGAACAGGAGCAGATAAATGTTCCGGCAAATCCCGACCAGTATTGGAACTATCGCATGCACCTCTCGCTCGAAGAGCTCATCCACGCTTCGGGTTTCAACGAGAAGATACGTGCACTGCTCAAGCAAACAGGAAGAGCATAAACAAACGCTCCCCGATAGAAAGGTTATCTATCGGGGAGCGTTTGTTGTTAATGTGATGGGCGAGCGAACGATGGGGGCGAACGATGGGGGCGAACGATGGGGGCGAGGTCTCCTGACCTCGCTTGAGCGAAGCACGCATTATATAAGTTTACCTTTATTGTTCAAGCGACGTCAGGAGACGTCGCCCCCATCGTTAGCCCCCATCGTTCGTCTCAATACTTCACGTCAACGGCTGCGGGGAATATGCGCTCAGGGTCGTAAAAGGCCGTGATGCTGCGCATCATGTTTTTAACATCACATCTTGGCGTTCCGTAGAAAGCGTTGCGGCCGTTGATGCGAATCGTGACGGGGATGCGGAGGTTCACCATGTCCTCGGAGAGGAACACCGTGAGCTTGCCGCCGTGGGCGGGTTCGTAGTTGCGCGAGAACTTCATCTCTATGCCAAACACCGAGTCGCGTTGCGTGGTGGCGTAATGCACGTTGTCCACAAAGAGTTCCACAATGTTGGAGTCCTTGTTGATGCGGAAATCGTAGCGCGTGCGCAGAAGCGAGTCGGGACGCTGGGTGACGAGCAAGTTGTAGAACCCTTTGCGGTGCACGCCGTCCATCTCATAGTCTTCCCACATGAACATGTCGGGACGCGGCTTGCGCACAAAGTGCGACATCCAAGGTGTGGTCTTCGTGTAGTCGATGTGGTGGCCCTGTCCGGGAATCAGTTGCACGGAATGGCGGAACTGCTGGGGATGAAGGCTTTCCAGGCTGTCAAGTTCGTCGGCCACATAGCGCGAAAGAATGTTGCGGTAAAAACCTTTGTCCTCGGCGCCGGTGCGGAGCGAGAAGGCTACATGGGCAAGGTTCTCGGCTGGAGCGTTCTTCAACGGTTCGCCGCCCGCCATGGGGCCGGCAGCAGCCCAATAGTCGGCATAGAAAGAGGCCAGGCGCTGGCTGCCGTATCCACCCTCGCTGATGCCGAACACGTAGAGACGGTTAGCATTGAACTTTCCGCTCGCCAGGGTCTGGCGCAAGAGTTTTTCCCAAACGTACTGCTTGCCTTTCTGCCACCAGCGGTACCATTCGCCTTCGTTGGGAATCTGCGGAACGAAGTAGACGGAAGGCGCATCGGCGAAGTGCTGGCCGAAGTAGAGTCCGTTAGCCCATTCGTTGGCCTTCGGACCCGAACCGTGCAGATAAAGGAAGAGCGGATAGCCCTCCTGTGGCTTCTTTCCTTTGCTGCCATAATAATAGGGCATGGCCGCATTGGGCTCAAGGTTGGAGGGAATATGCCAAACGCTGTTCTGCGTCTGCATCAGCGAATCGAGGGCAATGAGCTTTTCTTCGTCGTAAGCCTCGTTGGCCTTTTGCCAGGCTTGCCAAACGATTTGGCGTGCGGCATCGAGTTTGCGCGGATTGAGTTTTTTTGCGGGAGCCGCAGTTTCCTTTCCTTGCAGACTTTCAAGGAAATATTGCTTCACCTCGAGTTCGTTCTGCGCATAGGCAGAGGCGGAACACAAAGCAAGCGACAGAAAGAGATGTCGTAATTTCATGGGATGTACAATAGGGGGAAGTATCGGGGTTATTGTTGTTTCTCGTCTTGAAGTTTCCGTGCAGCCACAGCGTCGAGCATCATCTGCATTTCCTCTTGGCTCTTGCCGGCTTCGAGGAGCATGAAATGGTCGGAGTCGAAAAGTTCGTACGGACTTTGTCCTTCTTTCAGCGAGCGGGAATAGTCTTCCACGGCTTTCGCTGTCTGGCCGGAAAGCCAGTGGGTGTGGCCCAGGTTGAGCCAATCGGACGACGTCAGGCCTTTGGGG
>CAVCAV010000119.1:0-8813 GCA_963600165.1 Christensenella sp. UBA1685 | reverse complement strand
CGTGGAGCAAGGCGGCCCAACGGAGGAAGAGTTTGTCGCTCTTCGAGGCCACAGTGTCGAGCACTTCAAGGGTGTGGTAGAAGTTGTTCTTGTGCGAACGTCCATTGCGCGTTTCCACGCAGTCGAGGTTGGCCACTTCGGGAAGGATGAGTTCGAGCAGACCGCAGCGCTGGAGTTCCACAAAACCGATGGAGGGCACGCGCGCCATCATTATCTTGTTGAGTTCGTCGATGATGCGTTCCTGACTGATAATCTTGATACGTTCGCGGTTGCGGCGGAGGGCTTCGAAGGTCTCGTCTTCTATGGTAAAATTGAGTTGGGTGGCGAAGCGTACGCAGCGCATCATGCGCAGGGGGTCGTCGCTGAAGGTGATGTCGGGATCGAGAGGGGTGGCAATGATGCCGTCTTCAAGGTCGTAGACGCCGTCGAAGGGATCTACGAGTTCACCCAAATGGTCGGAGTTCAAGCAGACGGCCATGGCGTTGATGGTGAAGTCGCGACGGTTCTGGTCGTCTTCGAGCGTGCCGTCTTCCACGATGGGCTTGCGGGAATCGCGCTGATAGCTTTCGCGGCGGGCACCGACGAATTCCACTTCTTCGTGGTGGTATTTCACCTGTGCCGTGCCGAAGTTGCGGAACACGGAGAGGTGGGCGTGTTTGCCGAGCTTGCGGCTGAAGGCTTCCGCCATGGCAATGCCGCTGCCTACGACCACCACGTCGATGTCGTTCGTAGGGCGCTGGAGGAAGAGGTCACGCACATAACCGCCCACGAGATAGCACGCTATGCCCTGCTCGTCGGCGGTTTCGGTGAGTTTGTGGAAAAGAGGGGTGTTTATCTGTTCTTTTATTTCTTCTTGAGTAAGGAGTTTCATTGAAAGATTTTAATATGTCCGCACGAGGCGTAGGGTGTATCGTGTGTTGTAAGAGTAGTCGTTGACGTCAAGCACCATATAGCTGTTGTCGTACTGGCGGATGTAGCAGGAGAGGTCCACGTTGTAGCCGTTGAAGCTTATGTCTATGGTTCGTCCGCGGGAGTCCCACTGTCCGCTTTCGTTGAGTTCGTAGCCATCGGCATAGAAGTTTCCGTTGGAATCGAAAGTGAATTCGTCACCCGAACTGTAGTTCGACCCTCCCGACACTTCCACCACGCGCCATCGGCCTATGAAATTGCGGTTGAAGGAATTCCACCAGTCTTCGGTGCACGAGGTGAGTGAAAGCAGTGCCGTGAGGCAGAGCATCGTAGTGAGGAAATGGTTCTTGAAGCGTTTCATTGTGTCAAGGTGTTAGGTTTGTTAGAAGTAAAAGACATGGATTTCTGCAATGCAAACATTGCGTTAGTTATGCAAAGGTAATGGAAAATAGCGGTTCCATGCGCATCGTGGCAGAAAAGCATGCCGGATTTACCTATAAAAATGGGCACGGAGAGGTAAACTTGCATGGCGGGAGTGGGAAAGAATGAATATGCTGAACGGGGCAATTACGAAAAGTCATGGCCAATTCATGAAGATTCGTGTTTGTGTTTTTAACACGAGGGTCCTTGAATTGGCCATGAATTTATGTTGGGCGTGTCGCCATTTCCTAGATTACCCAAGAGGCGATAAGGAAGGTGAGGTACGAAGCCACATAGGCGAAGACGGTGGTGTAGGCTGCGGTGAAGAGGGCCCATTTCCAGCCGCCGCTTTCGTTTTTGATTGCCGCAATGGTGGCAAAGCAGGGGAAGTAGAAAAGGATGAAGACGAGGTAGGCCAGGGCAGACTGCGTGGTCATGTTCTCACGCAGGGCCTGGATGAGATGGTTGTCGGACGAGGCGGTGTCGGTGTCAACATCTTCTCCGGCATACATCACTGCCAACGTACTTACCACCAGCTCTTTGGCACCAACGCCTGAAAGTATTCCTACACTCATTTTCCAGTCGAAATCCATCGGGCTCAGCACGGGCTGGATAAACTGGCCGAGCTTGGCCAGATAGCTCTCTGGTTGCTCTGCGGTTTGGACTGCAGCGGAAGAAGAGGCCGTTGCTGCATTGGTAGCGGCCACCTGTTCGGTCTGCGCTTCAGCGGAGGCGGTCTCGTCGTTGTGGGGGAAATAGTTGAGTGCCCATATAATAATGGAGAAGACAAGGATGATGCCGCCCATCTTCTGCAGATACTGCCGTCCCTTTTCCCACGTGTGGCGAATGACGCTCTTGGCCGTGGGGAAGCGGTAAGGGGGAAGTTCCATTACGAAGGGGAGGTCTTCGCCGTGGACGAGGAAGCGACTGAATACGCGCGCCATGAATATGCTGGCAACAATGCCGAGGGCATAGAGGCCGATGAGCACCCAAGCGCCGTACTGCGGGAAGAACGCCCCGACGAGAACCACGTAGATGGGGATGCGCGCCGAGCACGACATGAAGGGGGTGATGAGCATGGTGATGAGGCGGCTCTTCGGATTCTCAATGGTTCGCGTGGCCATGATGGCGGGCACGTTGCAACCGAAGCCCATCACCATGGGTATGAAACTCTTGCCGTGGAGTCCCATCTTGTGCATGAGTTTGTCGGTGATGAAGGCGGCGCGGGCCATGTAGCCCGTGTCCTCAAGGAACGAGAGGAAGAGATAGAGGATAAGGATGTTGGGGAGAAACACAATAACGCTGCCCACACCGCTTATCACGCCGTCGCAAACGAGGTCCTTGAGCATGCCGTCGGGCATGCAGTACTGTACGAACTCGGAGAGTTTGCCGACGGTCCAGTCTATCCAGTCCTGCGGATAGGCGCCAAGTACGAACGTGCCATCGAAGACGAGGAAGAGGAGAAGGAAGAAGATGGGGAAGCCACCCCACTGGCTGGTGACGATGCGGTCGAGCTTTTCGGTAAACGTCCGCACGGTGCGTTCGGCATGGGGTTGGTAGGTTTCCTTCAAGGCTCCCTGCACGAAGGCGTACTTGGCATCGGTCATGGCATTGTCAAGCGTGTCGCCGAGCACTTCCTCTATGCGTTTGCGCTCTTCGTAACGCGCCGTGATGAGTTCGTCGTGTTCGGGAAGGGTTTCCACGAGTTTGTTGGCCTCGCTGTCGCCTTCGAGAAACTTGATGGCGAGGTAACGTGTGGAATATTTGGAACGCAGACTGCTGTGTTTCTGGAAGATGTACTTCACGCGGTCGATGCTCTTCTCGAGTTCCGTGCCGTGATTGACGTGGATGTGGCGGTGGAGGAAGGAGTCTTCAGGGTGTTCGTAGACGGTGACGACGGTTTCAAAGAGCTGGCGGAGTCCCTCGCCCGAACGCGAAACGGTGGGAATCATTGGGATACCCATCAGATGGCCGAGCTGCTCGTAGTCGAGTTTGTCGCCGCAGTTGCGAAGTTCGTCGTACATGTTCAGTGCCGTGACGACGCGCAGGTTCAAGTCGATGAGTTGGGTGGTAAGGTAAAGGTTGCGCTCGAGGTTGCTGCTGTCCACAACGTTGATTACGACGTCGGGAGTCTTGTCGATGAGCTGTCGGCGCACATAGAGTTCTTCAGGAGAATAGGCGGTGAGGGAATAGGTTCCGGGGAGGTCGACGATGCGGAAGGTGTATTCGCGCCATTCCATCTGCGTGCAGTCGCCCGCCTTTTCCGCGGAACTGCAGTTGCCGTCGCTGCATCCGGCACAGGCCGAGGAGGACGAGTTGCCGAAAGGCGAAACGGTATTGTCCTTCTTGTTGACGCGCACCTTCATCTTGAACACGCCTTCTTTGGCGTCTACCGTCACACCGCTGTAGTTGCCCACGTGTTCGTGGCTGCCCGAGGCGATGTTGAAGAGCGACGTCTTGCCGCAGTTGGGATTGCCCACGAGGGCCACGTTGATGACGCGGTGTTTGCCTTCGGCCATGTCCTCCATGTGTTTTTCCAAAGCGGAAGTGTCGGCTTCGGTACGGCACTCGTCGTCGCAGCGGAGGGGTTGGAGGGTAATGCCCTGGGCGAGACGTTCATCGTTTTCGGCTTCGTTTTCGCTGACGACTTCCACGAGCGAGGCTTCTTCGCGGCGCAGCGAGATTTTGTAGCCCATGATTTCGTATTCGATGGGGTCGCGCAAGGGTGCGTTGAGTATTACCTTTACCCTTTTGCCTTTGATGAAACCCATCTCTACGATGCGTTTGCGGAAGCCTCCGTGGCCCGCCACTTTCACGATGATGCCTATTTCACCTGTGTGAAGGTCTGATAATTTCATTGTTTCTGTTTTTTGTGAGAGTCAGAGCCGGGGAAGTGCGGCTGTGACTTCAAGGTGCAACTCAGCGGCACTGCACATTCATTGCTGCGCAGTGCCTTGTTCGTGAGTTTTTGCAGAACAGAAGATTGTCTGTTGGTTCTTGTTTGAGTTGAGTCCTCAATGTGCAAATCATTTGCACATTTGCATATTTGCACATTCGCGAAGCGTCATTTCTCCTTATACAAAGGAGTGAGCTGGGCGGTGTGGTAGTAATGGGAAAGGATGCGTTCGTAGCTGTGGCCTTCGTTGCTCATGACGGCGGCACCAATCTGGCACATGCCGACACCGTGGCCCCACCCTGCTCCGAAGAGTTCAAACTGTGCGGGAACGGAATCCGTGCAACCTTCAACGGCGAGCGTACCCGACGTGCGGACGATGAAGGCCGAACTGTAGAGGTGTGTGGGAGAGAGAGAACGGCGTATCTCGAGTTCTTTGCCGATGGTCATGGTGTGGAGCGTGCCTTCTATGCGCAACGTCTCGAGGCGTCCGCTGACGGAACGCTTCACGGGCACTATGCGGAGCACGTAGCCAAAGTCGATGCCAAGCTTTTCTTTAAGAAGTGCCTGCACTTCAGCCTGACTGAGCGTGACGTGCCAACGATAGAAGTCGCTCGTTTCCTGGTCGTAGGAGTTGAGCACCTGACGGAGGAGGCTGCCGTCGTGCGAATTGCAGAATGCAGCGGGAGCGGACATAATCCAGCGCTCAGCCTCATCCTCGCGGGTAAGGTCGGGAAGAGCCTCTTCGGGCCAAGTGTCACGTGCGGGCTGCAGGTAAGGCAAGTCCTTGTCTTCCCAGCAAGCGCCGTAGCGTTCGGTGACACCGCCGCAACATTTCGAGAAGCGGGCGTCGCAAATCTCGTTGCCGTACATCAACACCTGACCGCGGGTGGACTGCACCGCTTTCTTCACGTTGTCGAGCACAGAGGACGTGATGCCCTGATAGCGCTGGCAGTGGTCGTCGGCGCACACGTCGAAGAGCGTGTGGTCGTTGCGGTCGTACCAGCGGATGAGCGCATTGGGTTTGTGTACAAAACTGAAGAAACCCTTGCCTTGTTTCTGCTCGGCGTTGTGACGGTTGACCATCTGACTGAAGAGCCAGCTGCGCGACACCACTGCGTGGGCTTTAAGGAGTTCGAGCGAGGAGGAAGCGCTCATCTCGGAGGAGATGACGCTTTGCAGATAGCTCTCGGCGGGCACTTCGTTGATGATGACTAGTTTGTTCTCGTCCACTATGAGACGAAGGCGTCCGCAGAAAGTCTGCTTCTGCTTGCGCTGCCAATGGAAGTTCACACCGATTGTCACGTCTTCAAGCGTAAAACTGGCGTCGTCGGCATCGGGGGTGAAGAGAAGTTCGCTGTAGATGTTGCCGTTCCAGCTTATTCCGCCGTCATCGTAGTGGACCTGCTGCTGGCCGTCCACCTGTTTCCCTTTGGCCAAGAACGGTCCGTTGAGGGTGAACGTGGCAGACTCGGCTTCCATAATGCCTACGCTGACATTGGGTTCGGAAGAGAAGCGTTGGTCGAAGAGGTTGGAAGAGGAACGCTTCTTCGTGCGCGAAGTATGAAGCTTGCGCACGATGGCGGCCTGGTCGCTTTCGCTGAGCGTCACTTCGCGAAGGATGCTTTGTGCCATGCGAGGCGTGAGGCGGTCGAAGTCGTCGTAACGGGGCGTGATGAGCAGTCCGCCCATGTCGACGGCTCCTGGGCTGATGAGGTAATGGCTCTTGCCTTCTGCCGTGTAGCAGTCGGGACGGTGTTTGCGACGGGGGAACACCACGTTGACGATGTGGTCGGGGAACGTGCCGTTTCCTTTCTGCCGCCAGGCTATGAGGTTGAAGTCGGGTTCGCCCTTCGTGTCGGGGCGCTTCATGGCCTGGAGGAGTTTGGTGAGGAGGAACGGATTGGACTCGGAGAGATTGCCGCGCACGACAAAGGCGGGACAGGCATATCCCTTGAGCACGAAGATGCCGGCATTCTGCAGCGAGTTGCCCTGTGCTTCGAGTTCGGCTTCTTCGTCGCCGGTGGAGGGATAGATGCGCTCAAGTTTGGCTTCGAAGTTTTTCCAGTCGCGCTCAATGGGGATGACGCCTCTCGCACCGGCCTGCAGGTGGGCATGGTCGGGAGCGGAAGCTCCGCAACGCGGGCCGTTGTAGAAGACCACATGGTTCGGCATGTCCCACACGAGGCGGTCGGTAAGATGTGCAAAGCAGGAGTAGTCCTGTGCCACATGGCGACGGGTGGGTATGGTGAGGTGGCCTGGAAGTATGGGGAAGGGATTGACGAGCACATGGAGTTTGCCGAGCAGGGGGAGGTCGTGCTGGGCTGCGGGACGGTTTATGTCGCAAAGGAAGCAGGGACGCTGCTTCACGGTGTTCTTGTCCATCTTGGCTCCGGTGCTGACAATGCGGATGGGGTTGTGCTGCACTTCAAGCGTACAGGTTTCGAGGGGCAGCGTGCGGTTGAGCACTTTGGTGGAAAGGTCGTCGAAACGCTGGTTTACTTCGGGCCACGTAGCTAGTTCGTTCTTGAAGAAGCCGTCCACGTCCTCTTCGCTGACGGGGCGGTTCCACTCCTTGACCATGGCCATACGGGCATGGAGTTCTATGGTGCGGAGTTCGTCCTTGTAGGCATTGTTGCGGTTTTGCTTGTCAATGCTGAGGGCTGCATCGGAGTTTCCCGTCCAACGACGGCAGAGATAGAGTTCGTCGAAGATGCGGGCTATGCGGTAGCGGCGCGAAATGCGCAAGCCGAGGGCATAGTCCTCACCGTAAGAGGTATTGGGGAATCCGTACTGGCGGAGCACGTCGGTGCGGAAGGCTCGGGGTGCGCCAAGGCCGTTGATGCGCAAAGCATTGTTGCGTCCGTTGTCGGCCGTCCACTCGGTGTGGGCAATGAGGCCGGGAGGCAATGTCTGGAGGTCGAAGTCGACCATGCGGTAAGAGCCTATGACCATGGCGGCGCGCGTTTTGCGGAAGGTTTCCACAACGCGCTCGAGCACGTCGTTGGCCGAGTAGAGGTCGTCGCTGTCGAGTTGGACGGCATAGCGTCCGCAGGCTTCGTGACGGATGGCAGCGTCCCAGCAACCGCCTATGCCGAGGTCGGTGCGTTCGGGATGGAGCACCACTACTCTATCGTCGGCTGCATAGCGGGCAAGTATTTCGGACGTGCCGTCGTCGGAATGGTTGTCCACGACGATGACGTTGTAGGGGAACGACGTTTCCTGCTGCAGCACGCTTTCTACGGCGTCGGCAATGGTGCGGACGCGATTGCGTACGGGGATGATGACGCTGGCTTCTACGGGATATGTCACGTTGCAATGGGGAAGGTCGTCGTACTCGTCGGGGGCGAGCCAGGCGCCTACGGCTTGCAGATGCTCGGTGCAGGCACGTTCCATCTCGAGCTGGACGGAACGGTTGGAGGGATTGACGTAGTCGAACTGCTTTTCTCCGCTCAGACGGTTGTCGGCTTCGTGTTGGGTGTAGAGATATTCGCGCAGATGGACAATGCGGCCTATGCGCGAAACGAAAAGACGCAGGGCGTACAATGCGGCAAAGCGCCAGCGCGGAGAGGTTTCTTCCAAGAAACGTACAAGACTTTGGCGGGCAAAAAGTTGCAACGCACCGAAGTCGAAGTCGTCGCGCAGCGAACCTTCCTGATAGTCGATGGCGGGGTGTGCGCCATCGGCGTCGTAGCGGTCAGTATAGAGCATTCCGGCTTCTTGGTCTTCTGCTACTTGCACCATGCGTTCCAACGAGCGGTAACCCAGTGCAAGGTGTTGGGAGGTTAGGAAGAATGCTACATATTTTGCGGTGAGCAACGGGTGAAGGGCGCGGAGGAGTTTCGAACTGTTGAGTTCATCGCTACACACGACTTTCACTTTCCCGAAGGACGAGAGGTCGGACGCCGCTGCACCTTTGGGGGCTACGAGCACGATGGTTTGAACGATGGGGGAAGACTGGAGTTGCTCCAGGAGTTGCTGACGCTCAGCTATATCTTGGCTATAGGCCAATACGAAGTCTATCTTTGGTTCCATTACGTGGATGTTAATTGGGAGAAGCTTTGCAAAGTTAGGCAAAAAGTAGGAAGGAACGGGAATAAAACTGCAGTGCTCTTGTTTGGGGAAAGAATAAAACGTGCAAAACGAATAAGACGGTGAGGGAAGGGGATGAAAACGAAACATTCAAAACAAACAAAACGGCTGCGCCCCGGACAAGAGATTTTTCCATACAGCGTACGTAGGAGCGCAGCCGTTTTGTTTTGTTTGTTTTGAATGTTTTATTCTTATTCCATTATATTCGTGTAGAGCGCGAAGTCAGGAGACTTCGCCCCCATCGTGCGCTCCCATCATTCGCTCTTGTAACGCAGCTCATTTGCACATTTTCATATTTGCACATTTGCGAAGCGCAGCGCCCGCATGGCGTTGAACACGGCAAGCACGGTGACACCGACGTCGGCGAAGACGGCCATCCACATGGTGCCCAAACCGAAGGCGGCGAGAAGGAGCACGGCCACCTTTACGCCGATGGCGAAGGCTACGTTCTCGCGGGCTATGCCGATGGTGCGGCGGGCTATGCGGACGGCAAGGGGAA
>CAVCAV010000118.1:0-8857 GCA_963600165.1 Christensenella sp. UBA1685 | reverse complement strand
CCCTGGACCCACTGATTAAGAGTCAGTTGCTCTACCAACTGAGCTAAGAGTGCATGCTAGACGATTGCTTTTGACTGGTACACTCTCAGGGGTTCGAACCCTGGACCCACTGATTAAGAGTCAGTTGCTCTACCAACTGAGCTAAGAGTGCATGCTAGACGATTGCTTTTGACTGGTACACTCTCAGGGGTTCGAACCCTGGACCCACTGATTAAGAGTCAGTTGCTCTACCAACTGAGCTAAGAGTGCGTGTCTTTTATCGTTTTGCGGTTGCAAAGTTAGTGTTTTTCGGCATAATGACCAAGCGTTCCAAGTACTTTTTATTTGACAATACCGCATTTTTGCACTAATGTGCTTTGTTTCAGAAAGTAACGGAGGATAAAAAGCAACGGAGCCGGGAGGGAATTGCGATGAACTCCTTTCCGGCTCCGTTTTATCAGGATAGATTGCGATGCTGACGTGCAGACCGACAGACTATTGCATTTGTCCGCCGACGATGTCGAGCAGTTCGTTGGTGATGGCCTGCTGACGCGTTTTGTTGTACGTAAGGTTGAGCTCACGCAAAAGGTCGTCGGCATTGTCGGTAGCCACTTGCATGGCCACTACACGAGCGGCCTGTTCGCTGGCGAGGCTGTCGAGCATGGCGGCAAAGACTTTGAGATGGAGAGCTTTGGGGATGAGCTGCGTGACGATGGCTTCCTTGGAAGGTTCCACGATGAAGTCGAAATTTGCAGCCGTATCCTTGGAGTCGTCCGCTTCGTCCTTCTCGATGGAAACGGGAAGGAACGTCTCTGTAGTAAGGATTTGCGTACCGGCGCTCTTGAAGTGGTGGTAGAGGAGGTCGGCATGGTCGATTACTTTGTCCTCAAAGAGCTGCATCACTTCGGCAGCCACCGCAGCAGCCTTGTCGTAGGCCGGATGGTCGAGAAGTGCACTGTAGTCCGCCACATCGTCGAAACCGAGTTTGCGAACGGCATCGTAGGCCTTCTTTCCGAAAGGATAGACCTTGACTATTTCTGCGCCGCTTTTGCGATAGTCTTCCACAAGTCTACTGAAGGCTTTGATGACATTGAGGTTGAAAGCACCGCAAAGCGAGGTGTTGGACGTGTAGAGAATGATGGCCACATGCTTTACCTCACGGCTGGCGGCATAAGGCGTCTGAACGTCGCTCTCCATGGAAGTCACGAAAGTGGACATGATGCTGTTGAGCTGGCGTTCGTAGGGGCGCATCCTTTCTATGGCCTGCTGCGCACGGTGGAGCTTTGAGGAAGCCACCATTTTCATGGCGCTTGTGATTTTCCGTGTGCTGTTGACGGATGCTATACGCGTTTTTACTTCCTTGAGTGAGGGCATAGGTCTTAGTTTTTATATTGCTCTGCCACGTCGGCGGCAACGGTTTCGAGCGTGTGGCATACCTCGTCGGTGAGTTTGCCGTCGCGAAGCTGGGCGAGAACGTCGTCGGCGTGAGAAGCGCGGAGCTGTTCGAGGAAACTGTCCTGGAAACTGCGCACTTTGTCGAGCGCCACGTCCTTGAGCAATCCGTGAGTACCGCAGTATAGGATGGCTACCTGTTCTTCGACGGGCATGGGGGAGTACTGCGACTGGATGAGCAGCTGGTTGTTCTTACGTCCGCGGTCGATGGTCATGGCCGTCACGGGGTCCATGTCGCTGGAGAACTTGGAGAAAGCTTCGAGTTCGCGATACTGTGCCTGGTCTATCTTCAGTGTACCTGCCACCTTCTTCATACTCTTGATCTGAGCGGAACCGCCCACACGGCTTACGGAGATACCCACGTCGATGGCGGGACGGAAGCCTTGGTTGAAGAGGTTGGAGTCGAGATAAATCTGACCGTCGGTGATGGAGATGACGTTGGTGGGAATGTATGCCGATACGTCGCCGGCCTGCGTTTCGATGATGGGGAGTGCAGTGAGCGAACCGCCGCCCTTCACCTCGTTCTTGAGGCATTCGGGAAGGTCGTTCATCTTCTCTGCCACTTCCTGCTGGTTGTTGATCTTTGCTGCACGCTCAAGCAGACGTGAATGGAGGTAGAAGACGTCGCCGGGGTAAGCTTCACGTCCGGAAGGACGGCGAAGTATAAGCGAAACTTCACGGTAGGCAACGGCCTGCTTGGAGAGGTCGTCGTAGACCACGAGTGCGTGCTTTCCGCGGTCGCGGAAGAACTCGCCGATGGCGGCTCCTGCGAAGGGAGCGTAGTACTGCATGGCGGCAGGTTCGGCAGCGGTTGCGCTTACTACGATGGTGTAGGGCATGGCACCGCGCTCCTTGAGCGTGTTGACGATGTTGGCCACGGTGGAAGCCTTCTGTCCGATGGCTACGTAGATGCAGTAAACGGGATTGCCGGCCTCGTAGTTCTTACGCTGGTTGAGGATGGTGTCGATGGCTATGGCGGTCTTACCCGTCTGGCGGTCACCGATGATCAGTTCGCGCTGGCCACGGCCGATGGGAATCATGGAGTCGACACTCTTGAGACCCGTCTGGAGCGCCTCGGTCACGGGCTGACGGAAGATGACGCCCGGAGCCTTGCGGTCGAGCGGCATGACGTACTTGTCGCCCGTGATGGGCTGTCCGCCGTCGAGAGGCTGTCCGATGGGGTTGATGACGCGTCCGAGCATGTTCTCGTTGACTTCGATGGAGGCCACGCGTCCTGTGCGCTTCACGCTCTGTCCTTCCTTGATGCCTTCGGAAGGACCGAGGAGTACGGCACCTACGTTGTCCTCTTCGAGGTTCATGGCCACGGCCATCACACCGTTTTCGAATTCGATGAGTTCGTTTTCGGTTACGTTGTTCAAGCCGTAGATGCGGGCCACGCCGTCGCCGACGGTCAGCACGAGTCCGACTTCTTCGAACTTGGCTTCGGTGTCTACTTCGTGCAATTCGCGAAGAAGGACGTCAGAGACCTCGCTGGGTTTGATATTGTTGGGCATTGTCTAATATTTAAGGGGTTGGGTTGCGCGTTGCTTGCCTGTAAGAGAAAGTTTACGGCCACGGTGCGAAACCTGTAATGCGTAGGAAAGACGCGGTGTCAAGCTAAGGAACGGCGTATTTTGTCGAGTTGCGTACGCAGGCTGGCATCCAGGCGGTAGGTTCCGTACTGGAGGATGAATCCTCCTTCTATTTCGGGCTTTACCTGAGTTCGGAATTGGATGTTACCTTTCGTTTTAGCCTCAATCACAGCGCGCAAGCGAGCCACGGTTTTGTCGTCGGCGGGAGCCGGCAGCGTGAGCTGCGCTTCTATGATGCAGTTTTCCTCGCGGTATAAAGAGCAATAGCTCTGTGCCACGAACTGCATGACGTCGGCACGTCCTTTGGCGATGATGAGGTGGAGAAACCGCGCGAGCGATTTCGTGGGTTCAGCCTTACCGCAAGCCGCTAAGGTGAGAAGGCGTTGTTTCTCGTCGGAGGAGGTGACGGGGTTGAGCAACGTCTGCGCCAATGCGGGCACGTCGAGATAGGACTTGCTGAGCGTTTGCATTTCGGCATACACCTCTGCATCCTGACCGTTTTCTTCGGCAAAGTGCAGAAGTGCCTTGGCGTAACGCATGGATATGATGCCTAAATCCATATTGAATCTATTTGTTTGGTACGGAGAATTGCGAGCGGAACGCTTCGGCGGTTCGTCAGGGTTTCACTTCGTTGAGCATCTGCTCGATGAGCCGCTGCTGCTCTGCGTCGGACGAGAGTTTCTGGCGCATCACCTTTTCTGCTATTCCGAGAGAGAGTGTGGCCACGGTCTGACGGATGTCGCGAAGTGCGTTTTCCTTCTCCACGGCAATTTGCGCCTTGGCGTCGGAAAGCAGTTTCGAACCTTCCTGTTCTGCCTTCTGCCGTGCTTCGGCCACGATGCTGTCGGCCGTTTCCTTCGCTTGGCGAATGATTTCGGCCTGACGGCTGCGTGCTTCAGCGAGCAGCTGTTCTCCTTCTTGCTTGATGCCAGCAAGGCGCTCGTTGGCCTCATGCGCTTTGGCGAGCGACTCGTCGATGTAGTTCTTGCGGTCCTCCACCATCTTGATGATGACGGGGAAGCCGTATTTCTTCATGAGGAAGAACACTACGAGGAAGGCGAGCAGCATCCAGAAGAGCAGTCCGAGGTCGGGCGTCAATATGGACGGCAAGTTGATGGATTGCATAAGCAATACTTTTATAGCTGTGGACCGGTGGGGCTTTCAGGCTTCCGGGCGAAGAGCCGGGGCTCATGCGCCGAAGACTTGCGGCTCTGTGGAGAGCGCGTGCCACGGGTCGGTGAATGTTCGTTGTTGGCGGCGGCGCCCGCTTACAGTCAGGCGGGCGCCCCGTCGGAAAATATTAGAGGAAGAGGCAGAGAAGGCAGACGATGACGGCGAAGAGAGCCACACCTTCCACGAGGGCTGCCACGATGATCATGTTGGTACGGATGTCGCCGGTCGATTCGGGTTGGCGAGCGATGGCTTCCATGGCGGAAGAACCGATGCGGCCAATGCCGAGACCTGCGCCGATGGCGGCGATACCGGCGCCGAGACCAGCGCCCAACTTAGCGACTCCTGCTGCTTCTAATAATGCGAGTAAGAACATAACTTAGAGATTTTATAAGGTTTTGTTTGTTGGTTTATTCATGCTCGGGGTGAGCCAATCCGATGAAGACTGCACTCAGCATGGTGAATACGTAGGCCTGGATGAAGGCCACGAGAAGTTCCAGACAGTTCATGAAAATCATCAGTGCGAAGCTGACGATGGTCAGCGGCGTGCCGATGACGGCACCGAGCTGGCACGTGATGAAGATGACGCACGTGAGGGAGAGGATGATGGCATGGCCACCCATGATGTTGGCAAAGAGACGGACCATGAGGGCGAAGGGCTTGGTGAAGATGCCGAACATTTCGATGACGGGCATCATGGGCACGGGCACCTTGAGCCATGTGGGAACGGGGGGCCAGAATATTTCCTTCCAGTACTCCTTGTTGCCGAAGAGGTTGACGAGGAGCAGGGTGCAGAGGGCAAGGAAGAACGTGATGTTGATGTTGCCCGTGATGTTTGCACCGCCGGGGAAGATGGGAATGAGGCCCAGCAGATTGGTGATGAAGATGAAGAAGAAGGCGGTGAGCAAGTAGGGAGCGTAGCGCCGGTAGTGCTTCTCGCCTACGGAGGGACGGATGAGGTCGTCGTTGATGCTCATGACGAACATCTCCACGAGTCCGACGAAACCCTTAGGTGCCTTGCTGGAGGCGTCGCGTCCGCGGTACCATCTTGCCGAGCCGACAAAGATGAGTGCCATGAGGATGACGACAATCCATATCTGCACCACGTCTTTCGTTATGCTGAAATCCCAGGGGCGCACATCCTCGCCGTTGGAGAGGTGTTCGTAGATTTTACCGTTCTTGGCCTCGTTGAGGTAGAAGCCTTTGTAGGTGCCGTCGGGACTGTGGTGAAACTCGGCGGAGGAGAACACCTGCCAACCGCTTTCCTGTCCTTTCACGATGACGGGAAGGGGAATGGAGATGTGGTGTCCGTTCCACGTGGTGATATGCCACTCGTAGGAGTCGCTCATGTGGCCGAGAACGATTTCCTTCACGTCGACGGTCGACTTTCCTTCCTCTGCCGCAGCGGGAAGAACGGCTGCAAAGGCTGCGAGGAGCAGGAAGGCCACAACCGCGAGGTGTGAGCGTAATGTGCGGAATGATTGTTTCATTGGTTTTGCTTCAAGTTTCGCTCTACGGAGGCATAGAGTAGCGACGACACCACGAGGTGTGCCACGTAGAGCACTATTAGGCTGAGTGCAAAGAGAAGGAGCGCTTCTTTCCCGTGGAGGAAAGCGTAGGTGAGCAGTGTGCCGATAGCCAGGAGCAACGTGACTATTTTGCTGCCGAGGTAGTACCCCACCATGGCTTTGCTTCTGCGCGCTGCCAAACGGGCATAGAGCAAATACGACGCTACGCTGACGGCGAAGAGGAGCGTGGAGAACACGGCGAGCGGAACGAGCATGAGCACTGCGGCGTCTGCCCCGGCCACGCTCCGTCCCACGCTTATGGCGGCGGGAGAGAGCACAATGTAGCACAAGGCTTCCACTACGCTGTATTTTACGGCTTTTCGGATGGGTGTCATGTGTCGGTATTCTTGATATGTCCGTATCGGAAGAGCGAAAGGAGGAACGGGGTGCCCATTTGCCTCCGTTTCAACGCTCCCCTACCCTATACTTCCACACACACGCTGACGTTGTCGGCGGCCACCTCTACGAATCCTCCGCTGACGGGGGTTTCGAAGGGTTCGGCTCCGCTGCAGCTTACCGTGCCGCGGGTGAGGGTGGATATGATGGGGGCGTGGCCCTTGAGCACTTCAAAGCGTCCGTACTCTCCGGGGAGCTTCACGGCGTCGGCTTCTCCTTCGTAGAGGGTCTTTTCGGGCGAAACGATGGTTACTTTCATAGAGAAAACGGTTCATTGGGCGAAGCAAGCGTGGTCCGCAAGAGGGACTTATGCCTGCTCCATGAGTTTCTTACCCTTGGCAATGGCATCGTCGATGGTGCCGACGTTGAGGAAGGCCTGTTCGGGAAGGTCGTCCACTTCGCCGTCGAGAATCATGTTGAAGCCACGGATCACTTCGTCGATGGGCACCATCACGCCTTTCACGCCGGTAAACTTCTCTGCCACGGTGAAGGGCTGCGAGAGGAAACGCTGCACGCGGCGGGCGCGGTTCACGGTGAGACGGTCCTCGTCGGAAAGTTCGTCCATACCGAGGATGGAGATGATATCCTGCAGTTCCTTGTATTTCTGAAGAATCTGCTTCACGCGCTGTGCACAGTTGTAGTGGTCGGCACCGATGACGTTGGGGTCAAGGATGCGCGAGGTGGAGTCGAGGGGATCCACGGCGGGGTAGATACCGAGCTCGGTGATCTTACGGCTGAGCACGGTGGTGGCGTCGAGGTGGGTGAACGTGGTGGCCGGTGCAGGGTCGGTAAGGTCGTCGGCGGGGACATACACGGCCTGGATGGACGTGATGGATCCGTTCTTGGTGGAGGTGATGCGTTCCTGCATGGCACCCATTTCGCTGGCGAGCGTAGGCTGGTAACCCACGGCTGAAGGCATACGTCCGAGAAGGGCGCTCACTTCCGATCCGGCCTGGGTGAAACGGAATATGTTGTCGATGAAGAAAAGGATGTCGGACGTTTTTCCTTCCTTGGCACCTGCGTCGCGGAAGCTTTCGGCTACGGAAAGTCCGGAGAGGGCTACGGAGGAACGTGCGCCGGGAGGTTCGTTCATCTGTCCGTAGACAAGCGTGGCCTGGCTCTTTGCCACTTCGTCGTAGTCGACCTTGGATAGGTCCCACTCGCCACGCTCCATGGCTTCTTCAAACTCTTTGCCGTACTTCACTACGCCGCTCTCAATCATTTCGCGGAGGAGGTCGTTGCCCTCACGGGTACGTTCGCCCACACCGGCGAAAACGGAGAATCCGTCGTGGCCTTTGGCAATGTTGTTGATGAGCTCCATGATGAGCACCGTCTTGCCGACGCCTGCACCGCCAAACAGACCAATCTTGCCGCCCTTGGCGTAGGGCTCGAGGAGGTCGATCACCTTGATGCCGGTGTAGAGCACTTCGGAGGTGGTTTTGAGTTGGTCGAACTGGGGTGCCTCGCGGTGGATGGAGGCCTGGCCTTGCGAGCGGTCGAGCGTGCGGAGGCCGTCGATGGTGTCGCCGGTAACGTTCATCATGCGGCCTTTCACCTGGTCGCCTACAGGCATGGAGATGGGGGCGCCTGTGGAACGGACTTCAAGACCGCGGCAGAGGCCGTCGGTATTGTCCATGGCTACGGTACGCACAGTGTCTTCACCGATGTGCTGCTGCACCTCGATGACTATGCGGCGTCCGTCGGGATGAGTCACCTCAAGGGCCTCGTGTATGCGGGGCAAGACTTCAGCTGCGGGGCGTCCGTTTGTAGGAAAGCAAACGTCCACTACCGGACCGATAATCTGGGAGATGTGACCTTTTTGGATGTTTGTGTCAGTCATCTTTTTATTCTAATGTATAACCTGGTGGTTGATGTTGTTCAGTTCGATGGTTCGCAGGAGGGAAGGAGGCTTTTCGCAGCAGCGTTGCGTTGAAGCCGACTGCCGTGCTCCGTTCGCGAAACCGATGGCAAAGATACCCCAATAAACGATATACGCAAGAGGGGGTGCGGATAAATTTCGATTAAAAGTGTTTTTCTTGGCTAATTTCGGTGGAAAGGGATAATTTCAAGGTGGGTTTGGAAGAATGTTTTACGGGGTGATTGGGAGGGGAAACGCTATACTATATATAATGGAGGAGCGATGGGATTTTTTGGGGATGCAAGGCGACATGTAGGGCTGTTTGGCGGCTGCGCTCTATGTTTCCGCCGTTGCGAGCTCGGGAGAGCTCGCCCACATAGAGGGGGAGGGCCACCGTTTGCCAATGATTCTTAATGGAAAGAGGCGTAATGTTAACGTGGCACGCCTTTTTCTCCTCTGTTTCTGCTTTGAAATAGAAACGGGAAGCGGTTTTCTGCTGCGGATTTGCGCATGAGGTTTTTATTCCAAGGCATCCCGTAAAAATTCCAAGGCAGCAATTTTGTTTGGGGTGCTTTGGAGTTTTTACGGGATGCCTTGGTGTTTTAAGGAAAAACGGGGCGGAATTTGGGGTTTGGGAGGTGTTTATGCAGGCGTACGCTATAGATTCTTGCACATATACAATATTTACTGCATAAAAGCACATAAATATGCAATACAAGAATCGCGCAGAAGCCAGCGGGTGAAGGGGCGATGAATTCTGCGCGATTCTCAGCGTTAAAAGGGAGGGGAGAAAACGTGAAGAAATGTTAGATATGAGAAACTATGGGGGCGTAGCGCATGGG
>CAVCAV010000117.1:0-8867 GCA_963600165.1 Christensenella sp. UBA1685 | reverse complement strand
CCGTTTCTCCCATGGAAGAGTGGATGCGCTACCTGAAGGAAGGCATCATCAGCGACGACGCCAAAGCTCCCGGCTTGCCCGAAGCGCGCAAAATGCTCCAGTACTACGCCATGAGCGACGCCGAGCGCTACGCTTACGACGAGCACATCAACGCCATCATGATCCAGAACGACGTCATCGGCAACGCCAAGCGAGAAGGTTTGGCCGAAGGTCGTGCTGAAGGCCGTGCTGAAGGCCGTGCCGAAGAACGCAAAGCCAATCAGGAAAGACTTCTCGACTCCGCGCGTTCCATGCTCAAGGACGGGCTCAGCCCCGAAAAGGTAATGCTCTACACGGGTCTTAGCAAAGAAAAGATAGAAGGGCTTGCCGATTGAAACGCCTGCTTTCGGCAAAGGAAAGAAACAAAGGTAAGAAACGAATAGGAGAGGGGACACTTTCATGGAAGTGTCCCCTCTCCTTTGATTAACCATATAGTTCAAATTGTCACGAAATCGGGGTGAGCCATATTGCTGACTCACCCCAAGATATATATAGTAGTGAGATTAGAAATTGAATCTCAAACCAGCATAGATGTTCAGACCATCTCGCTTATAACCTGTAGGATTGAAGAAGAATTTCTTCGGGTCGTTGTGAATACTTTTCTCCGTATCCTTTGCTGTAGGAAGCTTAATGTTGAAGATGTACTCTGCACCAACAACCAACTGCAATGGATACACGATGTTCACATTCAGTCTTGCACCAAGAGGAACACGTACCGAGTGGGAGAATGCGCCACGAGCATACGAAGCACCGTTGTGACCGTTGTATGGGGATGCTTTCTTGCTGATGAAGAACATGCCTTCCCATTGGGCAAGAACGTATGGCTCAATCTCGGCGCAGTGTGCAAACTCATAGCCGACACCATATCCAAAACCAACGTTGGCAATTATCGGGCTATGCACTAAGGCGCCGTTGTTGGTGGCATAAAGTCGTTTGTGGGTCTTTTCATAACAACCTATACCCAACATTGTGATAGAATATTGTGAGAATCCGGTATGACTTAACTTAAAACGATGGTCGTAAGTGAAGTTGAGGTTATAGGAATGGTCCATATAGTTGCCGGAGATGGTCCAGCTGGAATTCTTGCTTGGCTGATATACGGCTACGTCGCCTTTCTTGTAAGAAGCCTGACCGCCGGCAAAGGTGTAGAGATAGGCAGTGCTGTCTGTTACGTTGCATGCTCTGGTGGTACTTACTTTGGAGGAGTACATCTCGCCGTTTTTCTCTTTGGCACGATAGATGGCCACTTTGTCTCGGCTCTTAATGCCCGCAGACTCACCAATATTCATCTTAAAAGGATGACGGCCCACTACCTGGCCACGGATGGCGAAGGCGGGTACTTCACAAGCAATCTTTATTCTTGTCTTATTTTTAAGATATTGCTCAACGGGCTGATCCTTGTCACGATTACTGTCCAAATAGTTGCTGGAATTCTTGCCTTTGCCAGAAGCGATATAAGATATCGTCACTTTTATTTGGTTGTATCTCTCCATGTCGTTCCAACAGTTGAACACTTGGTCGAGCACATCTTTATCGATGTTCACTTTGTATGCACTCCAGAGAGCCTTGTCTCCGCTATTACTTTGCTCAAGACTCTGGTTGATGAAGATATATTGGTTTTCCAGGATGGGCAAGTAGTCTTCCTTCAAGATGTTTTCCTTGCCGATAACGCCGATAGAGGCACGCTCATCGTCGGCCTTGAGTACATTTTTGAGAGCGAGTTCTTTCAGCTTTTCTTCGGAGAGCGACGTGCCGTTATAGTCAAGTAAGGCATCCAAAATCTTCTTGCCGAGGTTCTCCTCGTTCCAATGCTCGCACAATTCCTTTGGCGACATGCCGCTTGGACAATCCGGAACAATGCCCAAAGAGTAGAACTTGTCTGCGTATTGCAGAAGTTTGTAATCGCCCGTGACTCCCACAATGTTGCTCTTGGAGTCGTAGAAAGGTTTCTTCCTTGCAGAGAGCGGAGCTGCCAGAATGCATAAGAGCAACGTGGCGATGAGATATTTCATGTTGTTGTGTTTCATTGTTGTTGGTGATTATTTTGAGTAGACGGGGCGGATGAGGGAGTAATGCCAATAGGGGTCGTCTTGCTTGAATTCTTTTGTGCCGGAATAAAATTGATAAGTGTCGTATTTGTCCTTTGACTTTTCGTCGGCTCTTTCCGAGGTGTTGTATATGTTGTTCAGATTACCGCTTGAATTGGTATCGCTTGGAAGGATGATTTTCTTTCCTGACGGTCCTGTTATAATCCAATATTTGTTGTGGTCTTCCCATTGGCATTTATCTACCAATTCCTGCCATTCGGCTCTTGTGGGTATATGCCAACCCTCTCCGATATATTTCGTCGTAACGTCATATTCGGGGTTTCCTGCAATATTCTGAGGCGAACCTTCGTCGCTTTGGGCATTTCTTGCCCAATCGCTGAGCGCTCCCCAAGCGTATTTGGTGCCGTATTCGTAAATATGTTCGCTAAAATTGAGGGCGTTATGGTTGTATTTGCCGACGGCTTGCGTATAAGCATTGTCCATCTTGGTGAGATAGCTCTTGTAATTGGTGTACTCTTCCTGAAGCTTTTTCGTATCCATGAAGTCCAGATACGCATCGTAACTCATGACGGTCGGAAATTGCTCGCTGTACTCCTTTATGCCCGGTCGCTCAACAGGTGTGATTTCTTCCTTTAGCTGTTTGTAGATGTCGTTGGCGGAAACGCTGCCGTTGTTAAACTCCAAAGGATTGTTGAAATTGTTGGTGGCCCATTTTACGGATAGTCCAAGATCAATGTAACCGTAGTAGCCGCTTCTTCCGCCAACGTTCGAGTTGATTTTCTCAGAATAGCCGTCAGGCATCAGGTATTTGAAATCCGCGTTGAGGTCTTCTTCTGCCACTTCGGTTTTAGGTTCAGGCAGAGCCTTGATGGCCTCGACGATTTCCTTGTTTCTCAAATCTTCTCCCACGAAGACTTCCATGTCGTCAGTTTTGCACGATGACAAGGCCAAGATTCCTCCAAATGCGAGGAATGCAAGCCCAGTTTCTTTTCTTATAGAACGGTTCATAAATAAAGATTGTAAATTAGTTAGATAGCTATGGAAAATGTGTAGCGTCCGGTTTTACCACCAATAGTAGTGGTACACTACCTTGGGGCGGCTGGCGACATAAGCTTTGGCAACTGATGCGGCTGCACGAATGCCTGCAAGCTGGACTTCTTTTTCGTTTTGCTCCTTTTGGGCTTCCAGCTTAAATTCTCTGTCGCTTACCGCTTTCAGTCTTGCTGCCATCTCGCTTTGCAAAGTCTTCACTTCAGTCTGTATCTTGGCAGAAGGAGCGTCCATTTTTTGCAGAATGGCGTTGGCTTCAGTGGCACCGTCTTCCGTTGGATTGGCGCTCCAGGCGGAGCGGGCTTGTCTGACGATTTCCTTATTCTTGTTGTCGAGCGAAGTGCTACCGTATTGTGCGATGAGAGCTTGTGCTGTCTGGAAGTCCTTGTTGGCCATCGGGATGGCAAAGAGCATATTGATGGCGTCGTCATACTTGCCGGCGGCGGCTGAGGCTTTGGCCGTCTGTATGATGTTGCCCGACATCTTGTCGTAGTATTTCAAAATTTGTTCCTTGCCTTTGATGATGGCTTTTTGCAAGTCTTCCTGGTTGGGATTCACTTTCCTTACGGCATTGGCGATGGCCTGGTCTTCCGAATCGCCTATACCCTTGACCTCGCAATTGTAGCTGGAGTAGAGTGTGCCGTCCAGGCCGTCGCCCACGTAGATGCCGACGCTTGCTTGCACGGCATACTTTTGTGGAAAGGTCTGTGTCTGACTGCTTTTCAATGTTTGCACATGAGCAGTGATGATGAAGCGATTGTCGAATCCTGCTCCCGACATACCGTTGGCCGTCGCTATTTGTTGAAGCTTGCTGGTAAGCATGGAAGTGGCTCTTTGTCCGAGACCCTCTGTTTCTGAAATATATGGATTCAGACAAATCATGCCAATGTCTTTAGCTGACAGAGCCATTGCCGTAGCGGAGCAAAACAATGCTACGGCAAGGTTGATGAAAAAATGTTTGATCTTCATGTGATAAAACTTTTAGAAAATCCTATTGTGTTTTTTTGATTGGCGTCACTTGCCTCCCAGCACTACGTATGCCTTGCCGATGCCAACAGGAGTAGTGGATACAGAAATGCCGAACTGTGCAAGGAACTGGGTGATAGGTTTGATAAAGCCATCCATGTTGATAGCCTTTGGCTTGCCGCCAAATTTACCCTTGCCAAAGAGCGGGAAACGTACCTGTTCGTAAGAGAGACGGTTGCGGGTCTTGCCGTTTTGGGTAAATGAGCCGTTTACCGCGTGCTCGTTCATCCAGTAGTCGATCACTTCGTTCAGCTCGCCCGTATCTCCGTTCAAGTCCACTTCAGACTCGAAATTGAGCGGACAGTCGCTGGCAATCTTGAAAATGACTGAGCCTTCCCGACCGTTGCTCACAAGGTCGTCGAAATGGCGCTGGATGCTACCTGAAAAGTTGTCGATGAAGCCAAGCACAGATTCTTCCAAAAGTGAGGAAATGGGAGCGCCGGAGGCAGAACTTCTTCCGGTCTCGCCGCCAATTTGCTTGCTTGTGGCAGCGTCAATGGAGGTAACACGGAACTCCACCATGTTGCGAGGCCCGTAAGTGGTACGTGTAAAGGCAACGTTGACCAAGATGTCTGCTTGGGCCACACGCGTCAATTGGTCAAGCTCGTCCTCTACAATTTCACCGTCGGCCTTGGAGGTCAACGCCAGGTCCATGGCGCCCTCGGTTTTCAATTCGTCAAGGGCGCTTTGCAGGTTTTTCAGCGGATAGCCACGTTCTTCCATGATGCCGCCCATCTTGGTGATGACGTTGAGGATATCATCATTGAGCAGGGCCTTCTCGTAATCGGGCGAGTTGGGGTCGTTGGCCTTTACAAATCCTTGGTTTATGCACCATGCCTTTTCCGGCACAACCATGATGATGGGTTTCATTGCCTTGGGCTGGTTGGTGGCCTCCACGGTGGTTTGGGCAAAAGAACCCAGCGTGCATAGCAATACCACGAAAGAGGCAAATAACTTTTTCATTCTGTGTGTTGGTTTAAAAGAGTTTATAACTATGGAGCCGTGCTTGGAAAAGATCAAAAATAGCTGTCGAGTTTCTTGACGATTCCTTCCTCTTCCAGGCGCTTACGCAGGTTGTCGTACATGACGACAGCATAGATGCCCACTTTCCTGCCCTTGTCGGTCTTGATGTTGTTCTCGCCTGTAGGGTAGCCTGTGTTGGCATTTTTCACATACTGCAAAAACTCTCCTTTCTTGAAGAAAGTGTCGAAGAACTGCTTGTGCTGTTCGTAGACTTCTTTGCCAGAAACGAGTGCCGGCACTTTGCCTGCAATTTCGTTTCCTTCTACTCCGGTGAAGATGCAAGCCGCCACGGCGTCCTGCAAAGCTCTGTCTATTGCCTTGTCCGGAGAACCGGCGATTCCCCAAACTTTCAAAAACTTGGTGCCCTGTTGGGCAACTCTGACGACCTGCACTTCATAACTGTGTGCCATGTCGAAAGGATAGCTTTTGGCATGGACAGAGAGTATGCACATAGCCACTAATGCAATAAGTAATGTAAATCTCTTCATGTTTTTGGTGTTGTTATTTATTCGCTGATATTGCCGTTATGATGCTTCCTAGGGGTTGAATACAGTGATAGTCCTGTTGTAATTGAAGATCTTGATTTTGTTGGATATTTAACATTTGCGCTGCAAATATAGAAATTACACCCCCTCCACATATTAGTTATCCAAAGTTTACCAATTTTGACAAGGCACTAAAAAAACGAGAAAAAACGCATTCCGCTCTTGCCTTCTTCGCCGTGTAGAACGCGACGTTTTAAACGTCGCGTTCATAGAGGGCGCACACCCTCGCACATGAAACGCTACATGTAAACTCGTTGCCGGCAAATCTCGTTTGCACGGCCGTTCCCTCAAATAAAACACAGCGTTGTAACGTTCGCCTCACCGCCCGTTTTTCTACAAAACGTGGGGCAGGACGGGCAAAATGCTGATGTTTTACTACTTTTGTACCCTACTTGGCCGAAAATGGCCAAAGTAGACCACCCATATAAAGCACGCAGAATGAAAATTGCCATCTTTCCCGGATCGTTCGACCCCTTCACCGTGGGGCACGCTTCCATTGTGGAACGCGCACTGCCCATGTTCGACCGCATTGTCATCGGCGTGGGACTCAACGAGAGCAAACGCTCGCTCTACACCCCCACCGAGCGCGTGCGCTACATCAGCGAGCTCTATGCCGACGAGCCGCGGGTGAAAGTGGTCGGCTACAACGACCTCACCATCGACCTCTGCCACCGCGAAGGGGCACAGTTCATCGTGCGCGGACTGCGTTCCGTGAAGGACTTCGAGTATGAGCGCGACATCGCTTCCATGAACAGTCACCTAGGAGGCGTTGAAACCGTGCTGCTCTTCACCGAAGCCCGTTTCTCCCACATCTCCTCAAGCGTGGTGCGCGAACTCATAGCCTTCAACAAGGACGTGTCTGAATTTCTACCGAAGAAAAAACAAAACAAACAACAAGAATGAAACACATACTTCTCCTCCTGCTTGCCGCCCTCGCACTCCCGCTGAGCGCACAGCGCGGCTTTGAGGACATCGACGTAGACCAGGTGCGCAAACTGCAAATGGCGCAGGTGGCCATCACCAGTCTCTATGTAGACAGCGTGGACCAAAAGAAAATGGCCGAAGACGCCATCCGCGGCATGCTCGACAAGCTCGACCCCCATTCCTCCTACACCAACGCGGCCGAAACGAAGAAACTCAACGAACCCCTTGCGGGAAACTTCGAAGGCATCGGCGTGCAGTTCAACATGGTGAAGGACACGCTCCTCGTGCTTCAGGTCATCAGCAAAGGTCCGTGCGAGAAAGCCGGCGTGCAGGCCGGCGACCGCATCATTGCCGTCAACGGCACGGCCATAGCCGGCGTGAAGATGGACCGCGACACCATCATGACCAAGCTTCGCGGACCGAAAGGCACCGTTGCCAATCTCGACGTGGTGCGCCGCGGTGCCAACTCCGTGCTCCACTTCAAGGTGGTGCGCGACAAAATTCCCCTCAACACGCTCGATGCCGCCTACATCATAGCTCCCGGCATCGGCTACATCCATCTCGACTCCTTCGGCTCCACTTCCGGCACCGAAATGCACGACGCCATCAAGCGCCTGCAGGCCCAGGGCATGAACGACCTCATTCTTGACCTCGGTCTCAACGGCGGCGGATATCTCAATGCCGCACAGGAGGTGGCCAGCGAGTTTCTTCCCTCCGGCTCCATGGTGGTCTACACCGACGGCCGCCGCGCTCCGCGCCAGGAACTCCGCAGCGAAGGCGGCGGACTGATGACGGACAAGGGCCGCGTGGTGGTGCTCGTCGACGAGTTTACCGCTTCGGCCGCCGAAATCGTTACGGGTGCCATCCAGGACCACGACCGCGGCACGGTCATCGGCCGCCGCACCTTCGGCAAAGGCCTTGTGCAGCGCCCCATCGACCTCCCCGACGGTTCCATGATACGCCTCACCGTGGCGCACTACTACACGCCCTCCGGCCGGTGCATCCAGAAGCCTTACGTGAAGGGACAGAAGGAAGAATACAACCGCGACCTCGAGGACCGCTATACCCGCGGCGAACTCGTTTCGGCCGACAGCATCCATCTCGACTCCACCAAAGTGTACCGCACGCTCGTGAAGGGACGTACCGTCTACGGCGGCGGAGGCATCATGCCCGACATCTTCGTGCCGCTCGACACCGCCACCTACACACCCTTCTACCGTGCGCTCCGCCGCAACAACATCATCAACGAGCAGGTGCTCCGCTATGTCGACGAAAACCGCAAGCGCATCAAGAAGCAGTACAAGCAGTTCGACGACTTCGCCGCAAACTTCACCGTGCCCGCTTCGCTCACCGACTCCATCATTGCCGAAGGCAAGCGCAAGGGTGTGACGCCCAAGGACGACAAGGAACTGGCTTCCGCACTCGACGACCTGCGCTACGTGCTCAAAAACACCATAGCCTACGACCTTTGGGACCGCAACGAGTACTTCCGCCTCGTCAACCAGCGCAACGACATTGTGAAGCGCGCCCTTCAGTTCCTCAGCGAGGGCAAATGAGGCCCGCATAATAATAGACTTTGAAAGTCGGCATCGCCATGGCACAGCGCTACGGCGGCGCCGACTTTTTTGCGCGAAAAGTTTGCAACTTCGGAAAAACTTTGTACTTTTGCCCCGCATTGTGAAAGCAATGCCTTGGATTGTTCCATGGTGTAATGGCAGCACTAGAGTTTTTGGTTCTCTCAGTCCCCGTTCGAATCGGAGTGGAACAACTTCCCCTTCCCCCCCCGAGCCCTGCGTTTTTTTCTTTTTTCTCCTAACGCAGGGCTCTTTTCTTTTGCCCGTACGGTTAGTCCGCAACGATACAAACACGAAGTCCGCCAAGCGCATTCGCTTTTGGCGGACTTTTTCGTGCGCTTCATCGTGCTCCGAGCGCCTGCGTCGGGGTTTGTGAAGGGATGCAAAAAACTTTCTGCGACCCCAACGCTTTGGGGAGGCTTGGAATTTTTACGGCGTGCTTTGGAATTTGTACGGGGTGCTTTGGAGTGTTAACGAACAATGGGGGCGTAGCGCATGGGGGTGAAGTCTCCTGACTTCGCATGGGCGGTCCTTACACGCGCTATGGGGGCGACGTTTGAAACGTCGCTTTCTACACGATTTAAAAAATTACACTTGCCGTGTAGAGCGCGACGTTTCAAACGTCGCCTCCATAGAGG
>CAVCAV010000116.1:0-8907 GCA_963600165.1 Christensenella sp. UBA1685 | reverse complement strand
GTTTTATGCTACATGCTTTATCGCTCAAGCGAAGTCAGGAGACTTCGCTCCCATCGTTCGCCCCTATGCACATTCTCACATTCGCGCAGCGATTCCCCTACCCTTTCTCCGAGCGGAAGGCTATGGGGGTGAGGCCGGCATTTTTCTTGAAGTAGCGCGAGAAGAAGGACTGGTCGGGAAACTTGAGCCGGAGCGCAATGTTCTGCATGCTGTCGTCGCTGTTGTGGAGGAGCAATTTGATTTCCTGTATGCAACGTGCGTCTATGAAATCTTTTGGCGTGCGCCCGGTCTGCTTGCTGACAAGAGAAGAGAGGTAACGCTTGGAAATGCACAGTTTGTCGGCATAGAACGCAAGGTCGCGCTCGCAGGCTGCGTGGTCGTGGACCAGCGTGAGGAAACGCATGAAGAGTTTTTCCTGATTGTTGACGTTGGGCGTGGAGCGCTGGGCTATCTGTTCCTTACAGTGGTTGTAGAGGTCAAGGTAGAAACACTGAAGGAGGAGTTTGGCAATTTGTGTTCTGTAGATATGGTGCTCGTTTTCCAACACGTAGTGCAGACTCTCCACCATTTGTCCGAGATGAAGAGAGTCTGCGGACGAAAGGTTACCCACCGGATATTCGGTAAGGAAGGCAAAGAACGTAGGCTCGAACTTGCTGGTCACCTCTTCTGTAACGCTTTGTGAGAACCGAACGCAGTTTGCGGCAAAGTCATCGCTTTGGGTAGCGCAGAGGAATATGCTTGAAGGAGGAAGAAGCGCCACTTGGTTCTCTCTGATTTCGTAGCGGCGGTAGTCCACCTCAATTACGGCGCTTCCCGAAGTGACAAACACGATAGCCGTATCGGCATTCTTCCTAGTGGTGCCTTCGGGAAAGGGATGGCGTTGGTTGAGCACCACCTCAATGCGTCCGTTTTCAGTGTCGGTATTAGATACTGTAGCACTCATCGGAAGGAAAAACTTATTCGTCGTGCATGTATTCTTTGGCAAGTCCGCCCTGGCTGGTTTCGCGGTAGAGCGAGGGAAGATCGTGGCCTGTCTGCTTCATCACCTCCACTGTCTTGTCGTAGGGAATGCGGTGTACGCCGTCGGCAAAGGTTGCATATACGTTGGCATCGAGGGCACGCGCTGCGGCATGGGCGTTGCGTTCAATGCAGGGAATTTGCACCAGTCCGCACACAGGGTCGCACGTCATGCCGAGGTGGTGCTCAAGACCCATTTCTGCGGCATATTCTATGGTGGCCAACGAGCCGCCAAATACGTAGTTGGCTGCGGCAGCCGCCATGGCACAGGCTACTCCCACTTCGGCTTGGCAGCCTGCTTCGGCGCCTGAGATGGAGGCACGGCTCTTGGCAATGTTGCCGATGAGGCCGGCAGTGGCAAGAGCATGAAGAATGCGGCGCACAGGGAAACGGCGCGATTTCTGTATGTGGTAAAGCACAGCCGGTACCACACCGCTTGCACCGCATGTGGGAGCGGTGACGATTTCGCCGCCGGAGGCATTCTCTTCACTTACCGCCAAAGCGTAGGCGAAGACAAGTCCGCGCGATTGCAGATTGGCTCCGTAGCCGAGGGCACGGATATAGTAGTCGGGAGCTTTGCGGCGCAACTTCAGCACGCCGGGAAGAACGCCTTCGTGCTCTATGCCGCGTTCAACGGCTGCACACATCACGTGCCATACTTCTTCAAGATAATCCCATATTTCGGGACCTTCGCATTTCTCTACATATTCCCAATACGACATGCCGTTGGCTTCGCACCACTGCTTGATGTCGGAGAGGCGGTCCATGTCGTAGATGTCGGGAGTGTCAATCTTCGATTCGCCCTCTTCCGCCAAAGCACCTCCGCCTACACTGAACACGGTCCATGCATCGCTCGCAGTGCCGTTGGCATCGAGCGCTTCAAACTTCATACCGTTGGGATGGAAAGGAAGAATCACGTCGGGCTTCCACACAATGTCGGTGCGTTGCTTGCCGAGTACGTTCACTATGGCAAAGTCCGTAAGGTGGCCCTTTCCTGTGGAAGCCAGACTTCCGTAAAGCGTCACGCGGAAAGATGCGGCTTCGGGGTGACGTTCAAGGTAGCGCAACGCTGCGGCACGGGGTCCCATCGTATGGCTTGAAGACGGGCCCTGGCCTATTCGGTAAAGTTCTCTGAGCGATTTCATGTATTCGGTGGATGTCAGTATTAAAGTTCTTTGATGTAGCCTCTTCTGTAAGCCACGAGGAGTTTCTCGAGGTCGGCTATTTGTTCGCGGAGTTCCGTGCCTTTGTCCGTGTCGTTCACCATGGCACGGTGTCCCATCATTTCCACAATCTGCGTGGTGGACTGGATGTCCGTTCCGTTGATGATGGCGCTTTCGGTGGAGGTGAAAGGTGCGTGTTGCACAAGTTGGAATCCGCGGCTGTGGTAGACGAGCGTATAACCCGCAATGCCCGTGGTGTCGTGGTAGGCTTTGGCGAATCCGCCGTCGATGACCATGAGTTTGCCTCCGGCTTTGATGGGATTTTCGCCGCTTGCCGCCCGCACGGGAACGTGGCCGTTGATGATGTGGCGGTGCTTTCCTTTCACTTGGAACGCGTCCATGAGCTTGTCGCAAATGTCGGGATTGTCGCGCAGCGTGTAGTAGTTGCCTTTCTGCTCTTTGTGCGTTTCTTTGTCGGCTATGAAGTAGCGCTCGAAGGTTGCCATCTTTGACTTGTCGAACAAGGGGGAGTCCGGCCCGCACCAGAGGTACCAGAAATAGTCTTTCGCCGCTTCGCTCTCTGTATGGTCTGCTTCGTCGTCAAAAGGCATGCGCACAAGTTGTTCCACGCGTTCCATAAGGGCGCGTCCGGCCACGCGTTGTCCTTCCACTTCTACTTCCTTAAGCGTGCCGTCTTCGTTGAGGGGGATGGAGGCATGGAAGAGAAGATTGGAATTGTAAATGCCGTACATCGAGCCGTGAAGGAGCAGTTCCGATACGTGCTGCTGCAAGCGGTCGCTTTGGGTGAAGAGACGGTAAAGGCGGTTGACGAGTTCGGCTTCGTCAGGTGTAAATTCAAATGGATGCTGGGGATTGACGGTGGGGAAGTTGCTGTCGAGCATGGGATACGTCTGACCGTCAATGGTGCACTTCTTCATGTCGGGCGAAAGGGCGCCGAGCAGTGCGCGATGCGACATGTTCCATTCGGGATGGGCCGTATAGAGCTGGCCTTCCAGTTTGAACTGAATGACCGTGATGGCCTTGTGCATTTGCGCAATGAGTTTGCACGTCTTTTCGTTGGGCTTGCGGTCGGGGTCTTCTATTTTGGGATAGAACTGCGTGCACGGGTCGTCGGCATAGGTTTCCATGGCGAAAGTGGCGAGGGGCACCATGTTGATGCCATAGCCCTCCTCGATGGTCTGCGTGTTGGCGTAGCGGAAAGAGAGGCGGAGCACACTGGCTATGCAGGCGGGATTGCCGGCAGCCGCTCCCATCCAGAGAATGTCGTGGTTGCCCCATTGTATGTCCCAATGGTGGTAGGACGAGAGGGTGTCCATGATGAGGTGCGCTCCTGGTCCGCGGTCGAAAATGTCGCCGAGAATGTGAAGTTGGTCGATTGCCAGGCGTTGGATGAGTTCGCAAAGCGCCTTGACGAAGCCTGAAGCACGGCCCGTGCCGATGATGGTGCGGATAATCACGCCCACATAGGCTTGCTTGTTGCGGTCGTCGGTGCTCTCGTGAAGGAGTTCCTCAATGATGTAGGCGAACTCTTCGGGCAGACTCTTGCGCACCTTCGAGCGCGTGTATTTCGACGAAACGTTGCGGCACACGGCAATGAGTTGGTTGAGCGTAGTCTGGTAGTAGTCTGCCAGATTCGTGTCGTTTTGCTTTACCAGCTCGAGCTTTTCTTTCGGGTAATAGATGAGCGTACAGAGGTCGCGTATCTCTTTCTCGCGCAGTGTATTGCCGAAGAGTTCCTTTACTTTGCGCTTGATGTTGCCCGACGCGTTGCGAAGCACATGCTGGAAAGCTTCGTTCTCGCCGTGCAGGTCTGCAAGGAAATGTTCAGTCGGCTTGGGCAGATGGAGAATGGCTTCCAGGTTTATGATTTCTGTCGTAACGCTTGATATGGTGGGAAAGTCGCGCGCCAGCAGCTTCAGGTAGCGCAGGTCGGCGCACACGGTTTTATTGGATATCGTCATGAGTAATGTGCTTGGTTGAACTTGATGCTTGCATGGCCGTGCTTTCTACGGGGAAGAGGCGTGTTAGAGTCCGTCTCTCTGCATCTTGGCGCGAAGGATTTCAAGCCCGATGGCTTTATAGTCCAGCTCGCCGTTGGATTTGCGCGGGAGCATGTGTCCTCTTGATTCCATGCTGTCTATCAGCTCATCGGCTTGGATGGGATAAAGGTCTACGATGCGCTTTAAAGTATCGATGAACTCCGTGGAATCGAGCAATGCCATGGCGGCACGCAGACGGATGCATTCGTATTTTCCGTCTTCGTCGGGAGGTGTGGGAAGTTTTAAAAGTTTTTCCCAAACGTCCTCCGCTTCTCTGAACCATTGCTTTTGCATGAGCGTGTCGTAGATGTCGTCTACGACAAGTCCTTCTTCTATCTTGACGTCTACCATGATACTAAGGACGTTGATGGCCTCTTTCTTTCGCTTGCATTCATCAAGGAGATTGAATAAGCGCTTGTAGTAGTCAAGGATATCTCCAGGGCGTGGAGCAATGGTCTTGTAAAGTTCCACCCCTTCGCTTAATCGTCCGAGTATGGCGAAGCAGAGCGAGAGGTCGGTGACGATGTTCTGGCGGTCAGGTATGGCGAGGGGGCAATAGGTCAGTGCGTGTTCGAAATAGGGAACTGCCTTGTCGAATTGCTGTTTTTCGTAGAGAGCCCCTCCGGCGTACATGAACATGGCATACTCGTCGGGCATGTCGGCCTTGTAGTCTTCAATGAGCTGGAGTGCTTCGTCTGTTTTGGACAGACGTAACATCTCAAATACTTTCATGGTTCTCGCCGGACGAAGGTCGGGGTCGATGGCAAGGGCATATTCGCAGCTTTCCAAAGCCTCTTCGTCGTTGCCTATTTTCTGCTGCACGTCGGCGAGTTGTGCCCAAGAGTAGGCATCGTAGGGATTGAGATCCACCATTTGTTGCGTGAACTGTTCTGCCTTGCTGAAGTCGTCGGTCTGGTAATAGGCATCGGCAAGAAGCTCGAGTGCATGCTTGTACTCGGGATGTGACGAAGGTATTTTACTGAGAATTTCGATAGCCCGCTTGAAATATGAGAAGTCGGCAAGCACTTCACCCGTGTCGAGCATGAAGTTGTAGCGTTCGAGGTCGGGACACGGTATTTTCATGTACTTCTTGTAAATGTCCATGGCCTTCTCCACTTGTCCTCCCATGACGTACCATTCGATGTAGAAGAGTTGTACTTCGGAGTGGTTTTGGTTGGGGAGCGACTTGATGAGGCGGTAGGCATCGCTGTATTTTCCCTTCATCTTCAGGCGGTAGGCTTCGGTGATGAGCACTTCTTCGTTGTCGGGATGGAGCTGTTTGGCAAAACGCAGACATTGTTCCGCCTCGTAGTCCTTGTTCTGTTTCTCGTAGTAGTTCTCAATGTCAACGAGCGTGTTCGCATCCATATAGAAGAGTTCGCCGCTCTTTATGTTGCGTTCGTAAAGTTCTATGGCTTCTTTTAAATGCTTGTCCATAATGGGGGAAGATAAGGGAATTTGTATGTTAGCGTAGTGGGGCAATAGCTCGGTGTTGCCGCTTATAACAAAAGATTGCGACCTGTAAACTGCGCCCGGTCACCTGGCTAAATTCCATTCGGGTGCAAGGTGAAATGCGTGCGAAGTTTACAGGCCGCATGAAGAGGTGTTTATTTCTTTGCCCAGTTGTCCTTCAGTCCTACGGTGCGGTTGAACACGGGGTGTTCGGGCGTAGAGGACGTGTCGGGGGTGAAATAGCCGATGCGTTGGAACTGTAGGTAGCGGTTGCCGGTGGGGTTCTCTACGGCATAGGGTTCTACGTAGCACTCGGTGAGGCGCGTGAGCGAATTCTCGTTGAGGAGTTCGCGGAAGTCGCGCTCATCGGCAGAGGGATTCTCCACGTTGAAGAGACGGTCGTAGAGACGTACTTCGGCTTTCTTGCAGTCGTTGGCGTTGACCCAGTGGAGCGTACCCTTTACCTTGCGGTTGGCACCTTCCATACCCGTACGGGTGTCGGGGTCGTACTCGGCATAGATTTCCTCGATGGTGCCATCGGCAGCCTTCTTGCAACCGGTGCATTTCACGATGTAGGCGTTCTTGAGGCGCACTTCCTTGCCGGGAACCATGCGGAAGAACTTTTTGGGAGCATCTTCCATGAAGTCGTCGCGCTCCATCCAAAGTTCGCGGCTGAAGGTGACGGTGTGCTTTCCGTCTTCTTCGCGCTCGGGGTTGTTGACGGCTTCCATCTCCTCGGTTTGGCCTTCGGGATAGTTGGTGATGATGAGCTTCACGGGGTTGAGCACTGCGCTTACGCGGAGAGCACGTGCATTGAGGTCCTCGCGGGCAGCGGCTTCAAGCATGGCGTAGTCGTTGAGGGCGTCGAACTTGGTGTAGCCAATCATGTCGATGAACTTGCGCACTGCTTCGGGTGAGTAGCCGCGGCGGCGGAGACCGCAAACTGTCGGCATGCGGGGGTCGTCCCATCCGTCTACGAGGCCTTCCTTCACGAGAGCGAGGAGCTTGCGCTTTGACATGACGGTGTAGGTGAGGTTCAGACGGTTGAATTCGTACTGGCGGGGACGGTTGTCGTCGAGGTCCTTGCCTTCCTTGAGTTCGTCTACGAAGTAGTCGTAGAGCGGACGGTGAGGCACGAATTCAAGGGTGCAGATGGAATGCGTTACGCCTTCGAAGTAGTCGCTCTGTCCGTGTGCGAAGTCGTACATGGGGTACGCTCTCCACTTGCTTCCGGTGCGGTGGTGGTCCTTGTTGATGACGCGGTAGATGATGGGGTCGCGGAAGTGCATGTTGGGGTTTGCCATGTCAATCTTGGCACGGAGCACCATGGCGCCTTCGGGCACTTCGCCGCTGTTCATCTTGTTGAAGAGCTCGAGGTTCTCTTCAATGGGGCGGTTGCGGTAGGGACTTTCGGTACCGGCCTGTGTGGGCGTGCCTTTCTGTTCCGCAATCTGTTCGCTTGTCTGCTCGTCGACATAAGCTTTGCCTTCCTTTATAAGGCGAATGGCAAAGTCCCAAAGCTGCTGGAAGTAGTCGGAAGCGTGGTAGATGTTGCCCCACTTGAAGCCGAGCCATTCAATGTCGTGCTTGATGGCTTCTACATATTCGGTGTCTTCTTTTTGCGGGTTGGTGTCGTCGAAACGCAGGTTGCAGACACCGCCGAACTTCTGTGCAATGCCGAAGTCCATGCAGATGGCTTTGGCGTGGCCGATGTGGAGATAGCCGTTGGGTTCGGGCGGGAAGCGGGTTTGGAGTCGTCCGCCGTTCTTACCCGCTTTGAGGTCGTTGTCTACAATTTGCTCGATGAAGTTCAAGCTTTTCTTCTCTGTGCTTTCGCAGTTGGGATTGTTTGTCATATGCTTTCAAGCAAAAGGTCCTTGAGCCTTAGTGTGTGCGCTATGACTTTCAGGACGTGGTTTATCTTTTATTGTCGACGCGCGTGCGACGCAAAGGCGTTAATTGGCCATTTCGGAGATGAACTTGATGCGTACGAGACGTATTTCCTCTTCGGTGTAGTCGTCTCCGAGCTCGTCAAGGGCGGCGTCGATGTCGTCGGTTTCGCTTTCTTTGAAGTATTGGTAGATGTCGTCTACGCGGTCGTCGTCCATGCGGTCGTAGATGAAGTAGTCGATGTTGAGCTTCGTGCCTGAATAGACGATGGACTCCACTTCGTCGAGCAGTTCGTCGAACTCAATGCCTTTCGAAACTGCGATGTCGTCGAGCGCTACCTTGCGGTCGATGTTTTGTATGATGCTTACTTTGATTTTCGACTTGTTGGCCACGGTGCGTATGCGCAGGTCTTCGGGGCGTTCAATGTCGTTCTCCTCGCAGTGTTGCTTGATGAGTTTGCAGAAATTTTCGCCGTAGCGCTTTGCCTTTCCTGCGCCTACTCCGGGAATGTTCTGGAGCTCGTCGATGGTCTGCGGGTAGATGGTGGCCATGGCTTCGAGCGAGGGGTCCTGGAAGATGACGTAAGGGGGAACGTCGAGTTCCTTTGACATGCGCTTGCGGAGGTCCTTGAGCATTTGGAAGAGGGCGGGGTCAACGGCGCATGAGGCTGCGCCTTCGGGGATGTTCTCGGCCTCTTCTTCGTCGAAGTTGCGGTCTTCCACAATTTCGAACTTCACGGGCTTCTCGAGGAACTTGCGGCCCTTGTCGGTGACCTTGATGACGCCGTAGTTTTCTACGTCCTTCTCGAGATAACCGGCGAGGAGGGCTTGTCGGATGACGGCGTTCCAGGTGCGTTCGCTGGTGTCTTCGCCGTCGCCGAACACCTCGAGGTCGTCGTGGTGGTGGGCGCTCACTTCGTCGGTGCGCTTGCCCATTAATATGTCTTTGATGTAGTCATCGCGAAAGTTTTCTTTGGTAGCAATGACGGTTTCGATGGCTTTCGTTAAGTTGGTTGTTGCTTCCACGAGTTGTTTGGGGTGTTTGCAGTTGTCACAGTTTCCGCAATTCTCCTTGTCGTAGTTTTCGCCAAAATAGTGCAGCAGCAGTTTGCGCCGGCAAACGGAACTTTCGGCATATGCCGCCGTTTCCTTCAAGAGTTGCCGGCCGATGTCCTGTTCGGCCACGGGTTTGCCTTCCATAAACTTCTCAAGTTTCTGAAGGTCCTTTCTTGAATAGAAGGCGAGACAGATGCCCTGCCCGCCGTCGCGGCCTGCGCGCCCGGTTTCCTGATAGTAGCCCTCAAGGCTCTTGGGTATGTCGTAGTG
>CAVCAV010000115.1:0-8972 GCA_963600165.1 Christensenella sp. UBA1685 | reverse complement strand
GAGCTGGTCTGTCCGTAGCCTGCGCCGTAGCCGTCGTTGGGAAGGAACCATCCGAGGGGCATGTCGTTGCGGGCGTAGCGGTCGATGGCGGCACGGGCGGAGAACTGGTAGTTGTTCTTCTCTCCGTTGAGACTTTCCTTAATGCCGCCGTTGTCTTTCTGGCTTTCGTTGTAGCGCTTGCCGTCTTCGTAGAGCATGAAGCCGTCTTTGGCTTCGGTCCAGTAGTCGCGGTTGTAGGCGTTGAGGTGTCCTTCGTAAAATCCGAATTTGGGAAGGAGCACGGGGTTGCCGGTGAGCTGGTAGAAGTCGTTGAGAAGGTCTACGGGCTGCTGGTCAACCATGACGAAGGCGTCGAGATAGTTTTCCTGATGGGTGAGAATCACCTTGCCGCTCTCGGTGGCTCCGAAGTCGTAGCGTCCGGGCTTGAAGGTGTCCCACATGAGGCCGTAGCCTTTTGTGCTCCAATAGAAAGGTGTGGGCGAAGCCACTCCGCCGTCCACCCAGTTGTTGGTGTTTTCAATGGCAATGCTCTTGCCCTTGTGGCTGAAGCGTCCGTTCTGCACGCCGCCGCCGTAGAAGTATTCTCCGTCGCGGGCAGCAAAGGTGAGCGTGGTGCTGGTTTTGTCGAAGCTGACGGGCTGCACGCTTTGGAGCACGGTTTCGCCGCTTTGGCGGTTGACCACGGTGAGGAGTCCGCTCTTGCAGTCGAAGGTGAGGCTTACTTTCTCTGTGGTGATGACCACTTTGTCGGAGCCTTGCGTGAGGCTGAGGCCGGAAAGCGTGCGGCGGGGATTGTCAACGAGTATTTTTGCCGCGGGCGAAGCTTCGGGTGCACGGACGATGCCTCCGTTGTCGTCGCGGAAGAGGCGGAATATGTTGTCGCCGTAGAAGTCTACGGTGAGCATTTTTCCGTCGGAATAAGTAAGCTCCACGGTGGTGCCGTTGAGCTTTGAGGCTTTGACGATTTGGGGAGCTTGTGTTTGTGAGATGCCTGAGACGAGGGGAAGTGCTGCGGCCTGGGGCGAGGCAATGGTCATGCCTGCCACGGCAAGGGGAAATGCCATGACGAGGGTGGCGTATCTGCCTTTTTTGCGCAGATGCTTGCGTTTGTTCATAAGGTAAGGTTTGTGCTTTCGGGCGCGGTTGGCTAAAGCATGGGAAGTCCACGATGCGTTGCGCCGGAAGGTTTGTTGTTAAAGTTTGGTACAAAATTAGCGCAAGCGTGGGGAATATGCAACGATTTGGAGGGCAAATGGAAAATGTGCGGCAAACTTTTAAGCCCAGTTCAATTGCTTTCCTCTTGGAAATAGGTGGCGATGGCTGTAAGCGGAATGTTTTCCATCCATCCCTGGTCTTCGTATCCTTTCATGGAGATGCGGAGTCCCTTGAGCTGCGGATTGTCCTTTACGAACTGTGCCAGCGAGCGTGCACGCACGTTCTCCTCGGCTTTTACTTCCACGGGGACGATGCGGCTCCCGTGCTGCACGATGAAGTCTATTTCGGCCGGTGTGCGGGAGTTGCTCCAATAGTAAGGCGTGAGGCCCGATGCCAGGAGTTGCTGCATGACAAACTGTTCGGTGAAGGCTCCTTTAAATTCGGTAAAGGCTTGGTTGCCTACGAGTATTTTGTCGGCTGGAGCGTCGGCCATGCAGGCCAGCAGCCCGCAGTCGAGCAGAAAGAGTTTGAACGCATTGAAGTCTTCGTAGAACTTCAGCGGAAGGCGCGGTTCCTTCACTCTGTTGACTTTATAGGCTATGCCGGCGTCGAGCAGCCACTGTATGGCCACTTCAAAGTCCTTGGCGCGACTGCCGGGGCGGACTGCGCCGTAGACAAACTTTTTGTTTTCCTTGGCCAACTGAGCGGGAAGTGCGTCGAGCACCTGTCGGATTCGCGTGGACTCCACGGCTGAAGTGTGTTTTGAAATGTCGCGGCGGTAGGCTTCGAGGATGTTTTGCTGCAAAGTGCGCACTTGCTTGAGGTCGTTGTTTTCCACAAACTGTTGAACCACACCGGGCATGCCGCCTACATAATAGTAGCGGCGCAAGAGGTCAACAAGCTTGGGCTTCATCACTTCCATGAGTTCCCAGTCACGCGAGTGGAGCAGCTTGACCAGCCCTTCGTTGCCGGTGGCGTCGAGAAATTCCTCATAGTCCATGGGGTAAAGGTTTAGTATGTCCACTTTGCCTACGGGAAACGACTCACCGCGGCCCAACGTCACCCCCAAAAGCGAACCGGCCACCATGACATGGTATTCGGGGGCCTTTTCGCAAAAATATTTGAGACTGTGGAGCGCCCGGGGCACTTCCTGTATTTCGTCGAGCACCACGAGTGTTTCTCCCGCCACGATGCTCACGCCGGTGATGGCCTGAAGGGTGAGGAGTATGCGTTCTATGTTGTAGTCTAGTTCGAAGAGCTGCTTCATGCGCGGCTCGTCGTCGCAGTTTACGTAGGCCACTGTTTTGTATTCATTCTCGCCGAAATGCTGCATTATCCAGGTTTTGCCCACCTGGCGCGCTCCAAGCAGCATGAGGGGTTTACGGTCTTTGCTTTCTTTCCATTTCAGGAGCTGGGAATATATTTTTCTCTTCATAAAATCGGGGCGAAAAGGTGCCTTTCAAGGGCTTGTTTATTTAAAAGACTAAGAGATAGCTGTTTACGATGCAAAACTACATTTTTTCGATGATAGTTTGGGGCAAAGAGCACACTTTTTCGATGATAGTTTGGAGCAAAGAGCACACTTTTTCGAGGATAAGGGGAGAATTGGGTGGTTGTTGGCTGGGAAGGAAGGTGCAAGGAAGCGTTTGTGGGCCGCGCATGCGAGCTCGGGAGAGCTCGCCCCCATCGTTCGCTCAATCGTTCGCTCAATCGTTCGCTCAATCATTCGTCTCACAGTTCGTAGCCAAAGCGAAGCCGCCCCTTGCACAAATGATGTATGCAAGGGGCGGCTGGGATAGCTTTATGTGAGCGGGGGCCGGGGGTTAGTAGTCGGTGTTCTGCGGGTCGAAGTTGGTCCATCCGCTAAGCCAGTTGTCAGTGGCGGAGAAGGCGCCGATGAAGCTGACCTTGTCGAACCATGAACTGTTGATGCCGGAGAAGGAGGCGGCGTTGAGCAGGGGACTGCCCACGGCGGGCATGAAGTCGGCGTTGATGCCGGTGAAGATGTTCTTGCCGGTGAGGAGCATTTCGGCGGCGGTGGTCACCTTGTTGCCGGTCTGCGAGAGGAAGAAAGTGGTGGAGTATGACTGCTGCGTTTCGTCGGCCACGGCCTTCTTGTCTACGTAGTTGACGAGCACGTCGCGGTATTCCTTGTTGGCGTCGGAACCGGTGACGTCCATGTTGGCAAACCAGATGTTCTGCAGGCGAATGTTGCCGTTCTTGGCCTGGTCGCGGGTGTCGCCCTTCTCGGAATCGATGATGAGGCCGATGGGCCAGCCGAGGGCGATGGAGTTGACGCAGTTGAGGCGTGAGCCGCGGCGAATCTGCATGGCGGCCTGGTACTTGCCGAGGCCGGAGCCGTTGTTGGGGTTCATGGAGCCGCCGTTGATGTAGTCGGCAGTGTTGGCGAAGGAGGCGTCAACCTGCTTGGGACCGATGAAGGTGACGTTGCTGAAGACGGCGCTGGTGGTAGGAGTGGCGGTGGAGCCGCTGGCGTCGTTGTCGCTCTCGAAGCCGTTGCTCTGGCTCTTGTCGGCGATGTGCGGGTCGCGGATGGAGAGGCAGTACTGCACGTGGCCCGAGAAGCCGTTGTCGGTGTCGAACTCGTCGTCCCAACCGTTGAAGGCTACGAGGTTTTTGCAGTTGACCGTACCGCCGAACCATTCGAAGGAGTCGTCGTTGGAGTAGCTTACCTGCACGTGGTCGACCTTCGTGCCGTCGCCTACGGAGCCGAGGGTCACGCCGTTGATTTCCTGGTCGGTGGCGTAGGGATAGCCGGCAAATTCCACACGCACGTAGCTCAGCACGCCTGAGTTGTCGTGGGCGTCGTTGCCACCGTGTTTGGTGCGGGGTCCGCCTTCAATCTGTGCTTCGCCGGCGTTGTGGGGAGCTTTGCCGCAAAGGATGAGTCCGCCCCAGTCGCCGGGCTTGCGGCTGCCTTTTGGCTGTGCGGAGGTGAACACGATGGGCGCGTCGTCTGTGCCTTGGGCAATGAGCTTGCCGCCGCGCTCCACGATGAGGCTGGCCATGGTCTGCTTGTCGCCCTTGATGACGGTTCCGGGTTCGATGGTGAGCACTGCGCCGTCGGCCACGTAAACGAAGCCTTTGAGCGTGTAGGTGCCTTTCTTCAAGGTCTGCTTGCCGGTGAATACGAATTCCTTGTCGCCGTTGCCGATTTGGTTGCCGTCGAAGAGGAGGTTGTCGGCGGCCTTGAGTCCGCCGTCGGTGCTCCAGTTGCGGGTGTCGGTGGTTGAAGGGGTGTTGTCGTCGCTGCAGGAGGTGAGGAGTGCGGCGCTCGTCATGCCCATCATAGCTGCAAGGGCAATGACCTTGAATGTGTTCTTTCTCATAAAACGAGTAAAGTTAAATGTTCGGGAGGGCCTTGCGGCGCTTCCTTTTGGTGAACTGTTATGGTTGTAGTTGTTCGTTCCGTGTTGGTTTACGGGTGCAAAGTTCGGGCTCGTCGGTTACGGCCGGATTGCAGAGGTGTGAAGTTTTCAATAAGACGTTTTGCAAGGATGTTAAGGGGCAAAAAGCCTGGCACTCAAAGGCCTACTTAGGGGAATAAAACGCTCAAAACAAACAAAACGGGCTACGCCTTGGAAGGAAGAAAATAAAACGTTCAAAACGAACAAAACGGGGCTACGCCTTGAAGAGGTTAAGGCGCAGCCCCGTTTTATTCGTTTTGAACGTTTTATTCTCAAAGAAGAGCCTTAAGGCACAGCCCTGTTTTATATGTTTTGAACGTTTTATTCCAAATAAGCATTTTGTTTAGAACGCGTAGGAGAGCGAGAGGAAGAAAATAAAACGTTCAAAACGAACAAAACGGGGCTACGCCTTGAAGAGGTTAAGGCGCAGCCCCGTTTTATTCGTTTTGAACGTTTTATTCTCAAAGAAGAGCCTTAAGGCACAGCCCTGTTTTATATGTTTTGAACGTTTTATTCCAAATAAGCATTTTGTTTAGAACGCGTAGGAGAGCGAGAGGAAGAAAATAAAACGTTCAAAACGAACAAAACGGGGCTACGCCTTGAAGAGGTTAAGGCGCAGCCCCGTTTTATTCGTTTTGAACGTTTTATTCTCAAAGAAGAGCCTTAAGGCACAGCCCTGTTTTATATGTTTTGAACGTTTTATTCCAAATAAGCATTTTGTTTAGAACGCGTAGGAGAGCGAGAGGTTGAAGTCGCGGCCGGGGCGGTAGGCGCGGGTCACTTCCTCCACGGTTTTGGAGGTGCCGTCGGCGAGGGTGACGTCGTTGAACTGCTTGAAGAGGACCTTTTCGGCGAAGAGGTCGCGCACGCCGGCTTTTATTTCAAACTTGCCGAGGCGAACGGAGGCGGAGAGGTCGAGCGAGTTGCGGGGCATTTCGTACGAGTCGGGGATGTTGACGAGCTGGCTGCCGGTGGAACCGAGGTTGCGGCCCACGCCGACGAGGCGTTTGCCAATGCGGTTGTACTGCAGCGAGGCGTTCCATGCACCGTGGCTGTAGAAGAGGCCGAGATTGACGAGGTAGGGCGACTGGCCCTGCATGGGACGGTTCTTCTGGCGCGAACCGGCTTCGAAGTTTACGCGGCTCTTGATGAGCGAACCGTTGAACACGAGGGTGAAGTCGCGGAGGCCGATGAAGCCGAGGTTTTTGCGCACGTCGAGTTCAAGGCCGAAGCTTTGTGCGCGCTTGGCGTTGACGTAGTAGTAGACCACGTCGGTGCCGCCCGTCACGGTGTAGTTCCACTCGATGGGCCGATCGAAATGTTTGTAGAAGGCAGCGAGGGAGATTTGGTCGCCTTGCGAGGGATACCATTCGTAGCGCAGGTCCACGTTGTCGATGTGGCAGGAGCGGAGTTCGGTGTTGCCCTGCACGTTGCTGGCGAGGTCGAAGTCGTAGAAGACGGAGGTGCTTATTTCGCGAAATTCGGGACGGTTGATGCTGCGTCCGTAGGAGAAACGCATCTGCTGCGTGGAGCCTATCTTGTAGGTGGCATTGAGGGAGGGGAAAATGTCGTTGCCGTCGTAGTTGCGCGAGGAGGTGCGGCGCTCGTAGTCGCTGGTGTTGCTCACGAGGGTCTGGCGCACGTGTTCGAAGCGGGCGCCGGCGTAGACGTTGAAGGCGCCGAGGGGCACGTTGACGGCGGCGTAGGCCGAGGCGGTGAGCTGGTGGCCGTCGTAGTCGTTGGTCATCTTGGTGTCGTCAATGAGGTAGAGGCCCTGGTCGCCGTAGTTCTGCGGCTGGAGGAGCTGCGTGGGGAGGTCGAGGTAGCGGAAGCCTTTGGGGAGGGTGTTGTCGGTGGGGTCCCAGGCGTAGATGAAACTGCGGGTGCGGTAGGAACGCGTGCGGTACTCGCCGTAGGCTCCGGCGTAGAGTTGCGGAGCTATGCGGCTGCCCTCGAAGTCCTTGCGATAGTTGGCGGCGACAGAGGCGATGTGCTCGTTGAGGCGGGTAAACTCGCGCGAGAGCTCGTTGCCCGTGGTGAGTCCCACTTCGCCCTGCTCGAGCTGGTCGTCGAGGCTGTAGCGTCGGCGGTCGGGCAGGTTGCGGTTGGCATAGGCGTAGCCGGCGTTCCAGTCGAAGCGGCTGGAGTCCCACACGTATTTTCCCGTAAACTGGGTGTTGTAGGTGGTTCGGCTGGAGTAGTAATACTCTGCGTCGCGCACCGTGTTGCTTTGTGCGTCCACGCCGGTGCGGTCGGTGTAGCGGTCGGTGGCGAGCTGGTTGAAAATGTTTTTCCACTCGTAGCGTCCGCTTCCCGAGGCGGGCACAAAGGTGAGGTTGAACATGGCGCCGAGGCGCGTCTTGCAGCTGTACTGGCGGTCTTCGTAGCGGTGGAGGTAGACGCTCTCGTCGTGGGTGAGGTCGTAGGCGCCGAAGAGCGAATTTTCCATCGGGGCATAGGTGCGCGTGGAGTTGCTGTAGTTGACGGAGGCGAGGAGGGCGAGCACGGCGCCGTTGTCGAAGTCCTTTGAGCGGTTCACGTCGGCTGCGAGGGAGAGGTCGGCCCAGGGGGTGCGGCGGCGCACGGTCCAGTCGTTGTTGAGTCCGTTGTGCAGAAGGTCTATGCCTTTGCCGCCGGGGGTGTTGGCCAGCTTGGCGTCCATGCCGCCCGTGAGCGAGCGCAGGCCGTTGTCGAAACCGAGGAAGTCGGTGGCGCTGCCCTTGCCGTAGAGGAAGGAACGGAAGTGGGTGCGGTCGTTGACGGAGGTGCCGAGGGTGATGCGTGCGCCGTTGCGCGAGGGCACGTCCTTGGTGTCGATGAGTATGAAGCCGCCGGAGAAGTCGGCGGGATACTGCGGGGCGGGCGACTTGATGATCTGCATGTTGTCGACCTGTGAGGAGGGGATGATGTCGAACGAGAAGGCGCGCGAGTCTGCCTCGCTGGAGGGCACTGCGGCGCCGTTGATCCACACGTTGTTGTAGCGTTGCGAAAGGCCGCGCACCATGACGAACTTGTCGTCGATGATCGAGATGCCGGGCACGCGGCGTATCACCTCAGAGGCGTCCTTGTCCTGCGTACGGCTTATCTGCTGCGACGAAACGCCGTTCTGCACCACGAGGCTCTGGCGCTGCACGGTGACTATGGCGCTCTCGGTGTTGTGGCGGGCCTTGGCGGTGACGGTGGCCACGCCGAGGCTTTCCTCAAGCTCGTCCATGCGCACGACGAACACGGTGTCGATGTGCGAGGGGTTGACGGAAAGGCTCACTTTGTGGTAACCGAGATAGGTGGCGGTGAGGGTGTAGGTGCGCTGGCCGAGTCCCTGGATGGTGAAGCCGCCTTCGGCGTCGGTCACGGCGGTGCGTCCGGCCTGCAGGAGCTGCACGCTGACGCCCATGAGGCCTTCGCCTGTGCGTCCGTCCACCACGCGGCCACGCAGTGTGGCAGTAACGGCGGCCATGAGCGTGGCGCTGCAGAGGAGGAGCAACGAGAGTAATGCGGAAATGCGTCTGAATGTTGACATACAGTGTGTGTGTATAAGAGAATGTGTTGGTTGTTTTCGGGGTGCGTGTGGAAGCGAACCTTCGTTTTCACGTGGCAAAGTTGCCACACCCGCGTTACAGCATGGTTTACGTCCGGTTAAATTCCGGTTACGGCTTCTATCTATGCGGGCGAACGATGGGGGCGAACGATGGGGGCGAGGTCTCCCGACCTCGCTTGGGCGAAAAAGCAAGGCACGCCGTGAAAATTCCAAGGCACGGAATTTAAAATGCAAGGCATGGTGTTGGAGCAAGAAAGCGGAGGATGGGGGCGAAGCGCATGGGGGCGAAGTCTCCAGACTTCGCGCTCAACACGAAAAATGAATTCCTGAAAATTCAGGGACATCAATGTCCTACAGAATTTTATGGCCCAATTCATGGCCATTCATGTTTTTCTTTTTCAACACGAATTCTCATGAATGAGCCATGAATTTCTCATGAATTCTTTTTTGAACATGAATGTTCGGGAAATGGTCATGAATTGTTGTTCGCGCAAGCGAATTTGCATTTGTGGCAATTCATGATTCATTCATGGCCATTCATGTTTTATAAAAACAGCCTCGCGCAAGCGAGGGCAGGAGACCTCGCCCCCATCGTGCGCATACAGAAAAGACTGTTGGGCAAGGAATCGAAACTTTCTGCCCACCCAAATCGTTGGGCTCGCAGAAAATTTTTTGCAAGAATTTGCACTCTGCCTTCAAGGACTCTCTCCCCTCACTTCATGCGCAAATTCTCGCGCGTGCGCGCGCATTCACCAAAGTTTGTGCAAACTGCCGTCACCTGTCAGCGAACGATGGGGGCGAACGATGGGGGCGAGGTCTCCCGACCTCGCTTGCGCGGCCCTTACCCGCTC
>CAVCAV010000114.1:0-8983 GCA_963600165.1 Christensenella sp. UBA1685 | reverse complement strand
TGTGGCGTCTTCTTTCGTTTCCACAAAGAAGCCCTGGCCGGGAGGCAGTATGCCGGGGTCGGCGGCGGAGCCTGTGGTGATCCACGAGGAGCGCACCTCGTCGCGAATGGCGGCAGTCTGTCCGCTGGCGGTGTAGAGCCAGTAGCGCTTCTCGAGCTGCGGGTTGGCCTCGAAGAAGAAGTCCATGTTGAGTCCGCAGGGGAAGGGATTGCCTGCGAGGAAGATGCGGCTGGCTGCGGTGGCGGCGGTGAGGGTTTGGGTGAACGAGGCGTCGTCGTTGGCGAGCGAGTCGGTCTTGAGGCGTGCGGTGAGGTCGGTGCCGTCGGTGGCGGTGCGGGCGGCGGGGGTGTTGTTCTTGTTGTAAGAGCCGTCGCCGTCGATGGTGTAGTAGTCGAACGAGGTGTCGTTCTTGGGCAGACGGAAGAGGGCGTCGGCGTAGGTGCGCGAGGCGGTGCCTTTGGTGCCTACCTTGAGGGAGAATCCGCCTGCGGTGTAGGAGGCGTCGACGTCGTTGTAGACGGGCGACCAGTCTGCTCGCATGGCCACGTTTTCGCTCTTCACGGTGGTGGAGGCGTCGGTGGCCGAGAGGTAGTAGAGGGTGGCTTTGCCCTTGTCCCATCCGCGCTGGTAGACGGCGGGCGAGAAGCGGTTGTCGGTGGCGGTGGAGAAGGTGCGCGAGGCGAAGAGCGGAGTGTCTTCGGCAGCCTCAGCGGAGGGTGCGTACCAGTCGCCCGAGAGCATGCGCGAGAGGGGCGACGAGAGGGTGTACCAGCGTCCGGCGGTGAGGGGATACTCGAAGTAGGCGCGGCGGTACTGGAGGTTTTCGGTGTAGAGGGCCTGTCCGCCTGCAGCGAAGTAGATGTCGCGGCAGGTGTTGGTGTAGAACGGCATGCAGGGGTACACGGCGGTGGAGGCGTCGGTGGTGCCGTCGTCGTTGGTGACGGGCGTGGTGGTGCCTGAGGTGGCGGTGTAGGGCGTGATGTCGTACTGTATGTTGGAGGTCCAGGTCTGGGCGACGGGCGAGATGTCGTCGATGTCGTCGGAGGCGAACTGTATGAAGCTCTTCTCGTCGTGGTTGTTGGTGCGGGGCTGGACGTAGGGCGAGTAGTAGACTTCGGGGTCGACTTCGGGAATGATGACGTTGGTGGAGGCGAGGGGCACGTAGCCTTTGTGGGTGCCGTTTGCCTCGTTGGTGGTGTAGGTGTCGTCGTGGAGGTCGGTGGCGTCGGCACGCATCCAGTGGCCGTCGTTGCTCCAGTCGGGGTTGGAGTCCTCACCCGTGGTGCCGCCTGTCCATTTCACGTTGTCGGGGACTACTTTGAAGGTGAACACGAGCGAACCGTCGCAGACGGCCTTCTCTTCTTCGGTCTTCTCGTGGCCTGAGGCGAACTCTTCCTGGAAGTCGATGCGCATCTGGTAGTAGTAGCCTTCGCGGGGCTGGAAGTCGGAGGTGAGGAAGAGGTCGACGTAGGCGTCGGGACGCTGGACGAGGGAGTTGGAGGCGTCGAGGTTGTCGGGGTCGGTGGCCTTGATGTCGTAGATGCGGCCCACGGTGCGGAACTGCACGGCGTCGCCGGTGGTTTCGTAGACGGGGCAGTTGTCGTCGTTGGTGCCCACGAGGTAGAGGGGGGCGTAGGTGAGTCCGTTGTCGGTCACGCGCTTGAGGCCGATGGCGGCGGTGGATATGACGGCGATGTTGCGGAGCGGCAGGCGGAGCATCTGCGTGGGAAGGGTGCTGACGCTGGTGGAGACCACGCCGCTTTCGGTGCTGGTGAGGAAGGTGCGGTTTACGCGCACGCCGATGTCCTTGTAGCTGGCGGGGTACTGGCCCTGGCGGTCGCGGAAACCGATGAGCATGGTGGGCGCCTTGCCTGAGATGAGGATGTTCACGTTCTGCGGGTCGTAGCAGTAGACGATGGTGTCGGCCGTTTCGGTTTCGATGGGGATGAGGGTGAGCGAGCGACACTCGCCGGCGTCGCCTTCGATGGCCACGTTGAGCGACTGGGAGTAGAGGTGGAGCAGTGCGGGATGGCCTTTGACGACGAGTTCGTCGCCGGCGTTGTTCCACACGTCGTTGACGCTCTTGGTGAGGCTGGCGAGCGCGCGTATGTTGGTTTCGGTGAGGGGATAGTGGGCGTCGGTGGGCTTGGCTTCCTGGTCGCCGATGGTGGTGGCTGTGGGATAGTGGTGGCGGAAATTTTCGAGGGCTTCGCGCACGCTGATGTCGCCCGTGTGGGCCACCTTGTCGGTGCGCTGCACGAGGTCGTCGCCGTTGAGGTAGGCTTCGTCGAGGGGGCAGTAGGCGTAGTCGAGCCACCAGTCGTACATGGGGGTCTTGGTGACTACGGCGCCCGTGGTGGTGTTCACGCCGTTGAGCTTTCCGGAGATGTTGACGTTCTGGTTGGAGCAGACGCGCACGGTGTCGTCGACGGCGGTGTTTTCGTCGCCGTTGTCCATGAAGGTGACGGAGGCTGCTGTAACGAAGGGGGATATGATGCAGCAGTCGTCGCCGGCCTGGAATTCCTGTGCGGCGTTGGCGGCGGTGATGGGCGAGTTGGCGTAGCGGGGCACGAACACGAGGTAGTACTGGTGGTTGCCGCGGAGGTTGGAGCCGCTGATTTTGTCGGAGATTATCATGCGATGCGTACCGTCGGCTCCGGTTTCGCGGGTGATGACGCCCTGGGTAAGATTTCCCCCAAGAATATTCTTGTAGTCGAACTCGGGGAGCTGGTCGTAGAAGGTGGAGAACTGCACGGAGCGGAAGGCGCGGGTGGCCACGTCGGTGGAGTTGGGGTCGCCTATGAGGGCCTTGTTGAAGGCGGCGCGCACCTGCGAGGTGGTGGGACGTGCGTAGGCGGCGAGGGCGGCGTCGTAGACGTTTTTGTCGAGTATGCAGTACCACATGTAGGGGTTGCCGGCTTCGGGCACCACGTTCTCCTCAAGGCCGAGGGCGGTGAGCATACCGTTGAAGTCGGTGGTGAGTTTTGCAAGGGTCACCTGTTCGCCGCAGACTGGCGTGGTGCGCTCGAGGGAGACGGAGGGCGAGAGGGCATACATGGCGATGTCGTCGATGAGTATGTCGCCGCCCTGCGAGGAGGTACAGGCGTTGTTTACGGCAAGCTCGTAGCGGTTGTAGGTGTGTGCGCCGTTGTTGACGAAGGTGAAATAGACCTGCTGCCAGTTGCAGAGCACGTCGGTGCCTTCTTGGGTGGTGCCGTCGGTGCGGCGTGCCTGGGAGTAGATGGGACCCGGGCAGTAGGTGTAGAGTTCGTCGCTCTGCTCGGTGCCGGCGGCGTCGGTGTAGACGCCCTTCACGGTGAAGAGCACGTTGGCAGGGTCTTCGTTGCTGCCTATGAGGTTGGGCGAAGTGATCCATGCGGAGAAGAACATGCGCGAACCGCGGCAGAGGTTGCCGTTGTAGGCGAGCGATACGATTTGGCCGGTTTCCTCCGAGGCGTCGATGTAGAGGAAGGCGGAGTTGGCGTAGTTGGCGAAGCGTGTGCTGTCGGGGTAGGCGGTGTGGTAGGCGGCGGCGATGGAGGGCGTGCTCTTGTAGTACTTCGAAAGGGTATACGAACCCCATCGGTTCACTGCCGAGCCGGCGTTGTTGGGCTCGAAGGCATAGGAGGAGTAGGCGTACTTCACGGGATAGGCGAAGGTGTTTGCCACTTCTGCCGAGGGAGATTTGTCGGCAGGGTTGTTCCATCCGTTGAAGATGTTCGACGTGCCGAAGGGCGGCGTCTTGTAGGTGGAATAGTTGGTGAAGTTGAAGCGGATGCGTGCGCGGGCGGCGCCGTAGTTCTTCTCGAGGGCGAGCGGGGCGCGCTCGCTCTTGAAGGCAGTGGAGTCGGCGTCGTCGTAGCCGAGGATGTCGGTGGCGGAGCGGGGCTCGGTCTGGTCCTGGAAGAGGAGGGTGAACTTGGCGAGCTGGTAGCGTATGGCGGCTGTGCCGTCGTCGGCCTTGACCACGGCGTAGACCTTGACGACGGCGCTGTCGCCAAGTGCCATGCCCATGTCGGCAGATGCGGCATAGTCGCCTTTTATGCCGTTGCCGTCGGTGCCGAGTTTGGGATATTTGAAGGTGAGGAATCGCTTCTGCGAAAGGTTGGCGCCCGAGTCGGCGGCTCCGTCAATGGCGTAGGTATCCACGTTGATGCCGGCGGTATTGGTGGCGGCGTCCACCTCGAAGGCGAGGTTGGAGTAGCCGGTCACGTTCTGCAGGTCGGCATTGGCGTGCTCAATGTCGTGCTTGGTGTAGGCGGCGCGCGAGGTGTAGAACCAGTAGTTCTGCAACTCAAGGTCGAAGGGCACGGTGCAGTCCTTGAAGTTTACTTTCTTCTTGGGGAAGGCTATGGTGTGGCTCTCCACCCATCGGTCGGCGGTGTTGCCCTCCACGCAGAGGCGCATGGAGTCGGCCATCTCACGGGCGTTGTGGATGACGAAGAGTGCGCGCTGGCCGATGGTGGGCTCCACGAGGTTGGAGTTGGTGGGGAGGGTTACGCCTGAGGCGGTGATGGCGGTGCTGTAGGCGGTGCTGTTGTCGCCGAAGTAGTCGACGAAGTCGGTGTAGCGGCTCATGTCGAGCGCCACGGTGTAGCGGTAGTTCGTTTCGCTCTCAATGGGCATCTGGAAGGTGAATCCCTGCTTCACCCATGCGCCTGAGGTCTGTCCGTTGAGGTTGAGGTAGTAGCCCATGACGGTACCGTTGCGGTAGCGGCGGCGCGAGCTCTGGGTGAAGATAACGCGGTAGGGGCTTACGGCTTCGCCGGTTTCGTAGTTGTAGAACCGCTGGTACATGTTGTAGCCCGTGGAGCCCCAGTCCTTGGTCTTCACGGTGGAGGGGATGTAGAGCATGCGCGAGGTGCCGTCCTTCACGTAGTGGTGGACGGTGTAGACGTTGGTGGCCTGCTCTGGCTTGCCGGTGTAGGGGTTTGTGGTGAAACCGTACGAGGTGTCGGGCTGGATGACGGCGTCGGGGAGGGTCTGCGTTTCGCTCTGCACACGGTGCACGAAGATGGAACGCTTGGAGAGGATTTCGTAGTTGGTGTAGTCCTCCGAGGCGGTGTAGTCCCAGTGCTCCACGCGAATGCGGTCGGTCTTTTCGGCGGTGAGGCCGAGCTGCAGGCTGCCGTTGTCGGTGAAATAATAGAGGTACTGACCTACGTCGCCGTCCTCGGCATATTCGCTGGAGGTGAGGCGCACGTAGAAAGCGTTGTCGGCGAGGTCGGCGTCGGTACCTTCCACGGCGAAGTGGGCGGCGACGGTGGAGTCGAGCGTGGTGGTGAAACGGTGGGGCGAAGCCTCAGGGTCCTTATTCCAGCAGAGGTACACGCTGTCGCGGCTCATCATGACGAAGTCGGTGTTCGTGCCGATGAAGCTCCAGAGCTGGGAGTTGGAAGGCTCGTGGGCCGACTCGGCGGGCGTGGTGGAGAGAATTTTCTCGGTGCCGCGGGCGTCGTAGGCTCCGTTCGTGTTGTCGGTGAGATACTGGTCGGTGTGGGACGTGAGGGTTACGAAGTAGTACTGCGAGGAGTGGTCGTTGCTGAAGTTTACGGTGACCTGCGTGGAGAAGTATACGGCGCTCTCGGCGCTGCCGATGACGTCGGAGTAGGCACCGAGGGCGAGCGAACCGTCGGCGTTGCGCACGATGCACTGCGCGTCGGTGGTGGGCGGCGCGTAGTTGCCGTCGGCGTCCTTGGTGAGGAGCACGAGGCACCAGGTGACGTAGGTGCCCTCGTGGGTGTTGGGGAAAAGGGCGAAGTGGGCGGCGGAGGCGGTGTCGGCGGCGGTGGTGAAGGCGGCGCTCTCGGTGTCGTAGGCGAGGTAGGTGCCGTCGGCGTTTTCGAGCACGAAGTTGTCGTCGGCGCCTACGTTCTTCCAGCAGCGCTGGTAGATGGAAGAGGTGGTGGTGCCCGTCACGGTGGTCACGCCCTCGGCGCTGTTGGTGCCGTTGGCGATGTGGGGCTTGTCGGTTTCGTAGATAAACTGCAGGAAGCGGAGCAGACCGCCCTGGAGCTCGTAGAAGGTAGGCTCGAGGTCAACGGCTTCGAGCACGAGGTAGCCGGCGTCCTTGTTGGGAGCGCCGAGGGTGAAGGTGCTGCCGTTGTAGTAGACCACGTTGTCGGTGGTGTGGGTGTCGCTGACAATTTCTATCTGCCAGTTCTGGTACTTGCCGTCGCACTCCACAAGGCGCACGCGGGCCGACTTGGTGGCGTCGGTGGTGGTGTAGCAGCGGGCGTTGGTGTCGTCGTAGGCGAGGTGGCGTCCGTCGTAGGAAATGAGGACGACGTCGCCGTTGTCGTTGTCGGCATCGTAGGGACGGAAGTACCAGAAGTCGTTGGCGTGGTCCTGCACGACGTAGGTGGCGGCGCGGTGGGTGGTGAGTGAATCGGTGGCGAGGGGCTGGTCGGCGGAGGTGGAGGTGCTGCCGTCTTTTATAACGAGGGGACTGCTGAACTTATTGGCAGTGTAGGATTGGTTGGTGTAGATGCGGTAGGCGTGGCGCTTGCTTCCCTTAGTGGTGTAGAGGGGATAGACGGGCGAATTGAGCATGACGAAGTTGCGCAGCGTGCTGTAGCGCGTGCCGGGTTCGGCCCAAGTGAGGACGTATTCGTCCTGAGGCGTGCCGTTATAGACTACGGAGAGGGCTTTTGTGCGGTCGGAGTTGAGGAGCTGTGCGCGCACGTTGCCGTTGTTTTCGTAGCTGTTCACCACTTTGGCAAAGCGGTAGGCAAGGGTGCTGTCGGCGGTGGTGCCGAAGCCGTCGGCGTCGGAGTAGGTGATGTAGCGTCCGTTGGCGGAACGGAGTTTCACTCTGTTGCCGTAGGGTTCGAAGCGCCAGCGTGCGCTGCGGTCGTCGGTGTAGCCAAGGTTCTGGTGGGCGGAGGGCACGGCGTCGGCACCCGTTGCGTCGGAGTGGTCGCAGAGGGGCACGGTGCCGAGGGCGCTGAAGTAGACGAAGACGGAGGTGGTGTCGGGCTGGGCTTTGACAAACTCGAAGCGGTTGTTGTAGTTGTTGTATTTTCCCTTACCGTTGGCCATACCGTTGGCGGCATTTTCGGGGACGCTGTTCGAGGTGCCGCCAATCTGGTTGCCGTATCCGTAGAAAAGGAAGGTGTTGTTGTTGGTGTCTACGTTTTTGAGCTGCCAGAAGTTGACGAAGATGGAGTCGCGCTGCTCGGCGGCGTCGTAGAGGCGGAACACGGAGGCTTTGGTGGAGTCGGTGGTGACGGAACAGCCGCTGGTCGAGGCGCTTTGCGTGAGCCATACCTCCACGTCGTACCTGAAGAGGGCGCAGAGGCGGAAGTCGCCGCTGCCGTCGTTCACGGCCACGGCTCTCCACTGGTAGCTGCCGTTGGCAAAGCTGGCGGCGGTGTGGGCTTCGGGTACGTATTTCCCGTCCTGCACGGGAGCGGTGGTGAGCACACTGGTGGAGGAGGGATAGATGATGCAGTTGGTGAAGCCTTTGTTCCAGAAGGTGCTCATGGTGTAGGCCTGCGTGTTGAGGAGAATGCGGTCGGGCCCTTTGACGTAGTCGATGGAGGCGACGGCAGCGTAGCGCGAATTGGCGTTGACCATGGCGAGCTTGCCGCTCTCGTCCACACCGAGGGCCTGCGCGCTGCCCACGGGCTGGAGGTTGAAACGGATGGTTTCGGTGTAGTAGGTGCTGAAGTTGATGTCGAATGCTGTGGCGTCGTCGGCGCTTTGGGTGGCGGTGAAGGTGCCGTTGCTCACGCGGAGGTAACGACCGTTGCCGCTCATGAGGCGGTAGCCGTTGTCGGTCTGCACCTCGCTCCACTGGTAGCCTTTGTCGGAGGGGATGCTGTCGGTCTGCACGTCGACGGCGCTTACGTTGCCGCCGTTTTCATAAAGGGCATAGCGTCCCTGGCCGGTGAACTGGAAGTAGCGTCCGCCGGAGTAGATCTTGGTGTCGATGAAGGACATGCGGTTGGAGCCGCCGCAGAAGCTTCCGTGGTTCGTGTCGCCCCAAGAGTCAACGTTGAAGGTATTGTTCGTACCGCCCATCTTTCCTCCGCCGCCCTCGTAGAGGTAGTAGCCGAGCTTGGCGTTGCGAAGCTGCCAGAAGTCGGCCCATGTGGCGCCGCTGAGCGTTTCGTTGCCTTTGTTGTATTTCACTTCGGCCTGGTCCACGGCCTCCACGAGTTGGAACTCTGTGGCTTCGCCGACGTTCTGCGTGGTGCTGTAATGGGTGGAGGCGGAGGTTTGCTTCATGTAGTAGCCGGCTTTGTTCTTGAGGTAGAAATTGCCGTTGTCGCCGGTTTCCACCAAAAGCCATTGGGCGGTGGCGTCGGAGCCACTGTCGACGGGATGGATCTGCGGGTCGTCGGCTTGCGAGGCGACGTAGCCGTAACCGCTCTGGCCCAGCCAGTGGAAGCCGAGGTTGTAGTAGTGGTATGTGAGCACGGACTCCTCGGTGAGCACGGGCAGGTCGGGACCGTCGACCTTCGTTTCGGGCAGATAAACCACGGCGTAGCGCGAGTTGGCGTTCACGGCCTGGAGTTTGCCGTTGCGCACACCGAGGGCTTGGGTAGTGCTGCCGGGCAGGAGGAGCTGGTGGCGCACAAGCTTGACGGAGGTGTACTGGTTGGTGTCGGTGCAGTAGGTGTTGAGGTTCCAGCGGAAGGTGGTGGCGCTGGCTTCGTCGCTCACGGCCGTGGCGGCGCCGTCGGCATAGCGGAGGTAGAGTCCGGCATCGTTCTTGAGCACCACGGTGGTGTCGGCGTCGTTGTAGGTGAATGTGAGGGTCCACTTGTAGCCGGCGTCGGCGGGCGCGGTGGCCTTTGCCACGGTGGGGGCAGTGGCTGTTCCTTCGCCGGAAGCGTAGAGCACGGCGCGTCCGCAGCCGCTGAACTGCACGTAGGCTGTGGCTTCTGCTGTGGTTTGGGCAGAAAGGCGAAATGCCGCCATCGGGAAGAGGGCGGCTATGAGGAAGAGAAGAAGGACGATGCGTTTCATAAGCTTA
>CAVCAV010000113.1:0-9000 GCA_963600165.1 Christensenella sp. UBA1685 | reverse complement strand
GCTGAAAGCCCAGTACAACATAGCCCAGGGCAAGCGAAGCGACACCCTGGGTTAGGATGTCCATAATTGGTATGCGCCCTGAAGGGGCAGCATAATGTCTATTTGGGATAAAATTGCAGCGCCTGTGTAGCCATGGTGTTGCCCTTTCAGGGCGCGCAATCAAGGAGGGCGCATTTACCCAGGGTGTCGCTTCGCTTGCCCTGGGCTATGTTGTGCTGGGCCTTCAGCCCGTCGTTGTCTCGGTTGATATTGTCTTTTAAAGCGCCATAAAATAGTAAGAAGGCCTTGCAGCTCATGTGTCGGTACATGCTCTGCAAGACCTTCTTGCCAATGTATGCTTTTGGTTTGTTACGCGCGGAGCGTTACTTGTTGGTGTTCGTCATGTTGTATACGATGTCCATAATCTGCTTGCCGAGCGCGTCGGCCTCTTCCATGGTGTGTGCCTCGGAGTAGACGCGGATGATGGGCTCGGTGTTGCTCTTGCGGAGGTGTACCCACTTGTCGGCGAAGTCGATTTTCACACCGTCGATGTCGGTCACCTTCTCGTCCTTGTAGAGTTCCTTCACCTTCTTGAGGATGGCGAAGATGTCGGTGGTGGGGTCGAGGTCGATGCGGTTCTTGGCGATGTAGTACTGCGGCAGCGAGTCGCGCAGCTCGGTGGCCTTCATGCCCGTCTTGGCAAGGTGGGTGAGGATGAGGGCGATGCCCACGAGGGCGTCGCGGCCGGAGTGGGCTGCGGGGTAGATTACGCCGCCGTTGCCCTCACCGCCGATGACGGCGCCGGTTTCCTTCATCTTCGTCACTACGTTCACTTCGCCCACGGCGGCAGCGGTGTAGTTGCAACCGTATTTCTCCGTCACGTCGCGCAGACCGCGGGTGGAAGAGAGGTTCGACACGGTGGGGCCGGGGGTGTGCTGGAGCACGTAGTCGGCGCAGGCCACGAGGGTATTTTCTTCACCGAACATGGTGCCGTCTTCGCAGACGAGGGCCAGGCGGTCCACATCGGGGTCAACCACGATGCCGAGGTCGTGACGGCCTTTGCGCAGGAGGTTGCGTATTTCGCTGAGGTTTTCCTTGAGGGGCTCGGGGTTGTGGGCGAAGTCGCCGGTGGGCTCGGTGTTGAGGCCCGTCACTTCCGTCACGCCGAGTTGGCCGAGGAGTTTGGGAAGGATGATGCCGCCTACGGAGTTGACCGTGTCGATGGCCACGGTGAAGTGGGCGCGGCGTATGGCTTCGATGTCGACGAGCTCGAGCTGCTTGACGAGCTCGATGTGGCGCTGGTCGTAGGAGAAGTTCTTGGTGTAGCAGCCGAGGCCGTCGACGTCGGCAAACTCGAAGTCGCAGCTGTTGGCCAGGCGCACTACTTCAGAGGCTTCTGCGGGGGGGAGGAATTCGCCCTTCTCGTTGAGAAACTTCAGTGCGTTCCATTTGCGGGGGTTGTGGCTGGCGGTGATGATGATGCCGCCGCAGGCGCGTTCCATGGTTACGGCAAGTTCCGTGGTGGGGGTGGAGGCAAGACCGATGTTCACCACGTCGAAACCCATGCTCATGAGCGTGCCGCAAACCACGTGGCTCACCATTTCGCCTGAGATGCGTGCGTCGCGGCCTACCACCACCTTGCGGCGGAAGGTGCGGCTCACCACTTTCTCGCGAAGGGAAGCGTAAGCGGAAACGGACTTTGCAATGTCCACGGGATTGAGGGTGTCGCCGGTGCGTCCGCCGATGGTGCCGCGGAATCCGGAGATAGACTTGATTAGTGTCATAGTATCTGTGTGAGAGTTTGTATTTTCAAGCCACAAATTTAGCAATTACTCTTTTCATTCTTCGCATTTGAAGTGCTTTTTTTGTGAAACGGTGCCCATGAAGGTGTAGCGCATGGAGCGAACGATGGGGGCGAACGATGGGGCGAGCTCTCCCGAGCTCGCTTGCGCGGAAATGCCAGAGCAGGCATAGCGCATGGAGCGAACGATGGGGGCGAAGTCTCCTGACTTCGCGTGCACGAGTTTTTTTAAAACATGAATTGTCATGAATGAGCCATGAATTTGACGTGAATTCTTTTTTTGGAACATAAATGTTCTGAAATTCTCAGGAATTGTTTGCCGCGCAAAGCACAGATGGCGCAGCCGCAAAAAAGCGTCTGTGACGCCGCGCAAGCGAGCTCGGGAGAGCTCGCCCCCCATCGTTCGCCCCATGCGCTGCGCACACCAAGGCACGCCCTCAAAATTCCAAGGCATCCTTTTCAAAATGTCCCTATCCCCAACGCGTTGGGCTCGCAGAAAGTTTTTTGCAAACGTTTACATAGTTTGCCGTTCCTCATTGCTGAACAACTCCCTTGCCTTGCGCGCACGAGTACGCGCGTATTACACCGAAGTTTGTGCAAATTGCTGTCATCTTTCACCCCGTGAAGCGATTCTTGAATTTATACCCTTGAAAATCAAAGAATAAGTCCTCGTATTTGAGGTGACAGCAACTTTTCAAACGGGGGTAATATTTCGTCAAAGCGAAGAAAAATTCGTCACAGTCTCGGCTGACAGCAAAGTTTTAATAAAGCAAAACAAACGTGTATGATTCTTGTTGCTGTCAGGCGATTGATGGGGGCGCACGATGGGGCGCACGATGGGGGCGCAAGCGCACGGGGCATAAGCGCATGGGGGCGAAGTCTCCCGACTTCGCGTTCTACACGGCGTTCCGCCCTCTATGGAGGCGACGTTTGAAACGTCGCGCTCTATACGGACTATAAGTTTGTAAAAACGCTTATGCGAAGTCGGGGAGACTTCGCCCCCATACGCTTGCGCCCTCAATGTATCGTGTAGAGCGCGACGTTTCAAACGTCGCCTCCATAAGCAGCGGAAGACGCCGCTCATTTGCACATTCGCTGAGCGAAGCGAAGCGTGCGGCTGACAGCTGAAAGCAGATTGCACAAACTTCGGTGTACGCGCGCGTGCGCGCGAGAAATGCCGCAGCAAGTTCCTCCGAAACGCAAAAAAAAGACAGGAGCCGAAACACCTTCGGTTCCTGTCTTTCCAAAAAAAGTTCTACAAGCAAGTCGCTGCCTTAGAAGCAGAGCTTCATGCTCTTCGTTTCGCCCTTGGCGGAAGTGGCCACCACGATGTAGGTGCCGCGGGGGAGCGAGGCGGTGCTGAGCGTCTGGCCCTTCTCCTCGCGGAGCTGGCGGCCGTCGAGACCGTAGAGGCGGAGCGTGGCGGCACCTGCGCAACTTACGTGGCCCTCGTTGAAGGCAAAGCGGAGAGCGCCCGCATTGTTGCCTTCCACCGTGGCGATGCCCTCGGGGTAGAGACCGATGACGGTGCACTCGGCTGTGAGCTCGCCGCAACGGGCGGTGATGGTGCACGTGCCCGAGTTGAGACACTCAATGACGGCGGTGGCGGCATTGTCGATCGTTTCCACGCTGTTTACGCGGAAAAGCACGGGGTTGGAACTTTCAAACGTGATGTCGTCCGTAAGCTTGTCCACACCGAAGAGCATGGCCGAGAGTCGGGCCGTTCCCTCTTCGGGGATGAGCAGTGCGTCCGTACTCAGTGCGAGCGCGATAGGCTGGTTTTCGAAGTAGAGCAACGGAAGCTTGTTCGTAGCCTTCCAGGGCACGTCGGCCGTGTTGCCGTAGGTGTAGCCGAGCGATCGGTTGAGGTAGGCGCTCGTCAGGTTGGCGTTGTCGAGCGTGGCGCCGTCGGTGGAAGAGGCGTCGGGCGTAGCCTTGAAGGTCCATTCGTTGGCATTGAGCGTGGTGGACGAAGCCGCGTAGTTGTTGCTGATGAACTTTTCGCTTGCCTTCGGATTGTCGTTCACGTAGCTGTAGCCGAGAATGCGGTGAACGGTGTTGGCAGAGTCGCTTTCCGTAATGGCATATTGGGGAACGAGAATGTCGGAAAGAGCGGCCACGCAGTTCTGGATGGGGTAGGAGGGCGTGGTGGTAGAGGTGTAGAGCGGAGTGAGCGAACCTACTATGCCGCCCACTTTCACCATGTCGTTGGTCGTCACGCCGTCGTAGGTGTGCGTGCTGCCCGAGGCAATGATGGAGCCTTCGGCGTAGCAGTTCGTCACCGCCCCGCGCGAGTTGTTGTCGCCCACGATGCCGCCGATGGTGGTGCGGCCGTAGAGGTCGGCGCTGGAGTGGCAGTTGGTCACGCTGACGTCGCGGTCGGTGAAACCGGCAATGCCGCCAACGCTGTTGTCGCCAAGGATAGCGCCTTTCACCGCACAGGCCTTCACAAGGCTCGAGGTGCGGAGGTCGCCTGCGATGCCGCCCACGGGACTTGCTGCCGTTGTGCTGATGGTGCCGTCGGTAAAGGAGCACGAAGAGAACGAGCTGTTGAGCGAGGCAATGCCAACGAGGCCGCCGACAGCGGCTTCAGCCTTGTCCGTCTGGTCGTAGATATATCCGCCGGCCACGTGCACGTTGTCGAACGTGGCGCCGAGGGCGTCGCCGGCCACAATGCCGCAGTAGGCGTTCTGGCTTTGGAGCTTCATGGTGGGCATGACGAAGTTCACGTTCTTCACCGTGGCTCCGTTGAGCATGGACGACACGAAGCCGAAGCGGTAGGACGTGCAGTTCTCCATACGCAGGCGGGTGATGCTGTGGCCGTCGCCGTCGAACTGGCCGCTGAAGCTTTCGAGCGGAGTCCAGGCGGTGGGCACGGAGGCCATGTCGATGTCGGCCGTGAGGCGGTAGCAGGTCGATGCGGGAAGGGAGTGCATCTGCATGAGGTCGCCGGCGGTGGCCACGAGGTAGGGGTTCTGGGCCGTGCCGTCGCCGCCCTGCGTGAAGCGTTCGTAGGGGAGGGAGTGGAAGTCGAGCTTGTACTGGCCGTAGCGCTCGTCGTCGGAGTAGGCATAGGCCACGAAGAGTTCGGGGGCGCTGGTGCCGTAGTTGGTGATGGCGCCGGAGTAGTAGCTCATGTTGTCGTCGCCGCGGTAGGTGCGGATGGGCGTTCCGTCTTCAGAAGCCACCACAAGCACGTTGTCCACCTTGTTCGAACCGTCGCCGCGCGCCATCTTCGCAATGTAGATGAACTCGCGCTGGCTGTCGGTGTTCACGAGGTAGGGGTCGAGACCGTCGGCGCTGAGATAGGGCGTGAAGTACTCGCCGTTCGGTCCGAGGTTGAAGCTCGTCATATTCGTGGGCGTGAGGTCCTTGGCATACCATCCGATGCGGGCAATGACGTTGCCGTCGTCGTCGGAAGCGCTCTGCCCCATGCTGATGAGGTACTGGTAGGTTTCGCCCGAAGGCACGCGGTTGAGCGTGGTGGAAATGAGGTTGCCGTCGATGTAGGAAGGAATGACGGCCTGCTCCTCACAGCTGGGAAGGTCCACCATGTGCACCTCCACGGCGCTGTTTACCGTTTTGAAGAAAGCCACCTGCTCTTCCTGGCCGGCAATGTCGTTGAGCGTAGACCACTGGTCCACGTTCTCTGCAATGGTTTTAACGAGTTCGCCTTTCGAGTTGTACACCTGGAAAGTGTAGACGTAGTCGTCCGACGAAACGATGTAGTCCACAAAGGTCACCACGAAGTTGAGGTCGCCGTCCTTCGTGTAGAAACCCTTGCTGAGGTCCTTGCCGCCGAGCACGCCGAAGCCGGCCATGCGCATGTAGCTGTTTTCGGGTTTCACAATGGGCACTTCAATCTGCGCCACCTGGGCGTAGTTTTTGTCGTAGGCAGTGACGCGGTATTTCACGTTGCTGTCTATGATGGGGTTCTCGTCGCTGTCGTAGCCCGTGACGTATTCGCCCGTGTAGGAGGCGGTGACGTAGTAGGGCGTGTTGTCGTCGGTGACGTAGGCGTTGAAGTAGGTGCCGAACGCATAGTTCGTGTCGTCGGCATGGAGCTTGAAGGTGTGGTCCACCGAAGCCGTGTCCGAACCCCATGAGGCGGGGCGCAGGATGTTCACGCTGAGGCTGTCGTCCGCGTCGGCTTCGTCGGTGTCGAGCACGGCCATGCGCTGGTAGGTGGTCCAGGCATTGGTGGAAGCGTCGACGAGCACACTGCTGCTCGCCTCGTAGCTGCTCACGAGCGTGCCGTCGAGACGGTATACGTAGATGGTGTTGAGGTTGGTGTAGTTGGCACCGATGGCGTGGACGTAGACGGTCACTTCGTACGACTTGTCGTCGCGGTCGAAGAACTTCTTTGTGAGGGTGCCGTAGGGCTGGATGTAGTTGACAATTTGGCCGTCGGGCACGTTGACGGTGATGGTGCCCATCTCCTTGTGCGAGGCGTTGAAGACGGTGATGGAAGACGAGGCGTAGTAGCCCGAAGAGTTGGTGGTGTAGTTCTGCGTGTAGAACCACGACTTGCCGTCGGGGCCTTCCAGCATGCCCCATCCTGCAGCCTGGGGCAGGGTGGTGGTGCCGTCCTGTGCGTCGGCGAGCGTCTGCAAGCTGCGGGGAGTGAGGGAAGCTTTCGTGAAACTTCCGCCGTTGGCCGTCATGCGGGCCATGACGGGCGTGTGCTGGCCGCTCTTCCAAAGCGCGAGTCCGCCAACGGGAGCGTTCTGCGCAATGCGGCTCTTCCACGACGCAAGGGGTTTCGTGCCGGCGGTGCGGCTTGCAGTCTGTGCCGTCAGCGGCGCTGCCGTGGTCAGGGCAGCGGCTACGACAAAGGAGAACAAAGAAGTAGATTTGCTCATATCTGTAGTCTGTTTGGTTTTCGTTCCGTGCGTGCCACTACACATTAATATATACGCAATGTGGCACATTAAGATTTGCAAATGTAGTAAAACAAGCCAAAACACCCTTGTGCGCTTCTCCTTTTTTCGGCGTTTGGTATGCAAAGAGGGCAAAAAGTGAGGCGGGTAGCTCAAGTTTCGGATTTGCGTTTCATCGGCACTATCCTTAAAATGGGACGCCGTTCCTTCCCGTTGCAACCCTTGTTTTCGTAAAAAGACCATTGACAATCAACAAATGTTCGTACATTTGCTCCGGTGCGTACGTTTGCGCCTTCGATGGGGGCGAGCTCTCCCGAGCTCGCTTGAGCGAAGAAGCAAGGCGAAGCCTATCATTAAAAAATAAATCATGGAAAGAAACGATATCCAAAACGCCAGTTGGGATTCCCGACAGTTCCTTGCCGAATGCGCAGCCCTGCAGCAAAACGGCGGCAAGTATGTGGACTACGACAAGATGAGAACCTTGCGCGTCAACGAGTACTGCAATACCATCGAACTCGTAAACCGTGGCTGCTACGTCACCGAAAGCGGCACAAAAGTCACCTTCGACGACCCGTCGGCAATGGAGAGCGGCACGGCCTTCTACGACCGCGAGTTTACCGTAGACTGTCCCCCCGTAGGCCACACCCCCATAGAAGTGGTAAACGAAGACTGCCTCGTGGAGTGCGTCAAACTTGCCGAAGAAGGCTACAATCCCGCCGTCCTCAACATGGCCAGCCGACGCAATCCCGGCGGTGGCGTGACCAGAGGGGCCGGCGCTCAGGAAGAAACACTCTTCAGACGCACCAACCTGTTCCGCTCGCTCTACCAGTTTGCATCCTATGCCTCGCAGTACGGCGTGACGAAACAGACTCCGCAGTATCCCCTCCACCCCGACTTCGGAGGCATCTATACGCCCGACGTCACCATATTCCGTGAGAGCGAGGCCAACGGCTACAAGTTGATGGAAGCGCCGGCGAAGACGTCGGTAGTCACTGTGGCCGGCATCAACCGTCCCGAACTCACCGCGTCGGGCCTGATTGCCCCCTCGCTGGTGGAGCCCGTCAAGAACAAGATGCGCACCATCCTCCGCATCGGCCTGTGCCACGGACACGACTCATTGGTGCTCGGCGCACTGGGCTGCGGCGCATTCCGCAATCCGCCCGCCCATGTGGCCCGCCTGTTCCACGACGTGTTCGCCGAATCGGAGTTCAAGGACAAGTTCCGCCTGCTCGTCTTCGCCGTCCTCGACGACCACAATGCCCACATGGCACACAACCCCCAAGGCAACTTCGCCCCGTTTGCCGAAGAGTTCAAAGGTCTGGGACGGTAGCCCGCAATGTGCGGCTACGGACGGGAAGGCGCTGATGTAGAGGTGAAAAACTAATCTTTAAGCGCCGAGCGGCAAGTTGAACTCTTTCCTGTTGTTGCCAGGCCGTGGAAGCGGGCCGTATAGGCCGAACGGATTGTGTCACCGCATACGCGGAATATGCATATGGCCATAATGAGTTGCACCGGCGAATAGCCCTGTTCTTTCTTCATGCCCATGCGTGAAAGCATGTGCCCAAGGGAAAAACAGGCAAACAATACGGTCAAATCGCTGCTGATGCGGGATTTTGCACTCAAAAGATTGGCCATCTCGGAAAAATTGTTGAATTTAGCATCCAGAACAATAAGCTTGAACCTATTTTGAAACTCAGTTGTTTAGCACTCACTAAGTTACAAAATTTTCTTGGCTTATTGTTCTTCCTATCCCTATTATTAGGGGGTGGGAAACTTTAGTAAAGAATATGAAGTATATGATTAAACGTTTTGCTTTAGTGTTTATGGCTTTGCTGTTACATATTGCGACAATAAAGGCAAGTGCCATTGATGATATAATAAAGTTTTGTCAGTTGCCAAAATCCGTATATGGAATCAGTATAGATTATAGCCAAGTAGATAAGAACAAACTTACTTTTGTATGTCATATAGATAAAGAGTCAGACTCTTACAGAGCATATCTAAAAATGATTGGTAGCACAGACTCAGAATCTATAAAACAAAATATTGAGAATGCGTATGAGCAAAATGGAGGTTCTATAAATACTCAAAACATTAATTTGTATGGAACTCCGCATGACGAAACCTGGATTTTATACATGCTATTTAAATCACAAATGGTAGCAGATATCGGGCGATTTATATATTATCACAAAATAGGTAATGAATTGCGTCAGAATAAGGTGAGCTTGTGGTTCAACATCAAAGGAACTGGTGTCCTAGGTGGTGCGCCAAACAAGATTATTCATAGAATTTCATTTGACATGAATGATTTTGATGAAGTAGCAGCAATAAATAAAT
>CAVCAV010000112.1:0-9031 GCA_963600165.1 Christensenella sp. UBA1685 | reverse complement strand
TGCACATTGACAAAAGCGTTGCACCATTTGGTGCAACACTTTTGTAACGCGCCCGTAACACCTTCGTCATGCGCACGGCGTACTTTTGCTCCGTCAACAGAAAGCAAAACTACCCCACAACATGGCATCGCAATCAAAACCCAAGAAGGAGAAGAAAAACAAGAAGAACCCCTACGCCACCTACGTGCCCCGCGACGTGAGCTGGATGTACTTCAACCACCGCATACTCCGCGAAGCACAGCGCACCGACGTACCCCTTCTCGAACGCCTCTCCTTCCTCGGCATCTACTCCAACAACCTCGACGAATTCTTCCGCGTGCGCGTGGCGCTGCTCAACCGCATTGCCGAATGCGACGACCGCGAAACGCGCGACGACCGACACGAAGCGCTCCTCACTCTAAAAGCCATCAACCGCCTCAACGCGGCCTACGCGCAGGAGTACTCGCAGACCATTGCCGACGTGGAACAGGCCCTTGAAAAGGAAAACATCTACATCATCAGCGACACGCAGGCCGACGAAGAGCAGCGCGCCTTCGTCAAGCAGTATTTCCTCGAAAAGCTCGACGGCACCGTTGCCCCCATCTGGTTCAACGCCGTGAAGAACCTTTCCGACGCACCCGACGACGCCATTTACCTCGCCGTGAAAATGCGGCGCACCACCGACAAGTCTCACCCCGAATATGCCCTCATCCAACTCCCCGTACGCACCGCAGGACGCTTCGTCACGCTCCCGCAGCGCGAGGAGAAGTCGTACATCATGTATCTCGACGACGCCGTGCGCCTCTGTCTGCCACAGCTCTTCGGCGCCATGGGCTACACCGACTTCGAAGCCTACGCCTTCAAGTTCACCAAAGACGCGGAGATGGAGATCGACAACGACCTGCGCAACGGACTTTTGCAGAAGATTTCGAAAGGCGTGAAGAGCCGCAAGAAAGGCGCCGCGCTGCGCGTGATCTACGACAAGGGCATGCCCCGCGACGTGCTCAAGCGCGTGATGAGCAAGCTCGGTGTGGACCGCCTCGACACCATTCTCGCCTCGGGCCGCTACCAGAACCACAAGGACCTCATGTCCTTCCCTTCTTGCGGCCGCACCGACCTGAAATATCCGAAATGGATGCCCGTGACCGCGCCCGAACTCGGCGCCGACGCCTCGCTCCTCGAAGCGGTGAAGAAAAAGGACCGTTTCGTCCACGTGCCCTACAACGACTTCTCCTCCTACATCCGTCTGCTCCAGGAGGCCGCCGTGAGCAAGGAGGTGAAGGGCATTCAGACCACGCTCTACCGCCTGGCGCGCGAGTCGAAGGTGGTGAAGGCGCTCATCAACGCCGCACAGAACGGCAAGCAGGTGACCGTCGTGATTGAACTCCTCGCACGCTTCGACGAGGCTTCCAACATTTCGTGGAGCAAAAAGATGCAGGACGTGGGCATACACGTCATCTTCGGCGTGGAGGGGCTGAAGGTACACTCGAAGGTGACGCACATCAGCATGCGCAAGGGCCCGGACATCGCCGTGGTCTCCACCGGCAACTTCCACGAAGGCAACGCCCGCTGCTACACCGACTGCCTCCTCTTCACCGCCAAGCGCAACATTGTGCGCGACGTGGAGCAGGTGTTCCACTTCATAGAACATCCCTACCTCCCTGCAAAATACCGCGAGCTGCTCGTCTCGCCCAACGAGATGCGCAACCGCTTCACCCGACTCATCAACGACGAAATCCGCAACCACGACACGGGCAAGCCCTCGGGAATACGCATAAAAATAAACCACATCACCGACCCGCTCATGGTGCGCAAACTCTACGAAGCTTCGCAGCACGGCGTGAAGATTGAGCTGGTGGTGCGCGGCAACTGTTCGCTCGTCACGGGCGTGAAGGGCCTGAGCGAAAACATCCGCTGCGTGGGCATCATTGACCGTTACCTCGAGCACGCACGCATCTTCGAGTTTTGTGCCGCCGGCGAATGGAAAACCTTCATGGGCAGCGCCGACTGGATGCCCCGCAACCTCAACAACCGCGTGGAGGTGGTCACCCCCGTCTACGACCCCGACATCAAAGCCCGACTCCACGCCATCGTTTCCTACGCCCTCCGCGACACCCTCCAAGGACGCACCGTCGACGGCACCGACCGCGCCCTCCCCTGGATTCCCGAAGGACAGACACCCGACACCCTCGTCCCCTTCCGCTCGCAGGAAGCGCTCTACTGCGACGCAGTAGAAATGTGCAAATGTGCAGATGTGCAAATGTGCAAATGAAAGGCACCACTGCACACGCTCTACACGGCACGCACCCTCTATGGAGGCGACGATTGAATCGTCGCGCTCTACACGACACATCTAAACATTCAAAGCATCACACATTTGCACATTTGCACACGCTCTACACGGCACGCACCCTCTATGGAGGCGACGATTGAATCGTCGCGCTCTACACGACACATCTAAACATTCAAAGCATCACACATTTGCACATTTGCACACGCTCTACACGGCACGCACCCTCTATGGAGGCGACGATTGAATCGTCGCGCTCTACACGACACATCTAAACATTCAAAGCATCACACATTTGCACATTCGCAAAGCGCAGCATTTGCACATTTGCACATTTGCACATTAACACCATGCCACGCACCAACTACGCAGCCATCGACATAGGCTCCAACGCCGTTCGCCTGCTCATCAAAAGCATCGACAGCCAGGCCACCGACAAGTCACGTTTCAAAAAACTACAGCTCCTCCGCGTACCCCTCCGTCTGGGTTTCGACATCTTCAACGACGGCCTCCTCTCCGAACAGAAGGCCGACAAGCTACGCCGCCTCATGAAGGCCTACCGCCAGATGATGAAAATCTACGACGTGAAAACCTACCGCGCCTGTGCCACCTCCGCCATGCGCGACGCCAAAAACGGCGCCGACGTCATTGCACGCATCCACAAGGACACGGGCATAAAAATCGACATCATTGACGGACGCGAGGAAGCACGCATAGTCTACTCCAACCACCTCGAATGCCAGCAGGACCGCAAAGGAGCCTACGCCTACGTAGACGTGGGCGGCGGCTCCACCGAAGTGAACTTCCTCGAGGGCGGCGAACTCAAATATTCCGCTTCCTATAATATAGGTACCGTGCGCACCCTCACCGGTAAGGTGCGCGACGACGAGTGGCAGCGCCTCGAGAGCGAACTCTCAGCCCTCGCCGCCGGCACCGACGCGCCCATCAACATCATCGGCTCGGGCGGAAACATCAACAAAATCTACCGCATGGCACCCGTAAAGGACAAGGACCTGCAGCGCATGCCCCTCGCCTCCGTGAAGGCCGTGCTCGACGAGCTCGAACCTCTCACCGTAAGCGAGCGCATAGAACGCTTCGCCCTCAAGGACGACCGCGCCGACGTCATCGTGCCCGCGGCACACATCTTCCTCCGCATTGCCGCCGTCATACGCGCACAGTACATCCACGTACCCGTCATCGGCCTCGCCGACGGCATCATAGACGAACTCTTTGCAAAGCAATAATCCCCTTCGGGGAATGTGCAAATGTGCAAATGCAGACGCCTATGGAGGCGACGTTTGAAACGTCGCGCTCTACACGAATCATTTACCCATCCACAGGCATCCCCATTTGCACATTTGCACATCTGCACATTTGCACATTCGCGAAGCGACACATTTGCACATTCGCGAAGCGACACATTTGCACATTGAAAATTCTCGTCCAAAAAGACGAGAATTTTCTGTCAACCACATTTGGCAAATCCGAACACAAGTTTGTAACTTTGCCTTGTCTTAGCGCACTTTCAGAGCAAAACGGCACCTTAACGCACCGTTCGCCCCGAAAGCAAGCGCACCAAGAGACACGGACACTAACTACAAACCACACCAACTCATGGAGACGTTCTACAGAAACCACGCCTACATCATGGAGCACTTCGACACACAGAAAGTGCGACGCTCACTCATGGACACCATCGACTGGAGCTACCGCATGATTGGCATCAGAGGACCGCGCGGCGTGGGCCGCACCTCCTTTCTCCTTCAATATGCAAAGGAAAACTACGACCAGAACCTCCGCCAGTGTCTCTACATCAACCTCAACAACTTCTACTTCCAGGCCCACGGCATTGTGGAGTTCGCCATTCGCTTCGTTGCCGACGGCGGACAGTGTCTCGTGCTCGACCAGGTGTTCAAACTACCCGGCTGGCGCGAGCAGCTTTGTGAAATCTACCACAAATGCCCCTACCTGAGAATCGTCTACTCCACCACGTCCGTCAAACCCATCGACGACGACGACCACACCGAACTTTCTTCCATCACCCGCGAGTATGTGCTTCACGGATTCTCCTTCCGCGAATACATCGGACTGCGCACAGGCGAGAACTTCGAAGCCTACACCTTCGACCAGCTCATGGGCGACCACGAGCACATCCTACGCTCCATTCTCCCGCGCGTGCATCCCTGGCACTACTTCCAGGACTATCTGCAGAACGGATACTACCCCTTCTTCCTCGAGTCGCACGACTTCTACGAAGGACTCCTCAAGTCCATGAACAACATGATTGAGGTGGACCTCCTGCTCAACAAGCAGATAGAACTCAAATACCTCGCACGCATCAAAAAGCTCCTCTATCTCCTTGCCATAGGCGACCCCAGTTCGCCCAACGTCAGCCGCCTTGCCAAAGAGATAGGCACCTCGCGCGCCACCGTGATGAACTACCTCAGCTACCTCGAGGAAGCACGCCTCATCAACATGGTTTACCGCAACAAGGAAACGTTCCCCAAAAAACCCAACGCCATCTACCTCCACGACGCCAACCTCATGTATGCCGTCTACGCACCGGAGATGACGGAGCAGAACATCATGGAAACGTTCTTCGTAAACTGCCTATGGCGCCACCACACCGTCAACAAAGGACAGCGCGCCGGAATGTTCCGCATCAACGGCAACACCAACATCTGCGTCTGCGACCGCTCGCGCCGCATCCGCTCCACCTCCGACACCATCTACGCAAAATACAACACCGACGTAGGACGCGAAAACGAAATACCCCTTTGGCTCTTCGGCTTTCTTTATTGAGCGGAGCTCAATAAAATGTGCAAATGTGCAAATATGCAAATGTGCAAATGATGGATACATGAATGCGCTGAACATAATCGCACAAAGACACAGCCACATTAGAGACAAACAACAACACGCGCCTATGGACATACCCAAGACCGGCAACCTTATTGTTGACATCACCTTCAGTTTCGGCGTCACAATGCTCAAGTACTGCGACGAACTCACCGAGCTGAAGAAATACAACATAGCCAACCAACTGAGCCGCAGCGCCACGTCCATCGGTGCGAACGTAGCGGAAGCCCAAAGTTGCGAAAGTTCTGCCGATTTCATCCACAAAATGAAAATCGCACAGAAAGAAGCCCACGAGACTCAATATTGGCTACGCCTCTGCAAATACGCCGAAGGCTACCAATACAAGGAAGAATATGCCTTCGCACTCGCCAACATCATACGGGTGCTCGGCAAAATCATCTCTACCACACGCAGCCGCAATTCAATCATCTTCAAGTAAGAAACATAACAAACTTCTATTTAATAAGAAATGTAGCAAAGGCATTTAACAAATTGTGAAACAAGGCGCAGCGCATCTGCACATTTGCGGAGCAAAGCATCCAACATTTGCACATTCGCACATTTGCACATTCGCACATCTGCGAAGCGTAGCATTTGCGAAGCGTAGCATTTCACATTTGCACATTTGCACATTTGCACATTTGCACATTAATTTCTCCCTCATGGCCAACAAGAAATTCATTACATGTGACGGCAACCAGGCCGCAGCGCACGTTGCCTACATGTTCTCCGAAGTCGCAGCCATCTACCCCATCACCCCCTCTTCCCCCATGGCAGAGCACGTGGACGAATGGGCAGCTCAAGGACGCAAGAACCTCTTCGGCGACACTGTAAAGGTACAGGAAATGCAAAGCGAAGGCGGCGCAGCAGGTGCCGTGCACGGCTCACTCCAGGCCGGTGCCCTCACCACCACCTTCACCGCATCGCAGGGTCTCCTCCTCATGATCCCCAACATGTACAAGATAGCCGGTGAACTCCTCCCCTGCGTGTTCCACGTTTCGGCACGTACGCTCGCCAGCCACTCTCTCTGTATCTTCGGCGACCACCAGGACGTCATGGCTTGCCGCCAGACCGGCTTCGCCATGCTCTGCGAAGGTTCCGTGCAGGAAGTGATGGACCTCAGCGCCGTTGCCCACCTCACCGCTCTCGAAAGCCGCGTGCCCTTCATCAACTTCTTCGACGGTTTCCGCACCTCGCACGAATACCAGAAGATTGAAGTGATGGACCAGGAAGACATCCGTCCCCTCGTGCCCATGGACAAGGTAAGCGAATTCCGCAGCCGCGCCCTCACCCCCGAGCACCCCGTTGCCCGCGGTATGGCCGAGAACCCCGAAACATTCTTCGCCCACCGCGAAGTGTGCAACCCCTACTACGACGCCGTGCCCGGCATCGTGGAGAAGTACATGGCCGCCATCTCCAAAATCACCGGCCGCGAGTACAAGCTCTTCTCCTACTACGGCGCCGACGACGCTGAGCGCGTGATCATCTGCATGGGCTCCGTCACCGAAGCCGCACGCGAAGCCATCGACTACATGAACGCCAAGGGCGAGAAGGTAGGTATGGTGTCCGTTCACCTCTACCGTCCGTTCTCCGTGAAGCACCTCCTCGAAAGCGTGCCCGCAACCTGCAAGCGCATTGCCGTGCTCGACCGCACGAAGGAGCCCGGTGCAAACGGCGAACCCCTCTACCTCGACGTGAAGGACGCATTCTACGACGCTCCCAACCGTCCCCTCATCGTGGGCGGCCGCTACGGTCTCGGCTCTTGCGACACCACGCCGACGATGATCATCTCCGTCTTCGACAACCTCGCACTGCCCCAGCCCAAGGACCACTTCACGCTCGGCATCAACGACGACGTCACCTTCACCTCCCTGCCCCTCGAAAAGGAAATGGCACTCGGCGGCGAAGGCATCTTCGAAGCCAAGTTCTACGGCCTCGGTGCCGACGGTACCGTGGGTGCCAACAAGAACTCCATCAAGATCATCGGCGACAACACCGACAAATACTGCCAGGCTTACTTCTCCTACGACTCCAAGAAGTCAGGAGGTTTCACCTGCTCCCACCTCCGTTTCGGCGACCACCCCATCCGCTCCACGTACCAGATCAAGACGCCTAACTTCGTGGCTTGCCACGTTCAGGCTTACCTCCATATGTACGACGTGCTCCGCGGTCTCCGCGACAACGGCACCTTCCTCCTCAACACCATCTGGGAAGGCGACGAACTCGCACACAACCTCCCCAACGCCGCAAAGCGCTACTTCGCCGAACACAACATCACCGTCTACTACATCAACGCCACGAAGATTGCTCAGGAAATCGGTCTCGGCAACCGCACGAACACCATTCTCCAGAGTGCCTTCTTCCGCATCACGGAAGTGATTCCCGTTGACCTCGCCGTTGAGCAGATGAAGAAGTTCATCGTAAAGAGCTACGGCAAGAAGGGTCAGGACGTTGTCGACAAGAACTACCAGGCCGTAGACCGCGGCGGAGAGTACAAGCAGCTTGCCGTTGACCCCGCATGGGCTTCGCTCCCCGACGATCCCAAGGTAGAGCGCGACGAACCGGCTTACATCTCCGACCTCGTTCGCCCCATCAACGCACAGAACGGCGACCTTCTCCCCGTCAGCGCATTCAAAGTGAGCGAAGACGGTACTTGGGAACAGGGCACTGCCGCCTACGAAAAGCGCGGCGTGGCTGCCTTCGTGCCCGTTTGGCACAAGGAGAACTGTATCCAGTGCAACAAGTGCGACTTCGTTTGTCCCCACGCTGCCATCCGTCCCTTCGTTCTCACCGACGAGGAGCTCAACGGCTACAAGGGCGCTACCATCGAAATGAAGGCTCCCGCCGCCATGAAGGGTATGCACTTCGCACAGGTTGTCGACGTGATGGACTGCCTCGGCTGCGGCAACTGCGTTGACGTCTGCCCCGGACTCAAGGGCAACAAGGCGCTCGAAATGGTTCCCCTCGAAGGCCAGGAAGCCGAAGCTGCCAACTGGGACTACTGCACCAAGCACGTCACCACCAAGCAGCACCTCATCGACACGAAGCAGAACCCCAAGAACTCGCAGTTCGCCACTCCGCTCTTCGAGTTCTCCGGCGCTTGCTCCGGTTGCGGCGAAACTCCCTACGTGAAACTCGTCAGCCAGCTCTTCGGCGACCGTCAGATGGTGGCCAACGCAACGGGCTGCTCGTCCATCTACTCAGGTTCCATCCCCTCTACGCCCTACACCACCAACGAGAAGGGCCAGGGTCCCGCTTGGGCCAACTCGCTCTTCGAGGACTTCTGCGAATTCGGTATGGGTATGGTGCTCGCCAACAAGAAGATGCGCCTGCGCATCCAGAGCCTCTTCCAGGAAGCCATCGCTGCCGACGACACGCCTGCAGACTTCAAGGCTGCCGCACAGGAATGGATCGACGGCCAGAACGACGCCGCTGCAAGCCGCGCCGCTGCCGACAAACTCGAACCCATGATCAAGGCCGGCGCTGAGAGCGGATGCCCCACCTGCAAGCAGCTCGCCGAGCTCACCCACTTCCTCACCAAGCGCAGCCAGTGGATCATCGGTGGCGACGGTGCCTCTTACGACATCGGCTACGGCGGTCTCGACCACGTGCTCGCTTCGGGCGAAGACATCAACATCCTCGTGCTCGACACGGAGGTTTACTCCAACACCGGCGGCCAGGCTTCCAAGTCTACCCCCGTTGGCGCCATCGCACAGTTTGCCGCTGCCGGCAAGCGCGTGACGAAGAAGGACCTCGGTCTCATGCAGGCTACCTACGGTTACGTCTACGTGGCTCAGGTGGCTATGGGTGCCGACCAGGCTCAGTGCCTCAAGGCTTTCCGCGAGGCTGAAGCTTACCACGGACCTTCGCTCATCATTGCCTACGCTCCCTGTATCAACCACG
>CAVCAV010000111.1:0-9134 GCA_963600165.1 Christensenella sp. UBA1685 | reverse complement strand
CTGGGTAAATGCACCCACCCTGATTGCGCGCCCTGAAAGGGCAACACAATGGCTATACATGCGCAGCAATTTACCCGAAATAGACATTATGCTGCCCTTTCAGGGCGCATACCATTGATTAACCTCCTAACCCAGGGTGTCGCTTCGCTTGCCCTGGGCTATGTTGTTTTGGGCTTTCAGCCCGTCCTCGGCCTTACCGGGAACTCCAAATTTTACAAAAAAACAGGTACTTCAAATTGGACGGCCTTCAACACGTATTGCCTATGAATTATCGCTCGCAAAAAAAATCGCGCAAGCGAGCTCGGGAGAGCTCGCCCCCATCGTCCGCCCCATCGCTATATCGACCTCAAGTATTCATACATGCTTTGCGTGGAGCTCAGCCCGAGCTTGCGCGCCATGTGTTGCTTCTTCTTTTTGCTGTATTCGGGGGTGATGTTGAGCAGAAGGGCTATTTCTTTTGAGGAGAGATTGATGTAGATGAGCGTAAGGTAGCGCAGATCGGCAGGCGTAAGTTGGGGATGGCGCGTCTGCAGTTCTGCGATGAAATGTTTGTTGGCCTGTTCGAAATAGGTGGTGAAGTCCTTCCACTCCGTCGACGAGTCGAGCTGGTGGCGCAGCGCCGAGAGCGTGCGCGTGAACTGCGGATTGTCGTTGTGCTGGAGCGTGGGGTCGGAATCTATCACGGCAAGGAGTTCGCGCAGCGCATCGTTGCGGTTGGCGGCCTGAAGCGCCTGCGACATCAGTTCCTGTCCGCGCTGCTCAATGGTGCGTTGGCTCTGCTCCTTCTCACGCTGGCGGTTGGCCTGTTCCTGTTCCATCTTCTCCTGCAACATTTGCCTTTGCTGCTGTTCGTGCTCCAGTTCGAGCGCCGTGAGTTTGTGTTGCTGCCGGTTGTTGCGCCGCTGCACCATAAGCGCCCACGCCAGCACAAGCACCGCCACGGCAATGAGCGCCATGATGGCCATCTCAAGCTTGTGGCGCGCCTGGTAGTTGTCTATTTCCTGTTGCTTTTGCCAAATGTCGAACTGAATTTGCCGCGCCTCGAACAGTTTCTGCCCCGTCACGCTCGAGAGCGTGTCCGCCACGCTCTGCACCGAGTCCTTGTAGTGCAGCGCCTCCTCGTAGCGCTGCTGGGCCGAAAGCGTCCGTGCCAGGAGTTCAAATACGGCCCGCTTCATGGCAAGGTCTACCCCTTTGTAGGAGAGCGCACGGTGCGCCAGTTGTTCCGCTTCAGCATAGCGCGCCGTATGGAGCGCCGCGCGGGCCTGCAGCATGGGAAGTTCGGGATGGCTGCGAAGGGCTGGGCACTCCTTGTTGGCCCTTTGCACCAGCGCATAGGCTTTCTCCGTCTGCTCCGTGCCCAAGAGATAGTCCGTCTGCAGCGTGAGCAGCGGAAGGGCGTTTGCGGGGTCCTTCCCCAAGAGTTGCTTGGCTTGCGCCATGTAGGATGCGGCTTGCGGGTACTGCCCGTTGCCGACAAGGATGGTGGCAATGTTGAGTGCACATCCGCCGAGGAGCACACTGTCGCGGCTCTGGCGCGCATCGGCATAGATTTTCTCGTATTCCGAGAGCGCTTTCGCATTCTCGTGGTTCATCAGGTAGAGGCCCGCAATGTTGTTGCGTATGCTCAGCACAGCCCGTTTGTCGAGATGTTCGAGAGCTATCTGGTAAGCCTTCGTGAAGTTTTGCAGCGCATCGGCATAGTTGAGCAGTTCGGCCTGGTTGATGCCCAGGTTGGTGTAGATCCAGAAAAGTTGCTCGTAGTTGTTCTCGGCCTCCGCCTTGCTCCGTGCGCGGAAAAGCAGGTCGGCCGACTTGCGGTAGTCGCGTTTCACGGCAGCGTCGGCAGCCTGCCTCACCAGTTGGCGGATGTCGCCGTCCTCGGCACGGACGTGAAGCGGCAGCGCGGCAAAAACTGCGAGCAAGAGGAAAACGAATATATGGCGTATGAGATGTGGCATATATATAATGGGGAAATTTTAAAATCAGTCGAACGATGGGGGCGAGCTCTCCTGAGCTCGCTTGCGCGAGCAAATCATTCTTTTAATGGTGTGCAAATGTACAGTAAAATGGCCCTCAAAAGTTCCGAAACAAAAGTAACGATAAATGCCGAAACGTTGCGAATTGCCGACAAAATATTGCACTTTGGCACATTAAAAGCCTTTCGCCTGTTCTTTTGACTTTTAACCCAAAAAGAATTTGCTTCAATCGTGTTTTTAATGAAATATCCCCATGCTGAAATTGTGCGTTTGTATGCTTAAAGCATTGATACATTGTGTGTTGCAGCGAAATGGCAAGAATTCGTCACCAATGAGATATCCCCTTTTTATCCCCCCTAAGCATTCCCGTTTTTAAGCCTTGAATCTCTAATTTTGCAATATCAAAATGATACGAAGCATTAGACTGTCCGATTTAATGTACCTAAATTAGGTTGACGACGGGCTGAAAGCCCAGCACAACATAGCCCAGGGCAAGCGAAGCGACATCCTGGGTTAGGATGCTAACAATTACCATGCGCCCTGAAAGGGCAGCATAATGTCTATTTCGGATAAATTGCAGCGCACGTGTAGCCATCGTGTTGCCCTTTGGCTTTCCCTTCGGCCGCCGATTTTCAATTCAGGGCGCACAATCCGGGTGATTGCATTTACCCAGGGTGTCGCTTCGCTTGCCCTGGGCTATGTTGTGCTGGGCTTTCAGCCCGTCCTTGAGACCGCAAAAAACATGAGCTAAAGCGTCAATTGGGCTGATTCGCTTTGAACAACGGGTACACAAATTGTACATCCTACGAACGCAAATAATCAACAAACAAAAACTTTATACGCTTATGAAAAGACCACTACTCATTGGCATGATGGGACTGGCATCCATCTATGCAAGCGCACAAACCACAGTGGAAACCGCCCTCGACCTCAAGACCGGCGAGAACAGCTACATCCAGGACGAAGCTTCCTACGCACAAATCTATTTCAAATATACCGCTCCCGAAAACGAGAGCCAACTCCTCTACATCAGTACCGATGCCAACACCGGAGGCGGAAGCTTTGCCGCTTCCACCACAGGCTCCACCCAGTCGCAGGCCGACATCGTGCCCATCTGCAGCACCTCGAACGGCGACAAGGTAGTTCCCGTTAAGGCCGGCCAAACCATCTACATCATTGCCAGCATCTACAGCAAGGAATTCAAGTTCAACGTCAGCACGAAGGCCGCCAACGTCGACGGTTCCACCATTGCCACCGCCGTGGAAGGCACCCAGGAGAGTTTCTACATCCCCTACCACACCGAAGAAGTCTACCACGAAGACTACCACTACTACGAATACGTGCCCCAGGCCACCTATGTGAAATATGTAGCCGAGGGCGACGACGTGCTCCAGCTCACCTTCGAAAACTACGTGAAGAGCGTGGCCGTTCAGGAAGGCGAGGACGGCACCCCCACCGACGTGGCCGTAACCAGCTCGTACGACAATACCACCTACAAGTACACCTACAGCGCCAAGATGAACGTAGAAAAGGGCAAGACCTACTACCTGCTCGTCACTCCCCAGGGCGGTCCCATGTTCGCCTCCTTGAGCGAAGTGGTCATCAGCCAGGGTTCCACCTACGAACTCCCCTTCGAGGCAAAGGACGGCGCCAACGTGCTCCCCGCAGCCACCGGCAAATACTGGTACAAGTACACCGCTGAGAAGGGCGGCTTCCTCAACCTTACTTCCGAGGCCGGACTCCCCAGCGGCACCGTCAGCGTGTACAACAACGTGCAGTACATCCCCTACAACAACACCCAGGCACAGGCGAGCGGAAGTCTTGCCGTCCGCTTTGAGGTGGAAGCCGGCAGGGACTATTACATCTGCATTGAAAAAGCCATCGCCACTTCCGCCGACGAGAGTTTCTCCCTCAGCCTCGAACAGGCACAGGACGGCGACAAGTTCTCGCAGCCCGTTGCCCTCACCGACATGAGCGGCACCGTCGCCCTGCCCGAAGCCGACGGCGTGCGCTACTACAGCATCACCGTGCCCAAGGGCGAATATATCTTCACCGTGAAAGCCGAAGACGGTCCCACCTCAACGTCCGGCACCCAGTGCGCCCTCTACACCAAGGACAGCGGCGGACAGTATTCGCTGGCGAGCGGCTACAACGGTTTCCGCTACCAGATGAACAACTACGCCGAAACCACCTACATCTTCAGCTGGAACTGCAAGAACAACGAAAACGGTTTCAAGTTCGACTACAGCTGCAAGGCCGTGGAGCAGGGCGACGTAGCCACCAACCCCCTCACCGCCGTGGAAGGCGACAACGAACTCAAGTCCGCCACCGAGAAATACTACACCTTCACCCCCACGATGGGCGGATGGCTGACGATTGACACCGACGTGTTCATCGACGTCACCTTCATGAAAGACCCCTCAGGCTTCAACAACTACGACGCCGTGAAGGAAGCCACCGTGACGAAGATGAAAGCCGACGCCGGCACCGCCGTCATCATCAAGTTCAGCGGCATCACCGACGACACCTCCTTCAACCTTTCCATGACCGACTTCGAAGTGGGCGAGGGCATCGACAACCCCATCATTGTCAACGTCGACGCCGCCAAACCCGAAACCACCGAAGTAAGCATTCCGCAGAAAGCCGTCAACTACTGGTACAAATACGTGGCACCGAAGGCCGGCAAGCTCACCGTCTCGTCCGACATCACCGACGGACTCGGCAACAATGCCCTTTACGTAAAGGTAGGCAAGGACGGACAGAGCGAAAACTTCAAGAGCTACTCCATGAGCGGTTCCACCTCCACCGTGGTGTTCCGCGGTTCCAAGATGGTCAGCGAGGGCGACGAAGTCTACGTCAACCTCGTGGTCAACGACGCACAGAAGGACAAGAAGGTCACCTTCGCCCTTGCCGACCCCGCTCCCGGCGAAAGTTCCAGCAACCCCATTGAACTGACCGTTGGCGAACACACCGTGGCCAAAGCCAGCCGCACCGCTCCCCTCTGGTACAGCGTGGACCTTCCCACGGAAGGCAAACTCACCATCCACACCATCTCCGGCAACAGCAACACCGAACTCAGCGCCAACCTCTATGCCACCGACGCCGACGGCAAACCCATAGAAAGCAACCCGCTGGCCTACTCCAGCACCGTATACGACGAAACCACCTATTCGTCCTACATGCAGCTCTCCTACGTGGTCAACGGCGTGACCACCAAGACCGGAAAATACATGGTGCAGGTCTACAGCACCTCTGGCGAAACGCCCATCGTGGTGTCTATCGACAAGATTGCTCCGGGCGAAGACTTCACCCAGGCCATTGAACTCGCTCCCGGCGACACCACGCTCATGAAGGCATCCTACAGTGCCCCCGTATGGTACAAGGTACGTCTGGCAGAAGGCGAATTCAAGATGGTAAGCACCGACGCCAGCAACTATTCCTTCAATGCCGAACTCTATGCCGTGGGCGAAGACGGAGCTCCCTCCGCAAGCTACGTGGCCTACAGCCAGATGATGTACGACTCCACACCCTACTACACGCAGCTCCTCTACAACGTCGACGGCGAGCAGGCTCCCAAGGGCGAATACCTCATCAAGTTGAACCAGGCCTACAGCGAGATTCCCGTTACGCTCACCTTCAACCAGGACAAGGCACAAGGCATTGCCCACGCTGAAGCCGACGCCGACGGTGTGCTCATCCAGGACGGACGCATTGAAGCCGTCAACGGAGAACCCGTGGCCGTTTACGACCTCAGCGGACGCATCGTAGCCAACGGTAAGGGCGGTGTGAGCGTCAAGCGAGGCATCTACGTCGTGCGCACCCAAGGCGGAAAGTCCGTCAAGGTAAGCATTAAATAAACCCATACACGCTACATCGGAGGCGTTCTTGAAGACCTGTCTCAACCGGCACAAGCCGCGGCGGGTTTTCAAGAACACCTTCCTTGTTTTTTTGAAACATCAAAAAAACAACTTGTTCAGAAAGATGTGGTACCGACGGTTTTTGGACCATATTATTGGAAAATAAAACATCCAAAACATAGAAAACGAGGCTGCGCCTTGAGGTTGCCAATAAGAAACCTCCAAAACAAAAGGCTACGCCTTTATCGCCGCGTGGAGGCGTAGCCTCGTTTTCTTTGTTTTGAACGTTTTATTCCCCAAAACCACGATTATTCGTAGAGTGCTTGACTTCTTTTTGACACCCCATTACCCCCATCAACCAAAATAACACAACACAGCAAACCTCAATGAACAGACACCTTTCCCGCTATCTGCTTGCAGCTGCACTGGCCGTGGGAGCGGTTCCGGCACTTCATGCCATCAAGGCCGACCCCAAAGCCGTCAGCGTGAAGCAGCCCGACGGCACCACGCTGGTCATACGCGTTCATGGCGACGAGAATTTCCACTACGTCACCACGAGCGACGGTTTCCTCATTGCACGCGATGCCGACGGTTTCTTCAAGTACGTGCAGACCGACACCGCCAAGCGTTCGCGCAAGATAACCGCGCGTAAAGCCAGCAACGTGGAAGCCCGCACCCCGTCCGAAACAAAATTTCTGAGCACCCTCCGTCCCGTCCGCTCTGCCGACGCACAATGGCTGCGCACGTCGCAAGGCGACATCCGTCCGAAAACCGTAGGCCAGACGCTCGGCGCCGGTGTGCGTTCGCGTAAAGTCAATGCCGAAACCGGCGAAGCCAAGGAAAGCCAGTACCTCGTGGTGCTCGTGAAATATTCCGACGGCGAATTCCATTTCACCAATTCCGACTTCGACCGATGGCTCAACGAGAAAGGCTACAGCGAAAACGGCGGTACGGGATCCGTGAAGGACTATTACCGCGACAATTCCATGGGGCAGTTCGTGCCCAACTTCACCGTCGTAGGCCCCTATACGCTCGACCACGAACGCACCTACTATGCTGCCGACTTCGGCGGCACGGGCAACGACGTCAATCCGCAAGCCCTCGTCATTGAAGCCGCACAGAAAGCCAAGGCCGACCATCCCGAACTCGACTTCTCGCAGTTCGACAACGACGGCGACGGCTACATGGACAACATCAACGTGGTCATCGGCGGTTACAGCCAGGCCTCCTCGGGCGACGACAAGGACATGTGGCCCCACTCCTACCGCCTCATCACCGACGATGCCGACCTGTCCGTGAAGATTGACGGCATCACCGTCAACAACTATTCCGTCTCCGCCGAACTCGTAGGCGCCACAGGCGTAGCCATGGACGGCATAGGCACTTTCGTGCACGAGTTCGGACACATTCTCGGCCTCAAGGACATGTACGACACCGACGACTACGACAACGGACTCGGCATCGATCCCGGCGGCTACAGTCTTTATGCCTCCGGCAGTTACAACAACAACAGCCGCACGCCCGCCGGCCTCATGGCTTTCGAGCGCATGCAGATGGGGTGGATGACCCTCGCCGACTTCAAGAAACTCGACCGTGCCGAAGACGTCAGCCTTCCCGCCGTGAGCCAGAACGTGGCAGCCTACGTCGACGCACAGCCCGACCTCACCGCCGATGACGGTTTCGAGTGGTACGTCATGGAAAACCGCCAGCGCACCGGATGGGATGCCTACATCCCCTACCACGGTCTGCTCATTTACCACTACGACTACACCTCCGCCATGGTCACCAAGTACTGGAGCGTGAACGGTCCCAACAACAATGCGCGTCACCGTTGCCTCTACATCGTGCCCGCCGACGGCATCGACGACACCAACACCCGCAAGGGCGACACCTATCCCGGCACCACAGGCACCACGTCGTTTACCGACTATTCCAACTGGTCAGGCGACAAAGTGCGTACCCCCCTCACCCACATCCGTGAGGAAGACGGCATGGTCTACTTCCAGGTGAAAGGAGGAGAAACGGAACTCTCCGCCATTCAGACCCAGCCCGTAGACCTCGCCGACATCACCTCCACCTCGCTCACCGTGAAGGCCAAACTCGACCACGCCACACAGGAAGTCAGCGAGATGGGTTTCTGCTGGAGCAGCAAAGCCGAAGAGCCGAAACTCAACGCCGACGGTTGCCAGCACAAGGCTGTAGCCTCTGCACAGCAGATTGAAACCACCCTCGAGAGTCTCAAGCCCGCCACGCTCTACTACGTGCGAGCTTATCTCACCCTCGCCGACGGCACCACCGTTTACGGCGCTTCCATTCCCGTCACCACCGAGCACAACCCCATCACGGCACCCTACTATCTCGACTTCACCGACACCGATGCCGACGGCGCACTCAGCCGCTGGCGCATTGTAGACGAGAACAACGACGCCAACACCTGGACCTTCGACAATTCGCAGCAGGCCATGGTCTACAACGCCGACTACTGGAACAATGCCAACGACTGGCTCATCTCCGAGCGAATGACCATCCCCGAGCGCGGCGCCATCTACGTGATGCGCGGCGTGATGGATCCCTCCTACGTGGAGAAGCTCGACGTTTACGTCTCCACCAAGTCGCGCAACGTGAGCGACTTCCACCTTGTGAAATCCTTCTCGCTGGCCGACCAGTTCGGCACCATGGCTGTGGACGAAGTGGACCTCAGCGACTTTGCGGGCAAAGACGTCTACACCGCCTTGGTGTGCACCTCCGAGCGCATGCAGAATGCCCTGTGGCTCTGGGGCGTCATCCTCACCCAACGCCTCGAAACGCCCGTCGTCACCGAGTTTAGCCGACAGGGCGATGCCTTACACGCTGAGTGGACACCCGTGAAGAACGCTTCGAAATACTACCTCGAGTTCTTCAAAGAAACCAACGAGAAGGTGACGAGCGCTAAATACTTGCCCGAGAGCGACATCGACGACGCCGTGGGCAACGTCACCCTGGGCACCGGCGTGCTCCGCTTCACCGGCAGCGGCACCGTCACCACGAGCGACTTTGCCGAGGGCATCACCAACGTGCAATACATCCTCAAGTCGGGCGGCCCTCGCGGCTCTTCCACCTTCAGCGTGGAGGGTAGCAACGACGGCGGCACCACCTGGACGCGCATCGGCGAGCTGCAACGCATCAGTTCGGTCAACTCCGACGGAACCACCGTTGACCTCTCTTCACACATGAAGGGCAAAAGCTACCGCCGCCTGCGCATGACGTGCGACTTTGGCGGACGCCTGGTGAACATCACCAACTTCAGCCTCACCTACAA
>CAVCAV010000110.1:0-9218 GCA_963600165.1 Christensenella sp. UBA1685 | reverse complement strand
CCATAGTGGGGGCGCCGTCGGGCGTGAGGTTGGGCGTGGAGCAGCCGAAGAGTTTCTCAAGCAGTTCGTTCGACTCTTTTGCAGAAAGTGCCTGGCCTACGGGGATGGCCACCTTCTTGGCCATGGAGAAGGCGATGATGTGGTTTATCGTCTCCTGTGCGTGGGCTTCTCCGTTCAGGGCGTCGGCGAGTATGGCGTTGATGAGCGTGGATGCGGACAACCCTTCCGTGCCGGTGGGCATGGCCATGATGGAATAGGCGCCGTTGCCCAAGGGGGAGATGTCGAAACCGATGTCGGTGAGCTGACTGTTTATCTGTTCCATGATGACGCTTTCCGACGGGGAGAGGTTGAGCATTTCGGGGAAGAGCAGGCGTTGCGAGGGCGACTTGTGTATGCTGAAGAGGTGCATGTAGTGCTCGTAGAGAATGCGGATGTGCGCACGGTGCTGGTCGACGAGGGTGAGACCGGAGGTGAGGGGCGTGACGAGATATTGCCCGCGGTATTGCAGCACGGCATCGCTTTCGGGTTGCCATTTGCGCTGTTTGGTTTCGGGAAGTTCGCTGAAGAGCGAAGTGTCCGATTGCGTTTCGTCGCTTCCGTTGATGGACGAGGCGAACGTTTCTCCTTCTTCGTCATTCTCCACAGAAGGCATGCTTTCCGGTGCGGTAAATCCGCCGCCTCCGAGTGCGGACGAATATACGCTCTGCCAGTCGGTGCTGGAGGGACGGGTGCTTCCGAAATGTGAACTTTCGAACGAGAAGTCTGATTGCGGCGATGTGCTTCCGCCGTCGGCGGTGCTGTCCGATTGTCCGCCGCCATCGCCGTTTGCAGGCTCAAAGGGATTGAACGACGTGTTGATGTGCACTTGGGGCGCTGCAACGGGGGCTTCGGGCTTGTTGTCGAGAAACGAGGGCATCTCGAACGTTTCCGTGGCCGTGAAGTCGATGGCCGGAACGGCGCCGTATTTTCCCAAAGCTTCGCGTACGGCGGCAAGAAGAATTTGGAAGATGGCGCTGTCGTCCTCAAATTTTATTTCCGTCTTCGTGGGATGGATGTTTACGTCGATGCGCGAGGGGTCTACTTGGAAATTGACGAAGAAGGGTACCTGCGTGCCGTCGGCGATGAGCCTTTCGTAGGCCGTCATGATGGCTTTTGAAAAATACGGATGGCGCATGTAACGGCCGTTGACGAAGAGGTACTGGTGGGCGTTTTTCTTCTTTGCCGAAGCGGGCATGCCCACGAAGCCGCTGATGTGGGCAAGGGTGGTTTCGGCCTCTACGGGCACGAGGTTCTTGTCGATGCGCGAACCGAAGATGCCTACTATGCGCTGGCGGAAGTTGCCGGCGGCGAGGTCGAGCATCACGTTGCTGCCGGAATGGAGCGTGAAGGCCACGTCGGGGTGGGCGAGGGCTATGCGCTCAAATTCGGCAAGGATGTTGGTGAGTTCGGTCTGGTTGGACTTGAGGAACTTCCGTCTTGCAGGAATGTTGAAGAAGAGGTTGCGAACGGCAAAGTTGGCGCCTACGGGGCACGATACGGGTTGCTGCCCCGTGACCTTCGACCCGTCTATGTTCAGACATGTTCCGAGGTCTGCGTCCTTTTGCCGCGTGCGGAGTTCCACCTGTGCCACGGCAGCTATGGAGGCCAGTGCTTCGCCGCGGAACCCCATGGTGCAGAGCGAGAACAGGTCGGTGGCCTGGCGTATCTTCGACGTGGCATGGCGTTCGAAAGCCATACGGGCGTCGGTGGCGCTCATGCCGCTGCCGTTGTCGATGACCTGCACGAGGCTCTTTCCGGCGTCCTCTACCACCACTTGGATGTGGGTGGCACCGGCATCGAGGGAATTCTCCACGAGTTCCTTGATGATGGACGCCGGACGCTGGATGACTTCGCCTGCCGCAATTTGGTTGGCCACGGAGTCGGGTAGGAGGTGTATGATGTCGGACATAGGCGATATGTGCTTATTATGACTTGCGCCGCACATGGGGTATGCACGGCGCAAGTGTTTTGTTCTATATGTATAATAATGGGTGCTACAGATGCTGCAAGGGGGCTTCGCGCCTGATGGTCGGCTTGAGTTGGGTACCGCTCTTCTTGCCTCGGTAGAGGAAGACGTCGTCGCTCGAAACGGGGCGGATGTAGTCGAACCATGCAAATCCGGCCAGGCGTGTGCGGTCGGCAGGAGCAAGGCCGATGGGGTAGAAGTAGCCGTGCGACTGCGGTGCCCATATCTTCTGCAGTTTGCGTTCGGACATGAACATTCGTGCCCGTGCGGTCTCCACGTAGTTCTGGTAGAGGATGGTGCTGTCCTTTTCCAATGGGAAATTGACCACGCAAACGTTGCCGATGGCCTGGTTTTCGCGCACTTCGCCGTTGGAGTAGTACGAGCGCATCTGGTTGGCGCCCACTTGGTTGTAGTGGACCGAATCGAGTTGCTCTATCATCAGGGCCTGGCGGTCCACATAGGCGGAGTCGATGGTGGAGTCGTTCATGAACACGGTGATTTCTTCACCGAGAATCTGCCTGTTGTCGCTCCATACGATGGGGTCGCGGTAGAGCGTGAGAATGTTCTGTTGGGAGGAAAACACCAGCGAGTCCGCAACGGCCTGCACGTCTTTTCTGTAGGCACGGGCGTGGAAGTAGCCGTGAAGCACGCGGTAGACGGAGTCCGTCTGTATGTTGAAGGTGTACATGCGTAGCGTGTCGGCATGCACGTAGAGCGTGTCTTCGCCCTGCGAATAGTCGCGGACGAGGGCCTTCTTCGTGGCCATCGCTTCGCCTGTGAGTTCGTTGTAGAAAGCGTAGTCGCCGGTGAGAATGTTCTTGTTGGCCGTGTCCACGCATTCCACGTTGCTGAAAGCCTCCATCACGCCGGTGTGCTTGTTGTAATATACCGTGTCGCCCTTCATCACGCGGTCCTTGCCGAAGGCCTGCGATTTCTTGAAGAGCCGCACCTGTTCCGTTTCGGAGTTGTAGAACCCGTGTTCGGTGTAAATCTTGTCCGAACCGGAATAGATGTTTGTTGCCCCGGTGACTTCGGCCCATTTCGTTTGGGTGTCGTAGTGGAGCGTGTCGGTGAGCAGGCGGAACTTGGGGTTGATGAGTTCCACGTTGTAGTTGAACGTGGCTTTGCGCGTGTCAGTGTGATATTCTCCCCAGTCGGACGTCAGTTTGTTGTTGCCGTCTTGCATGTTGCCCCCTTCGAAGTAGTAGCCCACGTTGTAGAGGCGGTCGTAGTTCAGACTGTCGGTGTGGAGCGTTTGGTTGCGGTGTTTCATCACCACGTTGCGGCGCACCTCGGCAATCAGCGTTTCTCCGTCGTAGTGGAGCGTTTCGCCGGTGAGCGAGAGCGTGTCGCCTTGGATGATGTGCACGTGGCCGAAGGCGTCGAAAGTCTGCGAGTCTTCGTAGAGCACGGCAGAGTCGCAGTACATCACCATGCCGGCATGCTGCAGTGCCACGTGTCCGCTCAGTCGGTTCGCTCCGTTCATTTCGTTGACGGCGAAACGCAGATTGTCGGCATGTTGGAGCGTGATGCGCTCGTTGTCGGCGGATTTTTTGCGGGGCTTTTGCCACTTTTCGCCCACACCGTACATGGCCGCACCCATGAAGAACAACACGAGGGCGACAATGGCTGCTGATGCGCGGTGGCGGTAGTGGTTGCGTGGAAACGGCATTATTTTGTGAAAAACAAAAATTTCGGATTTGAACGATGGCAGGCCTTTTGTCCGTCCTCGCATAATTCAGAAACTATGTAAGATTTGGTGCTTGCAAGCTTAGTCTTTGGGAAGGTCTTGACCGATGTACTGGAACGAGAAGTTGGCACCCTTGGCAGAAGGAAACTGGCTGCGGAGGTCAATCTCGGGGCGGTTCTTCAGGTGGTCCACGATGCGCTGGTAGCATTCGCTGCCCGAAGTGGCGTGGATGTAGGCGGAGAACGTAGTGTCCTGATAGCGGAACTTGTTCGTGCTCGCAATCTGGATGACCCGTTTGAACGTGATGGAAACGTAATACCATCCGTCAATACCGTTGGCGAGTTGGGCGGCTTTCAGACTTTTCTTGCTGGAAGGTGTCTGTTCGGCATGCATGGGAGCCTGTTCGTCGGCTTCGTCGGCATTCTTGCGGTTGGCCTTGAACTCTTCCATCGTCTGCGCATTGGTCTTGATGAGGATGAAATAGACGCGCGGACGAATCTTGTAGCGTCTGGGGTAGGGCATATCGCTTTCGATGTAGGCGCGTACGTCGTCGGCCAGGCGTTGGTTGACGGGAATTTCGGGGATGGACGCAAGGAAGTCCATGAGTTCTTCGTAGCTGTAGACAAGCGTGTCCTGGTTGAAATATCGGGCGTAGATGTTCATATTGTCGGATATAAAGGTATTTGTCGTGATGTGTTCAGTGCAGTGTGTACTTGGTTGCGTAGAAATCGTTTTGCCGGAAGGGTTGCAAAACGCTTGTGGGTTATGATGCTTGCTGGTCCTTCAACCCGCCATTGCTCTATTCTATAAATGAAATTGCAGAGCAATTCACTTTTGCGTTTTGCGCCCCATAGTTGAAAGGCGTAGAAAATAAAAAAGGCAACTTAGCGTGTTATCGCCAAGTTGCCATTGTGTTTGAGCGAATTCGAAACTTGAACTTGCGACCCTGTACTTGGCAATGCTGTGTGCCGTTGCCGTAACATATTCCTATGTTCTCGTGTTGCAAAGCAACCGGTCCGCTGAGCTATTCGCTGAAGCTTGTAGGTGTCGAAGCTTCTTGAAACTGTCCCGAAACACTTGACTGGTGAAGAGGAGGAGACTCGAACTCCCACGTCGCAATTGACACTACCCCCTCAAAGTAGCGCGTCTACCAATTCCGCCACCTCTCCATTGTTTGGTAACCAACTCTGTGTGCCCAGAACAGGACTCGAACCTGCACGTCATTGCTGACACTAGTACCTGAAACTAGCGCGTCTACCATTCCGCCACCTGGGCTCGAAAAGAGTTGTTGAGTCATTTGTTGTGCATGTGAGCGGAAAACGAGACTCGAACTCGCGACCCCAACCTTGGCAAGGTTGTGCTCTACCAACTGAGCTATTTCCGCATCAACTTGCAGTGTTTCGTAACGTTTTCTCTCAAACGCGGTGCAAAGGTACTGCTTTTCTCGAAACCTCCAAACTTTTCCCCGTCTTTTTTGCTTGGGAGGGGTGAAAATGTAGGTTTGGGGATGGGTAAATCTACAAATGACAGCGAACGATGGGGCGAACGATGGGGGCGACGTCTCCTGACGTCGCATGGGCGAGAATGTGCACCGCTTATGGGGCGACGATTGAATCGTCGCGCTCTACACGGCTTTTTCAAACCATACAGAGGGGAGGGGAATAAAACTTTTAAAACAAACAAAACGGGCTTCGCCTTTCAAGAGTGAACAGCAAAACAACTTTCAAAACAAAAGGCTTCGCCTTTATCGCCGATGGAGAGCGAATTGTTTTGTATGTTGCTCCCTCTATATGGCGCAGCTTGTTTTGTTTGTTTTGAACGTTTTGTTCTCTTTGATTCGTGTAGAGCGCGACGATTCAATCGTCGGCGTCACGGACGCTTTTTCGTGCTTCGCCTTGAAGCTCCGCGCAAGCGAGCTCGGGAGAGCTCGCCCCCATCGTTCGCTCAATCTTTCGCTTGAATGTAAACGAACCTTTCGTCCGTTAATTTCCCAGCCACCATTCTTGATTTCCCCGCTTTCAATCTAGCAGGAAAAAGCAAAGTTTTCCGCCGTTTTACGCACGCGCGTTCCTTATTAAAGCATCCCGTAAAAACTCCAACGCACCCCAAATGAATTCGAAGCCTTGGAATTTTTACTGGAAGCCGTGCCGTTTATCCTTGAAACGTTTTCATTTTGCCTTTTGATAGGTGCATTGCCTCTTTGGCTATTTATAAATAATGGAGTGTATTCACGCATCGTGAATTTCTTATGCATAAATGTATGCTGTGTGGTTCGCATATTCTCAATCAAAGCGTCACAGAAAAATTCTATGCGATTCTCCATGTTAATCCCTCGGTGCGCATAGCCCGTTTTCGGGTTGCTTTTTGTTAAACCCAGCATGGCGGACCAACTGCAAACGCCGCGCGGAAACAAGAAAAGCACGCATGCATTTGCGCATATGCACAGATTGCCGTACTTTTGCGTTTGATTTACCCTTTTCTACCTATATAAACGTAAAAGTTCGGCAGAGTAGGGGACCGAAATTTTTCCCGCTTCTTCATGCACCGAACCCCGTAAAGTAATGAACACAAACGACGACAGCAAACTCCGATCCTTTTCCCTTATATCCGACTTCAAGGGCGACATGAAACAACTGCTCGCCACGGAGTTCGACTCCTCCCTTCCCGCCTTGGCCCTGCGCAACATGGTGCTCTTTCCGGGAGTGGTATGTTCCGTTACGGTGAGTCGCGAATCGAGTCTCAACGTGGTGAAAAGAGCCAACGCCAAAGACTCGCTCATCGCCGTGCTCTCCCAACGGGATGCGGAAGTGGAAGACCCCACCATGGCCGACCTCTACCAGGAAGGTGTGGCCGCCAGCGTGATGAAGCTCATCCATCTCCCCGACGGCCAGGTTTCTGCCGTAATTCAAAGTTACGGTCCGCTGCGCCTTGAGAAGCTCACCCATCGCCGCGGAACACTCCGAGCGGAAGTAACCCCCTTGGAAGAAGTGCTTCCCGACGACGATGATCAGGAGTTCACCATGCTCGTGGAGGAATGCCGCGATGAGTTGATCAAGTTCCTCAACCTCGGCAACCTGCTCATGAAGCAGCAGACCATTTTTGCCGTGCAGAACATCTCCCATCCCGTGTTTCTCGTCAACTTCATCTGTACCAACATGCCCATGGAGCAGCAGGACCGCGACGAACTCTTCCGCGAACACGACGTAAAACAGCGCGCCTTCAAACTCCTGCAGGTGCTCAACCGCCAGTGTCAGTTTGCCCTCCTTCGCCATGAAATTCAGGAACGCACCCGTGCCGAACTCGACGAGCAGCAGCGCGAGTATTTCCTCTCCCAGCAGATAAAGAACATACAGGAAGAACTCGGCCAGGGCGCCAATCCCGACATCACACACATTGAAGAACTCGGACGTAAGAAACTCTTCCCAGAGAAAGTAAAAGCCACGTTCGACCGCGAACTCGAGAAACTGCGCCGCATGAACCAGCAGAATCCCGACTACAACGTGGTGCTCAATTATCTGCAGACCATGGTGGACATCCCCTGGGGGCAGCGCACGGAGGACAATCTCAACGTGAAAAATGCCGAACGCACGCTCAACCGCGACCACTACGGCATGGAACGCGTGAAGGAACGCATACTCGAACATCTCGCCTCGCTGCGTTTTGCCAAAAAGGAAAAGTCGCCCATCATCTGCCTCTACGGTCCTCCGGGAGTGGGCAAAACCTCACTCGGGCGCAGCATTGCCGAAGCCTTGGGAAGAAAATACGTGCGCATCTCCCTCGGCGGCGTGCACGACGAAGCCGAGATACGCGGCCATCGCCGCACCTACGTGGGTGCCATGCCCGGACGCATCATCAAAGGCATCATCAAGGCAGAGTCCGCCAATCCCCTCTTCGTGCTCGACGAGATAGACAAGGTGAGCGAGAACAACTACAACGGCGACCCCCACAGTGCACTCCTCGAAGTGCTCGACCCCGAGCAGAACAGCACGTTCCACGACAACTATCTCGACCTCGACTTCGACCTCTCCGACGTGTTCTTCATAGCCACGGCCAACAGTCTGCAAACCATTCCCCGACCCTTGCTCGACCGCATGGAAATCATCGAAGTGGAAGGCTACCTGGCAGAAGAAAAACGCGAAATAGCCCGCCGTCACCTCATACCGAAAGAGCAGGACAAATACGACTTCGGCGAAAACGGCATCCTCAAAATAGGTGCTCCCGCCATTGACCAAATTGTAGAGCACTACACCCGCGAGAGCGGTGTGCGCCAGCTCGAAAAGCAGATAGACAAACTCTTCCGAAAGGTGTCTTACCTCACCGCCACGAGCAAAGACGGCTCAATGCCCTATGCCGGACAGACCATCAAGCCCGCCGACGTGGAGGAACTTCTCGGAAAACCCCTCTTCAACCGCGACAAATATCAGGGAAACAAATATCCCGGTGTCGTGACCGGTTTGGCATGGACCGCTGTCGGCGGCGAAATTCTTTACATCGAAACCAGCGTAAGCCGCAGCAAAGGTGCCAAACTCACCCTCACCGGCAACCTGGGCGATGTGATGAAAGAGAGTGCCGTGCTCGCTCTTGAGTACATCAAGGCCCATGCCTCTAAACTCTCCATCGACTACCGCATATTCGACCACTGGAGCATACACATCCATGTGCCCGAAGGCGCCACGCCCAAGGACGGTCCCTCTGCCGGCATTACCATAGCCACCTCCATTGCTTCCGCCCTCACCCAGCGCCGTGTGCGTGACCACATCGCCATGACGGGCGAAATCACACTCCGCGGACGTGTCCTCCCCGTAGGCGGCATCAAGGAGAAGATACTCGCCGCCAAGCGCGCCGGCATCACCGACATCCTCATTTCGGAAGAAAACCGCCGCGACGTGGAAGACATCAACGAACGCTACGTGAAAGGACTCACCTTCCACTATGTCGCCGACGTGCTCGACGTGCTCTCCTTCGCTTTGCTCAACGAGAAGGTGGGCGACGCCATCGACCTCGAAGCCCCTTTGCGGGAAGCGCAGTCCGAAAAGGTCGAAAGCCAACCGACGGATACAACAACGTGCGTAAGACTGATGAAAGAAAAAGACTGATACTTAGCCACGAAAGATATAACAGCTAAAGTTCCGGTTTAAATTGCTATCATCAAAAGAATGAACTATTGAGCGAACGATGGGGGCGAGCTCTCCCGAGCTCGCTTGCGCGAAGTATGCACCGCCTATGGGGGCGACGATTGAATCGTCGCGCTCTACACGAACGAGAATTTCTGAGAATTCAAGAACATTTATGTTCGTAAGAATAATTCATGGTCAATTCATGGTTCATTCATGGGAATTCATGTTTTAAAAAAACGGTATTTGCGTGTAGAGCGCGACGATTCAATCGTCGCCCCCATAGAAGGTGTAAAGCCGCCCATGCGACGTCAGGAGACGTCGCCCCATACGCTTGCGCCCGCAAAGCACTCTACATTTGCACATTTGCACATTTGCACATTCGCGAAGCGCTGCCCCCATCGTTCGC
>CAVCAV010000109.1:0-9246 GCA_963600165.1 Christensenella sp. UBA1685 | reverse complement strand
CGCTTCGCGAATGTGCAAATGTGTCGCTTCGCGAATGTGCAAATGTGCAAATGTGGCCCCACAGGGGCTTTTGCGTGGCTGCGCCTTCTATGGAGGCGACGTTTGGAACGTCGCGTTCTACACGGCAGTGCCGACGTTTTGGGGCTTTGAAGAATGAAAATGTAGGTACGTGTGGGATTTGACAATGTTAAATCAGTAATTTTGCATGCGATTGAAGCGGAAATGCCCTTACACGCTATAGAAGCGAACGATGGGGACGCAAGCGCATGGGGGCGAAGTCTCCTGACTTCGCATGAGCGAGTATGCCATTGAGCCGTGTAGAACGCGACGTTTCAAACGTCGCCCCCATAGAGGGTGGAAACGCCGCGCAAGCGAAGTCTGGAGACTTCGCCCCCATGCGCTTGCGCCCCATCGTTCGCCTTCAAAGCCATCCTCATTTGCACATTTGCACATCTGCACATCTGCACATTTGCACATTAACATCCCCCTCCTCCCATGCCCCAACCTCTCATAGAACTTTGCGGCGCCGTTGCGCGCCATCCCGAACGCCGATTGGCCCGCCCCGTCAGTCTTGCCGTAGAGAAAGGGCGCGCCATGGCCGTGTGCGGACCCAACGGTGCTGGAAAGTCGTTGCTCGTGGGTTTGCTTACGGGAGCGTACCCTGCGCTGGGCGAGGGCGTGCGCTACTGCTTGGGCGCGGACGGAAAGGGCCGCGCTTCGGAGCGCATAAGGCTCGTTTCGTTCCGCGACGCCTACGGCGGCAGCGAGCCGGCTTACTACCAGCAGCGGTGGAACCGTGCCGACGAGCAGGAGTTTCCCACCGTGGGCGAAGAACTGGCCCGCGCGCGCAGCCTTGCCGCAGCCCATGCGTCGGAAAACGCTGACGACGACGAATGGCTGCACGGCGTTTTGGACCAGATGGGCATTCTGCTCCACAAGGAAAAGCCCGTAAACCTGCTTTCGAGCGGCGAACTCCGCCGGCTGCAGACGGCGCGCACGCTGATGAGCCGCCCGGAGGTGCTCATTGTGGACAACCCCTACGTGGGACTCGACCCCGAAGCGCGCCGTATGTTCACCTCCGTGCTTGAAGTGCTGGCCGAGCGCCTGACGGTGGTGCTCGTGGTGAGCCATGTGGCGGACGTCCCCGCTTTTGTGGAAACAATCGTACCCGTCGGCAACCTCACCGTGGGCGAAGCGCTCACGCCCGAGGAGGCGCAACGCGTTGAGGACGAGGCGGTGAACGCTGCCGCAGCAGCAAGCATTGCCCTACCCTCTTCTCCTTATATATATAAGGAAGAACGTGCGTCCGACGAAGCCGCCGCCCCCGTGGTGGACCTCGACGAGGTGAGCGTGCGCTACGGTGCGCGCACCATTCTCGACCGCCTCTGCTGGCACGTGCGCCAGGGCGAACACTGGGCGCTGACGGGCGAGAACGGTGCGGGCAAGAGCACGCTGCTTTCGCTCGTCTGTGCCGACAATCCGCAGAGCTACGCCTGCCGCGTGAGCCTGTTCGGCTGTCGCCGTGGCCGCGGCGAGAGCATTTGGGACGTGAAGCGCCGCATAGGCTACGTGTCGCCGGAGATGTATGCGGCCTACCGCAAACCGCTCCCCGCCATCGACATTGTGGCGAGCGGACTGCGCGACACGGTGGGCCTCTACCACCGCCCCTCGGCCGAGGAGCGCGAAGCGTGTATGGAGTGGATGCGCACGTTCGGCGCGGAAGAGCTGGCAGACCGCCCCTATCTGCAGCTGTCCACGGGCGAACAGCACCTGGTGCTTCTGGTGCGCGCCTTCGTGAAGCAACCCGAACTGCTGGTGCTCGACGAACCTTTCCATGCGCTCGATGCCGCACGCACGCTCACGGCGCGTCGTGTGATAGACGCGTACATGGCGCAGCCCGGCCGCACGCTCATCATCGTTTCGCACTACGAGGAGCAGCTGCCCACGTGTATCGACCACCGTCTGCATCTCGTCAGACATCTTTCGTGACCGCCGGTCTCACGGATTCGCACCGCCACGCGCTCGTGCCGTCCGTGGGACTGGCGGTTCTATAATATACGACATCAACCAAAAACGACCATAAATGGACAAAAAGACTTTGGCGCTCCACACGCGCTATCCCCGCGAAGACGCTTACCACGCGCTGAGCATGCCCGTGTATCATGCGGCGGCTTACGAGTTTGACAATGCCGACGTGATGAGCGACGCTTTCTGCGGACGCATCGACCTCCCCGACTATTCGCGCTGCGGCAACCCCACAGTGACGCATTTCGAAAACAAAGTGGCCTCGCTCACCGGCGCAAGCAGCGTGCTGGCGTTCAGTTCGGGCATGGCTGCCATCAGCAACACGCTCCTCGCCCTTGCCGCGCAGGGCAAGAACATCGTCACCTCGCGCCATATGTTCGGCAACACGTTCGACCTCATCACGCGCACGCTGCGCCGCTTCGGCGTGGAGGCGCGCCTTTGCGACCTCACGAACCTCGAGGAGGTGGAACGTGCGGTGGACGCCGACACGTGCTGCGTGTTTCTCGAAATTGTGACCAACCCTCAGCTTGAAGTGGCCGACCTGAGTGCCCTGGCGCGCATTGCCCATGCCAAGGGTGCGCCGCTGGTGGCCGACACCACGGTGATTCCCTTCACGGAATTCTCGTCGCACAGCATGGGTGTGGACATCGAGATTGTTTCGAGCACGAAGTACCTCTCGGGCGGCGCCACGTCGCTCGGCGGCCTTGTCATCGACTACGGCACGGTGAAGGACTTCGGCCGTTGCATGCGCAACGAAATGGTGTTCAACCTGGGCGCATACATGACGCCCCACGTGGCATACATGCAGACGCTCGGCCTTGAAACGCTCAACGCGCGCTACGCCATGCAGTCGGCCGCCACGCTCGAGCTTGCCAAGCGCCTCAAGACGCTGAAGGGCATTGACCGCGTGGGCTACGTGGGCCTTGAGGACAATGCGTACCACGAGTTGGCGGTGCGCCAGTTCGGCCCCACGGCGGGCTGCATGATAACGATCGACCTTCCCTCGCGCGAGGCGTGCTTCTCGTTCATCAACGGCCTGAAGCTCATTCACCGCGCCACGAACCTCTTCGACAACAAGAGCCTTGCCATCCACCCGGCGAGCACCATCTTCGGCAACTTCACCGCCGAGGAGCGCGCCGCCATGGACGTGCTCGACACCACCATCCGCCTGAGCGTGGGCCTTGAGTCGGTCGACGACTTGTTTGAGGACATCAAGCAGGCGCTGGGGTAATGCTGACTTCAGTAGAAAATAAAACGTTCAAAACAAACAAAACGAGGCTGCGCCCTCAAGCGGCGAAAAAGGCTAAGCCTTTCGTTTTGAAAGTTCACAACGGTCTTAAACCTCAAAGGCGCAGCCCCGTTTTATATGTTTTGAATGTTTTATTTCAAGAACACAAAGCGCAGCGCGTAGTGAAGCCGTGTAGAGCGCGACGTTTTAAATGTCGCCTCCATAGAGGGTAGAAACGACGCCCATAAGCATCCCCATTTGCACATTTGCACATTTGCAAAGCATCCCCCATTTGCACATTTGCACATCTGCACATTTGCACATTAACTCCTTTTCCCATGACCCAATACAACTTTGACCAGATAATAGAACGCCGCCACACGGGCGCGCTCAAGTACGACGCACTTGAGGAGCGCTACGGCGACGCCAACCTTCTTCCCCTCTGGGTGGCCGACATGGACTTTGCCACGCCGCCCTTCATTGTCGACGCACTGCGCCGCCGCCTTGAGCACCCCATTTTCGGCTACACCATCGACCCCGCGGACTACTGGCCTGCGGTGACGGACTGGATTGCCGACCATCACCAGTGGAACGTGCAGCGCGAGTGGCTCTCGTTCATCCCCGGCATTGTGAAAGGCATCGGCTTTGCCGTCAACGTCTTTGTGCGTCCCGACGAGAAAGTCATCATCCAGCCGCCCGTCTACCATCCGTTCCGCCTGACGCCCGAGGGCAACAAACGCGAGGTGGTGTTCAACCCGCTGCTGCGCCGCGAGGACGGCTCGTACGCCATGGACTTCGAGGGCCTTGCCCGCGTGGCGGACGAGAAGTGCCGCATGCTCATCCTCAGCAATCCCCACAACCCCGCAGGCATTGTGTGGGACGTGGAGACGCTGCGCCGCCTTGCCTCGTTCTGCTACGAGCGCGGCATCATTGTGGTGTCCGACGAAATACACGCCGACATGGCGCTCTTCGGCCACAAGCACCACCCGTTCGCTTCGGTGAGCGACGAGGCTGCGGCGTGCAGCATCACGTTCGGCGCACCGTCGAAGACGTTCAACATTGCAGGCATCGTGAGTTCGTATGCCATCGTGCCTAACGAGAAGTTGCGCCGCCCGTTCTACGAATGGCTGGCTGCCAACGAGCTTAACGAACCCACGCTCTTCGCTCCCATCGCCACGGTGGCGGCATTCCGCGAGGGCGAGGAGTGGCGCCGCCAGATGCTAGCGTATGTGGAAAAGAACGTGCAGTTTGTGGAGGACTTCTGCCGCGAGCGCATCCCGGCGGTGAAGCCGCTGCGTCCCGAGGCGTCGTTCCTCGTGTGGCTCGACTGCCGCGCGCTGGGACTGGAGCACGACGCGCTGGTTGACCTTTTTGTGAAACGTGCCGGCCTTGCGCTCAACGACGGCGCGATGTTCGGTCCCGGCGGCGAAGGCTTCATGCGCCTCAACGTGGGCACACCGCAGAGCGTGCTGAAAGAGGCGCTCGAGAAGCTGGAAAAGGCTATCGGGTGAGGGCATTCCCCTCTATGGGGCGAAAGCGCATGGGGGCGAAGTCTCCTGACTTCGCTTGCGCGGCGTTGCGCCCTCTGTGGGGGCGACGTTTGAAACGTCGCGCTCTACACGAAAAAACGTCACATGCCGTGTAGAGCGCGAAGTCAAGAGACTTCGCCCCATGCGCTTGCGCACTCAAAAAGCCGTGTAGAGCGCGACGTTTCAAACGTCGCCTCCATAGAGGGTTGAAACGTCGCGCAGATTATTCGCTCATTTGCACATTTGCACATTTGCACATTTGCACATTCGCGAAGCGAAGCGTCGCCCCCATTGCCGCCACTACATTTTTTCCCCAAAAAACCTCACCGATGAAACAAAGGGACAATTTCCGATTCCTCACCGAAGCGCCCGTGCCGCGCGTGGTGCTCACGATGGCGGTGCCCACCATCATATCGATGCTCGTGACGAGTTTCTACAACATGGCGGACACCTACTTCGTGGGACGCATCAACACGCAGTGCACCGCTGCCGTGGGCGTGGCCTTCTGCCTCATGTCGCTCATACAGAGCATAGGCTTCTTCTTCGGCCACGGTTCGGGCAACTACATATCGCGCCAGCTCGGCGCACGCCACATGGACAATGCCGAACGCATGGCGGCCACGGGCTTCTGCCTGAGCCTCACGGCGGGAGCGGTCATTGCCCTCGCGGGCGAACTCGTGCTGTCGCACCTGGCGCGGTGGCTGGGCAGTACGCCCACCATTCAGCCCTATGCCGAATCGTACCTCGGCATTCTGCTCCTCGGCACGCCGTTCATGACGGCTTCGCTCACGCTCAACAACCAGATGCGCTTCCAGGGCAACGCAGCGTTTGCCATGGTGGGCATCTTCACGGGCGCCGTGCTCAACGTGGCGCTCGACCCGCTGTTCATCTTCGCCTTCGACATGGGCATAGCGGGTGCGGCGTGGGCCACGGTGCTCAGCCAGGCGCTCTGCTTCGTACTGCTGCTGCGCATGACGCACCGCCCCGGCAACATAGCCATCCGGCCGAAGCTCTTTGCGCCCACGCGCGAACGCCTTCGCGAAATTCTCGCCGGAGGCACGCCGTCGCTCTCGCGACAGGGCCTTGCCGCCGTGTCGGTGCTGGCGCTCAACGTGAGTGCGGGGGCCTACGGCGACGCCGCCATTGCGGGCATGAGCATCGTGTCGCGTTTCTGCTTTTTCATCTTCGCCATCATCATAGGTCTCGGACAGGGTTTCCAGCCGATGTGCGGCTTCTGCTACGGCGCACGGCTCTACGCACGCGTGAGGAAGGGCTACTGGTTTTGCATCAAACTGGGCACCACGTTTCTCGTCGTTTGTGCCGTCACGGGCTTTGTGTTCGCACCGCAGATCGTCCACCTCTTCCGCCACGACCCTGCCGTGGTGGACATCGGCACGCGGGCCTTGCGCTGGCAGCTCGTCACGTTTCCGCTGCTGAGCACGGTGGGCGTGTCGAACATGTATCTGCAGACCATCCGCAAGCCGCTTCAGGCCAACCTCGCGGCGGCGGCGCGCAGCGGCCTCTTCTTCATCCCCCTCATCGTGGTGCTCCCCCACTTCTTAGGACTTACGGGGGTGGAAATGTGCCAGGCGGTGAGCGACCTCTGCGCCTTCGCGCTTTGCGCCCCCATGGCGTGGACGGTGCTGCACAGGATGGGGAATTAAAGGCCCTTTGCATGCACATTGCTTCGCTTGCGCGGCATTGCGCGAACGATGGAGGCGAACGAACGATGGGGCGAACGAACGATGGGGGCGAAGTCTCCTGACTTCGCTTGCGCGGCTTTCCCCCTCTATGGAGGCGACGTTTGAAACGTCGCGTTCTACACGGCTCGCCCCCATACGCTTCGCCCCCATCGCAATCAATGCATCCTTCATTTGCACATTTGCACATTTGCACATTTGCACATTCGCACATTCGCGAAGCGCTGCATTTGCACATTTGCAAAGCATCCCCCATTTGCACATTTTCATATTTGCACATTTGCACATTTATCTACTCCATGCTTCACAAACTCTTCGGTTTCGACCGCACCACGATGAGCGTCCGCAAGGAAGTCATAGGCGGCGTCACCACCTTCCTCACCCTGGCCTACATCCTGGCCGTCAACCCCTCCGTGCTTTCCGTCACCGGCATGGACCGCGGAGCCGTGTTCACCTCCACCGTGGTGGCTTCGGCAGTGGCCACCCTCGCCATGGCCTTTTACGGCAAACTCCCCTTCGCGCTCGCACCGTCGATGGGCCTCAGCTCGTTCTTCGCCTTCACCGTGTGCACCACCATGGGCTACAGCTGGCAGTTTGCCCTCACCGCCGTGTTCATCGAGGGCATCCTGTTCATGATCATGTCCGTCACGGGCCTGCGCAGCCGCATCGTCGACGCCATGCCGAAGACACTGCAAAACGCCGTGGCGCCCGGCATAGGCATGTTCATCACCTTCATCGGACTGAAAAACTCGGGCATCATCGTCAACAGCCCCGCCACCTACGTGGCGCTCGGCAACATGCACTCACCGTCAGTGCTGTTGGCCATCGGCGGCATTCTGCTCACCACCATGCTGCTCATACGCAAGGTGACGGGCGCACTGCTCATAGGCATTGTGGTCACCACGGCCATCGGCATACCGCTCGGGGTGACGCACTTCGAGGGCTGGTATTCCGCGCCGCCCTCCATCCAGCCCGTGTTGTGGAAAATGGAGTGGAGCAACGTGTTCTCGTACGACATGCTGGCGTGCGTGCTGACGTTTCTTTTTGTGGACATGTTCGACACGCTGGGCACGCTCGTGGGCGTGTGCAAACGTGCGGGCATTTCCCTGGAGAAGGGCGTACACGGACCTCTCGCGCGCGGCTTCATGGCCGACGCCGTGGGCACTGCGGCGGGTGCGGCGCTCGGCACGTCCACCATCTCCACCTTCATGGAAAGCGCGGCGGGCGTGAATGCAGGCGGCCGCTGCGGACTTACGGCGTTCGTCGTGGCAGTGCTCTACCTCGTTTCGCTCTTCTTCGCCCCGCTTTTCCTCTCCATCCCTCCCGAGGCCACTTCGGCGGCATTGTTTCTTGTGGGTGTGACGATGATGAGCGACACGGCGAAGATCAACTTCAACAACTACATCGAGGCCGTGCCGTGCTTCTTCATGATCATCTTCATGCCCTTCACCTTCAGCATTTCCGACGGCGTGCTGCTCGGCGTCATCTCCTACGTGCTGCTCCACCTCGTGTCGGGCCGCGTGCGCGAGCTACGGATTTCCACCGTGGTGCTTGCGGTGCTCTTCGTGGTGCGCTACGTGGTGTTTTGAGGAAGAACGTATTTGAAATATGCTAACAGATGTGAACACTTTGCTGCGTCCCCAAATTTTTGGGGGCGCAGCAAATTTTTACGGGAAGCGATGCACGAAAACGGCACAGCCGAACGATGGGGGCGAGCTCTCCTGAGCTCGCTTGCGCGAGCATGACAAAATGAATAAAACATGAAGACAAATGGCAACAACAAGCGCTCAGGTGTTTGAAGAATAAAACTTTCAAAACAAACAAAACGGCTGCGCTTGGAGGGTAGGAACAAAACTATCAAAACAAAGAAAACGGGGCTACGCCTTGAAGTAATGTTCCACAAAAGCCACTTACGCAATTGTAGTTAAGCGCAGCCGTTTTATCTGTTTTTGAGGGGTTTCGTTCATTGCTACGGGCGCAGCCGTTTTATTTGTTTTGAAAGTTTTATTCCCTACCATTCTATCCTCTCGCTCCGTTCAAACCTTTTTCGTCAAATATTACATTTACCTTCTTCGCACAAAAAAAAGAGGAAGCACCGCTGAGGGTGCTTCCTCTTGCCGTAACGAGTGTTATCCGTATGCACGCACATGGGCCGTACGGCGGGGGCCGCAGCGCGTGGAGCAATCTTTTACCTGTAAGGCGTTGCTGTCGAAAGAAGAAGTGGCTTCGCCGCACCAGCCGTCCACGTAGAGAGCGGAGTGTGCAGCAAAGGGTGGCGCGTCCTTCGGGAGGACTGGCCGGGAGATGTGCGCACACGGTGCCGGTTTACATAGGGGCACATTGCGGGCACAATGGGTCTAAGAGTGGCTTGTTTGGTATTTGAGGTTACTGTCCCCGTGCTTCTCATATAAAAAATCAACAATGTCGGGGATGGAATAATTAGCCTAATGTCTTAGTTTGTCTGTCGGCCGCGGTGTAGGTGCAGGGCGAAGGTGCCGTGCGCGGCCTGAAGTGCTTTGTGTGGGTGCGCAGTGATGTTTTCTGCGCCAAGTTTGTTTTTGTACACTGCAAATGTACGGCATAATTGGCGTCTCTGCAAGTTTTTCGCCATTTTTCCGCCATTTTCAGCAACAAACGCGCGACGATGCGGGCGAACGATTCGCTTCGCAAATGTGCAAATGTGCGAATGTGCGAATGTGCAAATGAGCTGCGCGACGTATCCATCCATGGGGGCGACGATTGAATCGTCGCGCTCTACACGGCT
>CAVCAV010000108.1:0-9479 GCA_963600165.1 Christensenella sp. UBA1685 | reverse complement strand
CGAGGAGATGAAGCGCCGCATGAAGATTGTGGGCATTGAGGCCATGGATGCCGAACTCGACCACCAGCCTTTCGTGTTCCTTATGCTCGGACATTACGGCAACTGGGAGTGGATAAGTTCCATCGGCATATGGAGCAAGCGCCACTGCGGCCAACTCTACCGTCCGCTACGCGACCAAGTGTTCGACCGTCTGTTTTACCGCATGCGTTCGCGCTTCGATTCGGAGAACATTTCAAAGTACGACGCTTTCCGCCACATTCTCACCCTTCGGTCGAAAGGCATACGCAGCCACATCGGCTTCATCTCCGACCAGAGTCCGTCGCCGCTGAGCATTCACGACTGGGTGAACTTCCTTCATCAGGACACGCCGATATTCACCGGCGCCGAGCGCATCGGCAAGAAGGTGGGGGCTGCTGCCTATTTCGCTCATGTGACGCGTCCGCGCCGCGGCTACTACGAGTGCCATTTGGAATGCTTGACACACGACATGAAGGAGTTTGAGGATTTCAAGCTGACGGAACTGTATATGCGCCGCCTGGAACAGGAAATCAACGACACGCCTTACCTTTGGCTTTGGAGCCACCGCCGCTGGAAACATACGCGCGAAAGCGTGGAGCGCGAGCAGCGGAGGGCAAAGTCGAAGAAGGAGTGAGGGGGAATAATTGTGAGGTTGCGCAAATGCTTTTGTAAGCTCGCGCAAGCGAGCTCGGGAGAGCTCGCCCCCATCGTTCGTTCCATCGCTCGGGCATATATGTTTAAGCGCAAAACAGCGCCGCCAATGTTGCATAGGCGGCGCTGTTTTGCGTATTGTGTTAATGTAATGTCAGAGTGCGATGTGCTCGACGTCGACCATCTGGTGCATGAAGAGGGCGGCGCTTTGGCGGAACTTGTCGGCGCTCTCGGTGGTGAGGTAGTGACAGGTGCCTTGCTGCGTGAGGCGCGTTTCCATGTCGGCGTGGCGGTCGAGATAGTCCTTGAGGCTTTGTGCCACATATTCGCCTTGCGGCACGATGCGCACGCCGGGAGGGGTGTACTTCACTATCTTGTTCATGAGGAGCGGATAGTGTGTGCAGCCGAGGATGAGGGTGTCTATCTGCGGGTCGATGCGGAGAATGCCTTCGATGCGTTTCTTTACGAAATAGTCGGCCCCGGGCGAGTCGAACTCATAGTTTTCCACGAGCGGCACCCACATGGGGCAGGCCTGTCCCGTGAGCTGGATGTCGGGCCAGAGTTTGTGGATTTCCATGGTGTAGGAACCCGAATTGACGGTGCCGGAAGTGGCGAGCAGGCCCACGTGGCGCGTCTGCGTCAGCGGACCGATGGCTTCCACCGTGGGACGGATCACGCCGAGCACGCGTTTGGTGGGGTCGAGGCGCTGGAGGTCGCGTTCCTGAATGGTGCGCAGCGCTTTGGCCGAGGCCGTGTTGCACGCCAGAATGACGAGCGGACAGCCTTGCGCGAAGAGGTATTCTACGGCCTGTAGCGTGTACTGGTAAATCACGTCGAACGAGTGTGCGCCATAGGGTGCGCGCGCATTGTCGCCGAGGTAGAGGTAGTCGTATTGTGGAAGGAGCTGGCGTATTTGGCGGAGAATGGTGAGGCCGCCGTATCCAGAGTCGAAAACGCCGATAGGAGTCATGGCAAGAGGTTACTTAAGTTTGGCTTCGACGTAGGCTGTGGCGTCTTCAGCCACGGAATGGTGGATGAAGGGGTAGGCGTTGGCGTCGGTGTTGAGCACATATTCATAGCCGTGTTCGAGTCCGACGGCACGGATGGCTTCGTCGAGGCGTTTGCGCACGGGGGCGAGTGCTTCCGTTTCGGCCACGGTGAGCAGGCTGTCGATGTCGTGGCGGAAGCTGAGGCTCTTCTCCATGGCGTCCTGCAGACTGCGTTGGCGCTTGAGGAGGATGTTTTGCGGAAAGTCCTTCTGTCCTTGGAGGAATTCGGCAAACTGGCGCTTGAAGTTCTGCTCGTTGTAGGCGGCTTCCGCTTCGTATTTTTTGCGCAGTTCGCCCATCTGGCGCTGTGCCTCGGTGTAGTCGGGCATGGAGCGGAGAATGGTGTTGTAGCTGAGGTAGCCGTATTTGATTTGGCTTTGTGCCATGGCCGTCAGGGTGAAGAGGAGCATGACGGCCGAAAGGAGCATTCGTTTCATGGGAGGAAGTTTAATGTGCGAATGTGTCGCTTCGCGAATGTGCAAATATGCAAATGTGCAAATGGAGGATGCTATGGCGCGATGTGCGCCCTCTATGGGGGCGACGTTTAAAACGTCGCGTTCTACACGGTGCTTGTCAAATGTGCAGATTGGCTGCGCATTGCATTGTGCAAATATAGGAAACCTGTTTGACAGAAGAGTATATGTATGGGTATAAATCTTAAATTGATGCGTAGAGGGGAAAATACGTGTAGAGCGCGACGTTTTAAACGTCGCCTCCATAGAGGGCGCGTTTGCCGCGCAGCTCATTTGCTTATTTGCACATTAGCGAAGTGTCGCCTCCATAGAGGGCGCGTTTGCCGCGCAGCTCATTTGCACATCTGCTCATCTGCACATTTGCACATTTGCACATTTGCACATTTGCACATTCGCGAAGCGTTACCTTATGTCAATCCTTGAGCTGCCGTTGCCGGGGAGCTTTACGAGGCGTATTTGCGGGGAAATCTGCGAGCGTATCTGGTCGGTGTGGCTGATGACGCCCACTTTGCGGCCCTGCGAGTTTTCGAGGTTGGAGAGGGCCGTCATGACGAGGTCGAGCGACTCGTGGTCGAGGTTGCCGAAGCCTTCGTCGATGAAGAGCGAACTGATGGTGAGGTTGCGGCTTGAGAGCGATGCCAGACCGAGGGCGAGCGCCAGGCTCACCACGAAGGTTTCGCCGCCGGAGAGCGAGTCGACGTAGCGGTGCTCGTCGAACATGTCGCGGTCCACAATCTCGAGCGTAAGCGTGGCGGGAATGGTGCGCAGCTCGTAGCGTGAGGAGAGCATGCGGAGGTGGCGGTTGGCGTGTTCCACGAGGAAGCGGAACGTGTAGCTTTGCGCCAGCGTGCGGAACTTTTTGCCGTCCTTGCTGCCGAGCAGCACGTTGAGGCGGTTCCACTCCTTGGCGTCGTTGCGCGCCTGCTCGAGTTTGTCGTTGAGCTTTGCGGCACTCTCCTCGCTGTTGGCGTGGGCGCGCAGACGTGCGCGGCAGTCCTCGAGCTGCTGAGTGATCTGTTCGAGTTCCTTTTGCCGGGTTTCGAGCTGCTCGGCAAGGGCAAGGCGCGTGGCTTCCGTTTCGTCGTCGGGCCGTGCGGGGTCTGCCTGGATGGCGAGGAGCGCCTGGCGGGCCTGTTCGAGGCGGTTTTCGGCCAGCATGCGGTTCTCCTTCAGCGCGGTGAGCTTTTCGCGCAGTGCCTTCCAGTCGCGGGTGTCGCCGAAGATTTTCTCGAGTTCGGCAAACTGCACGGGCGAGTGTGAACCGTTGAAGCGGAGAATGAAGAGGTCGAGCTGCTGCATCTTCTCCTGCAGCTGGCGCTGGTTTTCGAGGCGCGTGTGGAGCAGGTTGTCGCGCTTGCCTTCGAGCTGGCGCACGAGGCCCGTGCCCGCTTCGCATTCGTGGAGCACTTTCTGCTCGGCGTCGCGCATTTGTGCTACGGCGAGCTGCAACTCTTCCGTTTCCTTTTGCGGCGAACTTTCGCCGAAGAGGCGGCGGAGCTCTTCGCGCTTGCCGTGGAGCGACTCGCGCGTGGCGTCGCGGCTTTCGCGGCACTGCACCACGTGGCGGTTCTCCTCGGCGAGGTTGGTTTCGGCGTTTTTCACCTCTTCGCGGAGGAAGGCTTCGGAGCGCTGCGCCTCGTCGAGCGCGGTGCACGTGGCGTTCCACTCGGAGTGGAGATTGGTGAGGCGCATGCGGAAGCCGTCGGGATTGTTTTTCCATTCGGTAAACCATCCCGAGAGCGTGACCATCTCGTCGAGGTCGGTGTAGAGTTCGGAGCACGAGTGGTCGCTTTCGTTGATCACGTGCTGGAGGTCCTCCGCCGCGGCAGCCGCAATGTGGCACTCCGTGTTGAGGTTGTCGAGGTAGGTGCGGTTGTCGGCCATGAGGGCGTTGAGTGCGGCAATCTCCTCGTTGAGGCGGTTGATGTGCTGCTGGTGGAAGTTGAAGTCCTCAAGCTCCTTCTCCGCCTCTTCGGAGGTGCGTCCGGTGTTGTCGATGAGGAGCTCTATCATCATGCGGCGTGCGTCGCGGTTGACGGTGGCCGAGCAGTCGGCAAACGACGGGTCGAGGTAGGCACAGGTCTGCCATTCGTCCACGTCGGCCTGCTGGCGCTTTTGCAGGTCGGCGAGCGCCTGTTTGTCGGCTTCGAGACGTGCGGCGTCGGCGGCAATGGTTTCGCGGATGGCGTTGAGCGCGGTGCGCTTGTGCTCGAGGTCCTGCTGCATGTGGAGATATTCCTTGCTGAGCGTGGTGAGCAGTTCGCCGAGTTCGCGTTCGGTTTCGGTGTGGTAGGGGTGGTGCGTGGCTCCGCAAACGGGACACGCCGTGCCTTCCTTGAGCTGTTTGCGCAGATTGACGATGTTTTGCGTTTGGCTGAGCGTGTAGGTGGTGCGCACGCGCGAGTAGGCCTCTTCGGCGGCTTTCACCTCAATCTCCTGCTTGAGGGCGAGCTGGCGCTTTTGGTCTATTTCCACCTCTTCGCGCTTCTGCGTGGCTCGCTTTTCGCTGATGCGTGCGTAGCCTTCGGAGATGTGTTGCCAGAGCAGGGCCGCATGTTTGAGACTCTGCATGCGGTTTTTGGCGTCGGCGGCACGCTTCTGCAGCAGCGAGGAGTCGCGTCCCTGGTTGGTCTGCTGGTGTATGAGCAGTTCGCTCTTGAGCGTGTTGAGCCGTGCCTGGTTGTCGTGCTGTTCCTTTTCGGCCTTCTCGCTGGAGGCGCGGAGCGTGGCCTGACGGCGCTGCAGCTCGGTCTGCTTCTTGTGGCTTTCGGCGTTGCGGAGGGTTTCGCTTCGCAACATGGCGAGCTTGTCCTTCACGAGGTCGAACTTTTCAAACATGAGGCGGTGGACGGAGAGCGACTGCTTGTGGAGCTTCTGCTGCTCTATCTCCTTCACCACCTTGGTGAGGGTTTCCTGCTTTGCGGTGAGGTCGTTTTGCCGCGTTTCGTACTTCTTCTGTGCGGCGAGAAGCTGGCTCTCGAGCGTTTTCAGCTGCTCGGCAGCCACGGTCATTTCGCCCGTGAGGGCATGTCCGCGGTTGATGGCGGGGCGGCGCAGCTCAAGGTGTTTTTCGGCGTCGGCCGTGCGTTCGCGTGCCACGTCGAGCTGCTGCGTGAGCGTGTCGAGCTGGCGGCGTGCGCCTTCGAGCTGTTCGGCGTTGGCGGTCTCCAGTTCTTTTGTCTTGTCGATGTCGGTGCGGCGCATCACGATTTCCTGGAAGAGGGGCTGCATGGAGAGGAGCGAGTCGTAGCGTTCGAGGAGCATTTCGTCGGAACGCATGGCCATGCACTCCTTTGTGGCGGCGGCGAAGCGGGCTTCGTTGTCGGCGACGAGGCGTGTGGCTTCGTCGAACCGTGCAAACCAGCGCGTCTGGCTTTCCATGCGCTGCATTTCGCTCTTGATGTTTTCGCCCTGTGCGGTGAGCAGTCGCTGGCGCTCTTCCTCTTCGGCGAGGGCTTCGGGCGAGAGGTGGTAGTTGAGCAGACCCGTCATTTTGTTCTCGAGGGCTACTACGCGCGTTTCGGCCTCTTGTGCGAGGGTGAATATCTGCATTGACACGTTGCCGTAGGCTTCCGTGCCGGTGAGTTTCTCAAGCAGCATGGCCTTCTCGGCGCGTGGGGCCTTGAGAAAATTGGCGAAGCTGTTCTGTGCGAGAATGACGGTGCGCGTGAACTGTGCGTAGGAGAGGCCGATGGCGCCTTCTATGCGGCGGTCTATTTCGGCACGGTCGACGGTCTCTTTGTGGGGCGCGAGCTGGCGGAGCGAACGCTCGGGCGAACTGTAGTTGCCGCCTCGCGTGACGCGTATGCTCCATGAGGCTTCGTAGCGCTCGCCGTCGGAGGTGGAGAAGACCACGGTGCATCCGCCCTCCTTCTGTCCGCGGCGCAGTATGTTGGCCGTGCGCGAGGCCTGCACGCGCTGCACCTTTTCGGTGGCCTGGTCGAGGTCTTCCTGGGGAATGCGCTCGATGTTTTCGAAGCGGGGCGCTTTGTTGTAGAGTGCCAGGCAAACGGCGTCGAGAATGGTGCTCTTGCCCGAGCCCGTGTTGCCGGTGATGGCAAAGAGTCCGGCAGAGCGCAGGGGCTCCTGCGTAAAGTCTATGGTTTGTTCGCCCTCGATGGAGGTAAGGTTGTTGAGGACAATTTTTTCAATCTTCATTTTTCTTTTCTGCCAGTTTGAAGCGTTCTACGAGTTCTTGGGGCATTTCGCTCTGGAAGCGTGTCTGGAACACGCGGCGTGCCATTTGCAGCGGGGTGAGTTCTTCAAGGCTTTCGCGCGGTGCGCTGTCGGCGGTGTCGGCGGGGCGGTCGGAGGCTGCGGAGCTTACGCGCACCATGCGGCAGAAGTGTACGGCACGGTCCTTGAGCGCTTCGGCCACGTCGTGCATGAGCGTGGGCTCGGGCTGCCGCTCTTCCACGCGTATTTCGAGGTAGGGCCAGGCGTCGCCGCTGTCGTTTTTACTGCGCTTGGGCAGACGGCCTATGGCGTCGACCACGTCTTCGGCACGTGCCGCGCCTCCGCCTTCGGGAATGCGGCAGAGGGTGCGCAGCGGTTCGTAGGCGAGGAAGCCGATGGAGGCGTGGCCTTGTGCGTCGACGTCGACGAGCTGCACGCCGTGGCGGTAGCTTATTTCGCTGAACGACATGGGCAGGGCGCTGCCGGAGTAGAAGGCGTTGGGTGCGCCGCCCACCTGCTGGTGTTTGTGGATGTGGCCGAGCGCGGTGTAGGCCACGTCGCGTCCCACCACGCCGGCTTCCACGCAGTCCTGTCCGCCCACGACGAGGCGTTCGGAGTGGTCCTCGCCGCAGATGTCGGCACCCGAGGCGTAGAAGTGGGCCGCCACCACGAGGGGCAGTCCGCCGAACTCGCTGTGGGCGTAGGCGCGGTGGAGGTTGGTGAAGAAATATTTGAGGCCTTCTTCGGGCGTAAGTCCGGCGGGGTAGTCGCCGCCGCGGAGGAAGGGTACGGCCATGCACACCACGGCGGCTTCGCTGCCTCCGCGCGGGGCGAGGGGCAGTAGGTAGTAGTCGAAGTCGGGCTCGTCGGAGGCGGTGCGGTGTACGAGTCCGCGTACATACACGTTGTGCATCTTCAGGAGCGAGGCGGGCGCTTCGAGCCTCGACCCCGAGTCGTGGTTGCCTGCGGTGAGCACCACCTGGAGTCCGGGCAGGAGCGTGGTGGCCTGTAGGAGGAAGTCGTAGAGGAGTTCTTCGGCCTGTGCCGAAGGGTTTGACGAGTCGAACACGTCGCCGGCAATGAGGAGCGCATCGGGTTGCTGCTCCACGATGGTGTTGAGCAACCAGTTGAGGAAATGTCGGTGTTCGCCAGTGCGGTCGTGTCCGTGAAAACTGTTGCCGAGGTGCCAGTCGGCGGTGTGTATGAATTTCATCGTTTGTTTTTTCGGATGTATTTTCCCTCGGGGGGAACGGTTGTCGGTAGTGCCTTGCACTTTAGTATGCAAAGATACGAGGTTTTGGGGGAATGCTGCGCTTTGGGGTGGGGCAAAATGGGGGCGGGCGAATGTGTCGCCGGGCGAATGTGCAAATGTGCAAATATGCAAATGTGCAAATGAAGGATGCCATAAGTGCGATGTGCGCCCTCTATGGGGGCGACGTTTGGAACGTCGCGTTCTACACGGGTCAATGGCATACTCGCTCATGCGAAGTCAGGAGACTTCGCCCCATAGGAGGTTCGCCCCATACGCTACGCCCGCATGAAGGCTGACAGCAACAAGAAACCGATACAAAAGTTTTGCTTTATTAATACTTTACTGTCAGCCGAGGCCGTGACCGATTTTTATATGCTCTGACGAAAAATTACCCCTGCCGGAAAATGTGCTGTCACCCGAGCTGAAATGTTTAACCGCTTGAAATACAAAGGTGTAGACTTGATTAATGACGGCACGGCTGAAGGGTGACAGCAACTTGCACAAACTTCGGTGTATACGCGTGCGCGAACGCGCGCGAAGCAGGAGGCTTGTACCGAAATGTTGATGCTCGGAAACTGCAAACGTTTGCAAAAAACTTTTGGCTCGCCCAACGTGTTGGGGTGGGCGAAAATTTGAACGGGACGGGCGAAAGTTTTGCGTAGTGTACGGAGGCGCAGCGCATGGGGGCGAAGTCTCCCGACTTCGTGCTCTACACGGCTGCGCATTCCATGCACATCTCCGCTTAATTCCCCGCCTTGGATTTTTTACGGCGTGCCTTGGAATTTTTACGGCGTGCCTTGGTCTGCGCAAAGCATTCTTCACTTTAGATAAACATTCTTTTATCCATTCGGTTGCGTCGGTTTCCCGAAAAACGCCATCTTTGCAAGGCAAAATCTCTGAATCATGAAGAAAAAGATTGTTGTGCTTACCGGTGCCGGCATGAGCGCCGAAAGCGGTTTCAGCACCTTCCGCGACGCCGGCGGACTTTGGGAACAGTATCCCGTGGAAAAGGTGGCCACACCCGAGGGTTGGAATGCCGACCCCGACCTCGTCACGGATTTCTACAACGGACTGCGCCGCCAGCTCATTGCCGCACAGCCCAATGAAGGACATCGCCTTCTGGCCGAAATGGAAAGCGACTACGACGTGAGAATCGTGACGCAAAACGTCGACGACCTCCACGAGCGTGCCGGTTCAACCCACGTGCTACATCTCCACGGCGAACTGATGAAGGTATGTTCCTCCGCCCGTCCCGACGACCCGCGCTACATACGCACCCTTCCCGTCGACCACTTGGAAGTGGCCCACGATGAACTCGCTGCCGACGGCTCCCGTCTGCGCCCCTGGATTGTATGGTTCGGCGAAGCCGTGCCCAATCTCGTGCCCGCTGCCCAACTGGCCGAAGAGGCCGACGCCTTCGTCATCATAGGCAGTTCGCTCAACGTCTATCCCGCAGCCGGACTCGTCGGCTACGTGCGCCGCGACGTCCCCGTCTTCCTCATCGACCCCAAACCCGTGAAGGTGCCCGCCCAGCGCAGCGTGGAAGTCATCCAGGACGTGGCCTCCACCGGCGTGCGCACGCTTATGGGCCGCCTGAGCGAGACGTTGTAAACTCTATATAGGGGCAAGCAATGGGGCGAACGATGGGGGCGAACGATGGAGGTGAAGTCTCCTGACTTCGCGCTCTACACGGCTATGCGCCCCTCTATGGAGGCGACGTTTGAAACGTCGCGCTCTACACGGCTCGCTGAAGCGAAGCTTTATGCATTTTCTTCAGGGAATTTCCGCTGCGAACGGGCTGAAAGCCCAGCACAACATAGCCCAGGGCAAGCGAAGCGACACCCTGGGTTACAACAACCA
>CAVCAV010000107.1:5877-9658 GCA_963600165.1 Christensenella sp. UBA1685 | reverse complement strand
AAACAGTCGCAACGCTCCAGGAAGGTAAGACCGACGGACGTTCATACACCAAGGTTATCAAGATGGTTAAGAGCCCCAAAACCGGTGCTTACATCTTCGACGAGCAGATGGTGCCCAACGAAGCTGTCAAGGATTTCTTCAAGAACTAATTGAAGCATTCCCCCAACACTTCCGTTTCACAGATTATCAGCGTGCAACGCTCATTCCGTAGCCGAGCACCGAAAGATAAACAGAGGATTTGCCCTAACAGGCAAGTCCTCTTTTTGCGTATATTTCCAATCATATAGGCCGACAATCTTTGCGCGGCATGCGCCCTATGTTGTGCAACAACCTTTGCGCGGCATGCGCCCCCTATGGAGGCGACGTTTAAAACGTCGCGTTCTACACGGCTTGTAAATGTTCTTTGCTTTTCATCTCCGCGGCGGTTAAATCATTCTTTACAGCTCCCAGCTCGCCCCAAAATCCACTTTTGCCCCCAAAACACGTGCACGTCTCGCCTATTTTACGTAAGTTTGCAAAAACAAATTGGGGTAAAGTGACCATATAGTCAGCCGATTGGCCCTTTGCGCTTACACAACGCATTCAACCCCGCACCACACGCTATCAAAACAACCACCGAACATGCGTATATTTGACATTTTCTCAAAAAAGAAAAAACAGGAAGTACTCGATGCCGGACTCGAAAAAACGAAAGAAAGCTTTTTCGGTAAACTCACACGCGCCATCGCCGGAAAAAGCAAAGTCGACGACGAAGTGCTCGACCAGCTCGAGGAAATCCTCATCACCTCCGACGTGGGCACCGACACCACCGTTGAAATCATTGAACGCATAGAAAAGCGTGTGGCACGCGACAAATACGTCAGCACAAGCGAACTCCACAACATCCTTAAGGAAGAAATAGCCGAACTCCTCACCAAGAGCGGCAACGACGACACCGAAGGTTTCAACATCAACACCGACCGCAAACCCTACGTCATCATGGTTGTCGGCGTAAACGGAGTGGGCAAGACCACCACCATCGGCAAGCTCGCCTACCAATTCAAGCAAGCCGGACTCAAGGTGGTGCTCGGTGCAGCCGACACCTTCCGCGCCGCTGCCATCGAGCAGCTCGACATCTGGGGCAAACGCGTTGACGTGCCCGTCATCAAGCAGCAGATGGGCAGCGACCCCGCCAGTGTGGCATACGACACCGTCAACTCCGCCAAGGCAAACAATGCCGACGTCGTCATCATCGACACCGCCGGACGTCTCCACAACAAGGTGGGACTCATGAACGAACTCACCAAAATAAAGAAGGTGATGCAAAAGGTCGTCGACGGCGCGCCCGACGAAGTGCTCCTCGTGCTCGACGGCAGCACCGGTCAGAACGCCTACGAGCAGGCCAAGCAGTTCATAAAGGCCACCGAGGTCACCGCTCTCGCCATCACCAAACTCGACGGCACAGCAAAGGGCGGCGTGGTCATCGGCATTTCCAACCAGCTCAAAGTTCCCGTCAAATACATCGGGCTCGGCGAGAAAATGACCGACCTCCAGCCCTTCAACGCCAAAGACTTCGTCGACACCCTCTTCGAAGGACAGTCCATTTAAAACCAAGCCGAACTAATAAGCGAACGATGGGGGCGAACGATGAAGCGAACGATGGGGGCGAAGTCTCCTGACTTCGCATAAACGGCCCCCCCAAGGCCAAGCCCCAACATCACAATCTATCTACAAGACTCTACACCCAATGCGCAACATAGACATCATAACCATGGGATGTTCCAAGAATCTCGTCGACTCCGAACGGCTCATGAGCCAGTTCCGCGAACACGGATTCAACGCATACCACAATCCCGACGAAATGCACGGCGACATCGCCGTCGTAAACACCTGCGGGTTCATTGCAGCTGCTAAAGAAGAGAGCATCAACATGATTCTCGAACTCTGCGAACTCAAGGAAGAGGGAAAACTCACCCATGTCTATGTGATGGGCTGTCTCTCCGAACGCTACATGCAGGAGCTGCAGGACGAAATTCCCGAAGTGGACAAGTTCTACGGAAAGTTCAACTGGAAAGAACTCCTCGAAGAACTCCGCAGCCAGTATGACGACCGCACCGACGTGCAGCGCGTCATCACCACGCCGCCCCACTACGCCTACATCAAAATCTCCGAAGGGTGCAACCGCAAGTGCGCCTATTGTGCCATCCCCATCATCACCGGACAGCACAAAAGCCGCCCCATCGAAGAAATACTCGATGAGGTGCGTTCCCTCGTGAAGCAGGGCACCAAAGAGTTCCAAATCATTGCACAGGAACTCACCTACTACGGCATCGACCTCTATCAAGAGCAGCGCCTGCCCGAGCTCATCGAACGCATGGCGGAAATACCCGGAGTGGAATGGATACGCCTCCACTATGCCTATCCCAACCACTTCCCCATGGACCTGCTCCGCGTGATGCGCGAACACCCCAACGTGTGCAACTATCTCGACATCGCCCTCCAGCACATCTCCGACAATATGCTCAGCCGCATGCAGCGCCACACCACAAAGGCCGAAACGCTGCAGCTTCTCCACGCCCTTCGCACCGAAGTGCCCGGCATCACCATCCGCACCACGCTCATGGTAGGTTTCCCCGGCGAGACCGAAGACGACTTCAACGAACTTCTCGACTTCGTGCGCGAAGCACGCTTCGACCGCATGGGAGCCTTTGCCTACAGCGAAGAAGAAGGCACTTACGCAGCGGAGAACTATGAAGACGACGTGCCCGAAGACGTGAAGAACGACCGCCTCGACCGCCTAATGACCCTTCAGGAATCCATCGCCGCCACGCTCTCCGAAGAAAAGGTGGGCCGCACGTTCCGCACCATCATCGACCGCAAGGAAGGCGAATACTACATCGGCCGCACCGAGTACGACTCGCCCGAAGTGGACTGCGAAGTGCTCATTGCCGAAAACGAGAACGCACCGCTCCAAATCGGAGAATTCTACCAAGTGAAGATCAACGACTGCGAAGGCTTCGACCTCTTCGGAGAAGTGGTAGATTAAAACTTATAGGGTGGTTCTATAAATTAGCTTTGTCAGCTTTCGGTGCTATTTTTCGTCCAAATTGTTTGTGAACGAAGGAGCATAGCGGGCTATGCGACTGAGCGAACAAGCAATTTGGGCGGAAAAGAGTCCGAAAGATGACAAAACGCTATTTGAGCGAATTTGCATATTAATCGGTGGTAATTTATAGAACCACCCTTAAAAGCGATATTTATAAATATACCTGTGAACAACAAGGATTTCATCACAAAGCTGGCTGCAGAAGCCGGCGTCAGTCCAAAAGAAGCCCAAAGGCTCGTAGGTGCCATGGGCACCGCCATAGCCGAAGCGCTCGACGACGACACGTCGTTCAGCGTATCGGGTTTCGGCACGTTCGAGGTGAAGAAAAAGCTCGAGCGCGTTATCGTCAATCCCTCCACCAAACAGCGCAAACTCATCCCGCCAAAGCTCGTGCTCGCCTTCAAGCAAAGCAACGTGTTCAAGGAAAAAATCAATGCGCAAAACTCTTGAGCGATAGAGCTGAGCCTTAATATATCGCTTCACCCACAGACAGAAACTCCCATCAATGAAAAAGAAGATCACACCTTCCGAACTCGCCGAACGCCTTGCATCGCAGGCGCAGATAGAGAAGTCGCAAGCCGAAAACTTCGTAAGAAAATTCTTCGAACTCGTCGGCAACGGACTTCTTGAGGACAAGTATGTCAAAATCAAAAGCTTCGGCACGTTCAAACTGGTCTCCGTGGGTGAACGCGAAAG
>CAVCAV010000107.1:0-5867 GCA_963600165.1 Christensenella sp. UBA1685 | reverse complement strand
GAAAGCATCAACATCAACACGGGCGAACGCTTTCAGATAAGCGGCCACACCAAAGTTTCCTTCACTCCCGATTCCACACTAAAGGAACTCGTCAACCAGCCCTTCGCCCACTTCGAAGCCGTTGACCTCAACGACGAAACCGACACGGAAGAACTCAATACCGTCGACACTGCCTTGCCTCCCGAACTTGAGACCGAACTGCCCGACGACGCCGATGAAGAGGAAACGGAAGAAGAAGCAGGCTCTGTAGAAGAAAACGAAGAAGCCACGGCCGCCGAGGTGCCTTCCGCTCCCGCAGAGGAAGTTTCGCAGCAAGCCGAACAAGCTCCGCAGCAAACCGAGCCCGAGCCTGAAACCGACTTGGCCGACAACGAGATTATCAACCTTTCCGAACCTTCAGAACCTGTAGCTCCTTCTGAAAGCAGCGCTCCTTCGCCCGCCGTTCCCGAAGAACCCAAAACCGAAACGGAGCAGTCTAAAACTCCCGCCGTGGCAGAAGAAGAAACGCCCGTGGCGGAAAGCACCGCAACGGAGGAAAGCAGCGATGGGGTAGAGGAAGTTCCAGTTGAAGAAGAAGAAATCGAAGTGAGCAGTCCTCAGCCGGTCACCACGCCTTCGGAAGATGCATCGCTCAACGGACATACCTCCAGCAGCATAGCCGGTTTTGTCTACGAAGAAGTGCCCTCGCGCCGCAAGCGCAATGCGTGGAAATACGTGGCGCTCGCCTTTTGCGCACTCGTGCTCATGGGACTCTGCTACTTCGCAGGCTATTTCCGCGTGCTCTGTCCCGAATGCCTCTTCACCGACGTGCCCGAAGCGCCCCTCGCTCCCGTGAAAGAACAGGCCAAGAAGCCGCAGCCCGCTGCCGCTTCGTCCGCCGCCAAGTCCGACACCGCGGCCGTTGCGTCCCATGCCAATTCTTCCCACAAAGCAGAAGCCCCCCAAGCCGGAGCTTCCGACCGCCAAGCCGCCCCGTCCGCAGACCGCGCCCAAACACCGTCTGGCGCATCCGCAGCTGCCGCTTCGCAACCGCAAGCCCAACAGTCGGCATCTCCCGCAGCAAAACCAGAGCCTCAAGCCGCTCCCGCTAAACCGCAAACGGTGAAGCACACCGTGAAAGCCGGCGAAAACCTCACGCGCATCGTCCGCCGCCACTACGGTTCCGACGCCTACGTCAACCGTGTGGTCAAGCACAACCATCTCAAGGATGCCGACAACGTAACGGTAGGCGCCGTCATCGAGCTCCCGCCTTTCAACTGATTTTCCCTACAACAGAAAAGACAAGAGCAAAGCCCCCGAACAGCGAGGGCTTTGCTCTTGTCGTTTATATGTTCTATGTGTGAACGAACGATGGGGGCGAGCTCTCCCGAGCTCGCTTGCGCGAAGATGCATTTTATGCGCAAATCCAGCATCCTACATTCATCATAACAATCCCTACATCCTTCATAACAATCCCCCTGCCTCCCTATCCCCCTCCCCACATCCAACAAAAAAGGCCGGCCTCCCTTGCGGAAGAACCGACCGGCATGAAAAAATTAAAACCTTTGCAGTATTCGTTTAGTAACGGAGAATTTGTCCGTTGCGTATTCTTGCTTTCTTGTCAAGGTTGTTAGCCTTCGAAAGCTCCGTTTCGCTGATGCCGAGCTTGGAGGCAATGGACGAAATGGTCTCGCCGCGTTTCACCTTGTAGTAGTGCGAGGCTACCATCTGGCTGCCCGCTCCGCTGTTCGTTTCCTTCCGTGAGGCCGCGGCGCTTGCGTACTGCGTGTTGCTGCCCGAGTCGTTCGTGCTCTTATGGAAGGTGTAGAAGTCGCTGGTAACGTCTTGCGCCGGGAAGTCGAACATCAGTTCCGGATTGATGGGCTCTCCCGCCAGGCGGGTTTCGAAGTGAAGGTGCGAGCCGTACGATCCGCCCGTGTTGCCGCCCAGTCCGATAGGTTCGCCCGAGCGTACCTCCTGGTCCGTAGCCACAAGCTGCTTGCTGAGGTGGCCATAGATGGTTTCAAGTCCGTTTTTGTGGCGCAACACGATGTAGTAGCCGTAGCCGCCGGCGTCGTAGCGTGCCACGCGGACCTTTCCGTCGAAAGCCGCCACGATGGTGTCGCCCGTGTAGACTTTTATGTCAAGTCCCTTGTGCATGCGGCGGAAAGTGGGGCGGTAGCCGAAGCGCGAGGTAACCAGACGCGAGGGCGTAGGCATCGTGAAACCGCGAAGGTCTATGCGGAAACTGTCGGGTACCTCCGAACTGTGGTAGGGATGGGCCTTCGTCGTCACCCATGAGGTGTAAATGTCGTCGCTGTAGTTTGCCTCTTCGTCGCGCTCCATGGCTTTTTGTATGGAGATGGAGTCTACCGCGCGCAGACGGCGGTCTACCGGAGCTTGACGGGCTATGAGGTCTTGTGCAAATGCCGCACATCCCATTCCCAAGAAGGCAATGCTAAGAATGGTGCGGCGCAGAAAATGTGGATTCATTATTAATTTCTCGGTTAAGGGGAAGAAGGACTGCGTGGTGCCGGTAAGAAATGAGTCCAAGCGTCGGACGCACACCGGCAATAATGAATATAAGAAATCCGTTCTTCTTCCTCGTCAAAAACCCGGCGAAAAGTGTTACACCGAGCCTCTCTGTTTCTTTAACGCTACAAATATATGTCTTTTTGCCGAAACATTTGGCGCACACAACGTTAAAAGGGAAGAAATGGACGTGTCTTTTAGGCAGATTGGTACTTTCCGTCGACGAATGAAAGCCTTTTTCTGCAAATTCAACCGTTGAAAAAGGCCATGCGCATGTAGGGTGGAGTAGGGCAGACGCTCATTTAATGTAGAAGTCTGCGCAAAGTGAAGCGTAGGCCGCTGAGCGTGAGCCGTCCGCCTCCATCAACACGAGCGTGTCGTGCTCGGGAGCGCCCGCGGAACGCTTGAAAGTGAGCAGAACCCGCTTGCAGGGTTTCTGCGGACGCGTCACGACGTCCGTTCGCCGATGCAACTGCAGGCCGTATGCCGCAGCGAGCGAAATGAACCGCACCGCAGCTTGCGTGGGAAGCACCACGGAGAACGAGGCTTCGGGCGCTTCGCTCTGCGGACGCAGCAAAATCTGCGTGCAGTGCAGCAAGGCGGAAAAGCAAAGTCCGCCGCCGTCGGTGTGGCGCGCCGCGGCGCGAAGGGCTGAGGGCGGAAGAAGCGTTTCCTCGTGGTAGGGCGGATTGCTTACGATGGTGTCAAATTCTCCTGCGTGGCCCTTGCACCATTGCAGCAGGTCGGCATGTGCAATTGCCGTGCGGTCCGAAAAAGAAGAGGCCGCCACGTTGCGCTGGGCGTCCGAAGCCGCAGCCTCGTCTATCTCGACGCCCGTAACCCGGGCCGACGGGGCACGCTGGGCCAGCATGAGCGCAATGAGTCCGCTGCCGCTGCCGATGTCGAGGATGTTGTGGCTGTGTGCCACGTCGGCCCATGCGCCCAAAAGCACGCCGTCCGTGCCGACCTTCATGGCGCAGTGCGTGTCGTCTATGGTGAATTGCTTGAAAGTAAACATGTTTGCAGTGTCGTTGGGGAGTGGAAAACGGCGGTGCCGCCGCCTTCTTGCTGCAAAATTAGGAATATAATGTGGAATAGGCTTTAGCTGCATACCATGGCGGACCGAAAGTTTTCGTACCTTCGCAAAATAAAACTGCATTGTATGATTCGAAAAACCCTTCCTCTTCTGTTCGTCGGCCTCCTTTTCCTTACTGCCTGCAAAGGACGGAAGACCAACAGCGATAATTCTGCGCAGGCCGACACCCTGGCCGCCGACACCGCCCTGGCAGACTCTTCTGCCGACAGTACGCTCTACGGCACGTCCACCGAAGACTTCGGCATGAGCACCTTCTGCATGGTCACCGACAAAGGCGACACGCTCGACCTTTGCCGCACCTCCGACGACGGCACCGAGGCGCAAATCTACGGCAGCGTGGAGTACAACGACCGCTATGCCTTGACCACGCGCGACAACGGCACGGCCGTCGGCGTGCTCATCAATCTGACGGAACTCGACCGCAAGCTCAAGGACTACGAAATAGTCAACGGCAAACTCGTAGTGGCCGGCGACACCGTTTCTCCTTCCAAATATCTCAACTAAACCATCCAGATTTTTCTTCCCACTATGTTTTCAGGAATAGTAGAAGCCATGGCACGCGTAGTTGCCATTGAACAAGACAAGGAAAACAAGCATTTCACACTCGAATGCCCCTTCGGCCACGAACTCCATATCGACCAAAGCGTAGCGCACAATGGCGTGTGCCTCACCGTGGTGAAACGCGACGGCGACCGCTACGTAGTCACCGCAATGGACGAGACGCTGAAGCGCTCGAACCTCGGTCAGCTCCAAGTGGGCGACGAAGTCAACGTGGAGCGCTCCATGGTGATGAACGGCCGCCTTGACGGCCACATCGTGCAAGGCCATGTGGACCAGACCGCCACTTGCCTTTCCGTAGAGGATGCCGGCGGAAGCTACGAGTTTACTTTCGGTTACGAAAGCAACGAGGAGATGGTCTCCCGCGGCTACTTCACCGTCGACAAAGGTTCCGTCACCGTCAACGGCGTGAGCCTCACCGTGTGCGAACCCACCGCCACCACGTTCAAGGTCTGCATCATTCCCTATACTTTCGAGCATACAAATTTCCATGCCATAAAGCCCGGCACGAAGGTAAACCTTGAATTCGACATTCTCGGCAAGTACATCAGCCGTTTGGCGCAGCTCCAGCAGAAATAGTCGGCGCGCCGCTCGCCTCCCGTGCCTTCGAAAGACGGCTTCCCTACGGGCTGCATTTAAAACTACGAAGAAAAACAATCCGCTATGCGCAAGAAGGAACTCTACGAAAGGGTGCTCGCTTATTTCAAGGCGACGATGGACGACACCGAAACCGAACTCCATTTCTCCAATCCCTTTGAACTCCTTGTGGCCGTGGTGCTCTCGGCACAGTGTACCGACAAACGCATCAACCAAGTGACGCCGGCGCTCTTCCGCGACTATCCCACGCCGGAGGCCATGGCCCTCGCCACACCGGAAATCATCTACGAGTACATCCGTTCCGTGAGTTACCCGAACAACAAGGCGCGCCACCTCGTGGGCCTTGCGCGCATGCTCCATGAAGAGTTTGGCGGCGCAGTGCCCTCCACGCTCGAAGAGCTCACCCGCTTGCCGGGCGTGGGGCGCAAGACGGCCAACGTAATCCAGGCCGTGGCCTTCGGAAAGGCTGCCCTCGCCGTCGACACCCACGTGTTCCGTGTGAGCCATCGCCTCGGCCTCGTGCCGCCTTCGTGCACAACGCCCTACAGCGTGGAGGTGGCTTTGAAGAAATACATACCGGAACACCTCGTCGCCCCGTCGCACTATTGGCTTTTGCTCCACGGCCGTTACACCTGCGTGGCACGCAAACCCAAATGCAGCCGTTGCGGGCTCGCGGATGTCTGTCCCACTTTTAGAAAACAGAATCCGTTGGCAAAATAGCCGCCTCCCCGTGCCAAATGCCAGCCGTAGTCGCATAAATCCCACCATGCGTAGAAACTCTTTGAAAGTGCATTTTCGTGAAAACATTAGCTCCGACGGAGAAGAAAATGAGTCTTCATCGGGCGCAAAACGCACTTTTTTGGAAAAACGCTTGGCACTTTGGAATGAAACTCGTACTTTTGCACCGCTTTAACAGAGAAGCACGGGCGCTTAGCTCAGCTGGTTCAGAGCGTCTGCCTTACAAGCAGAGGGTCGGGGGTTCGAATCCCTCAGCGCCCACTCCCTTGCGGAATTCCGCACCGCTTCTCTCGTTGAAAGTCCCGCCAAACAGGGCGCTTAGCTCAGCTGGTTCAGAGCGTCTGCCTTACAAGCAGAGGGTCGGGGG
>CAVCAV010000106.1:0-9751 GCA_963600165.1 Christensenella sp. UBA1685 | reverse complement strand
CAGCCCGCAACATTACCGCTTGCATATACCCAGGCCGCGTCACTTCGTGCCGTGACCTGGGCTTACGAGTGGTGGCCTTTCAGGCCGCTCGCCGCACAAAATCCGCTGCTGGAAAACTGTGTAAGTCTTTATTTTACCATTACTCGCCGGCAATCCCACTCTATGTCCAATTCCTACCGTCACATATTCAAGTATACAGGCCTGTTCGGAAGCGTGCAGGCCCTCTATGTGCTGCTCGCCGTGGTGCGCAACAAGCTCACCGCACTTTTTATCGGCGCTGCTGGAATCGGACTTGCCGACCTTTGCTGCCGTGCCACCGACCTCGTGGCAAACCTTACCAACTTCGGACTCGGCATGAGCGCCGTGCGCCGCCTGTCGGAACTCTACGCCGAAGGCGCTGACCCTTCCACGCTGCGGCGACACGTGCGGCTCATCCGCACTTGGGTGCTGGCCACGGCCGTCTTGGGCATGCTTGTATTCCTGCTGGCATCGCCCCTCATCAGTTGGATGACCCACGGAACGATGAGCCTTTTCGCCGAATTTTGCTGGCTTTCGCCCACCGTGCTTTTCCTCACCCTCATCGGCGGCGAAATGGCCATTCTCAAAGGCGTACGCCAACTGCGCCGACTTGCCACGGCATCCGTCCTCAACGCCGTGGGCACGCTCGTTTGCTCCGCCGTGCTCTACTATGCGCTCGGCATGAAAGGCGTCATCCCCGTCATCGTTGTCACTTCCGCGCTCGGTTTCTTCTTTTATCTCCGTGCCGCTTCGCGCACCTTTCCTTACCGCGTGGGCCCGTTCCGTACACGTTTTATGAAAGTCGGAATGCCTATGGTGAAACTCGGCACGGCATATATCCTTGCCGGCGCCATGACTTCCGGCGCGGAACTTCTCGTGCGCACCGGCATACTCCACATGGCGGGCGGACTGGAGAAAGTGGGACTCTACAGTGCCGGACTCACCCTTACGGTAAGCTATGCCCGAATGATATTCGTGGCCATGGATGCCGACTATTTTCCTCGGCTTTCTGCAGCAGTAGGCGACGTAAGGGAAATGAACGTGCTCATCAACCGGCAAATCAACACGCTCGTGGTGATGATGGCCCCGTTCCTTGTGGTCTTCTGCCTTTTCTTGCCGCTCATCGTAAGGATTCTCTACACGGCAGACTTCCTTGAAGTGATTCCCATGGTGCTTTGCGCCGCCTCCTACATGTATTTCAAGGCCGTCTACACGCCAGTGGCTTACATCTCCCTGTCGAAAGGCGACTCGGTCATTTACATGACGCTCGAAATCATCTACGACGCCGTGTTCTGCCTGCTCGTCGTCGGCGGATTTGCCTGGAAAGGACTCGTCGGTGCGGGTCTGGCGCTCTCTGCTGCCAACCTTTTCGACCTTACTATGATCCTGACGTTCTGCCACCGCCACTACGGCTACCGCATGAACCGTTCCACGCTGCGCAGATGCCTGGTGCTTTACGCTTTCCTGCTTATGGGACTGTTTGCTTCCACACAAACGTCGCTCCTTCTCCGCACCACGTTCGGCATTGCCGTTCTCCTCATGCTCACTCCCTTCGTCTGGCCCGTTCTGAAGAAGATAAGGAAATGACGTGCGCTGCATACACGAAGGCTCACGCACATTTATGCAGCCCATTGCCACACGGGCTTGGCATAGTGAGTAAATAATCGTAAAATTATGCAGTTTCGGACCTATTTTTATAGGCAAACTCTTGGAGAGGAATGGCATTCCCGTAACTTTGCACCGTGTTTTTCATAGTATTAGATTTAAGGTTAACAAGGTTGGGATACAGAGGTATCCCTTTTTTTGTATCCATACGTCAACTTGCACGTAAAAGCGAAGCTACATTTGCCCAATTTCTTATTTCTTCTTTCCTTTGCAAAGCATACCACAAACAGCTAAACATCATGCGCAGACTATTTCTCCTAAGTCTTTTCATTCTCACCTTCTTTACGGCACCCGTCGCTGCCGTTGCACAATCGTGCCTTGAGCTCCCCATGACCTACGGCGAGTCGATGGTGCTGCAGCGCAAGCGCCCCATTGCACTCCACGGCCGTGCACCGCAGGCAGCCACCGTCACCGTGCTTCTTCAGGGCAAAGGCCGCACCCTGCGCCGCACCGCCAAAGCCAATGCTTCGGGCTCGTGGGGCGTTGTACTTCCCGCACTCCCCGCAAGCGGTCCCTACACGCTCAAGTTCACCTGCGGCAACGACGTACGCACGTTTTCCGACGTGTGGGTGGGCGAAGTGTGGCTCTGCTCGGGACAGTCGAACATGGAACTTCCGCTCAACGTGATTGCCACCGCCAAGGAAGACCTCGCCACGGCCGACACGCTGACACGCGTCCACCTGTTCAACATGCCAAGCCCCTGGCCCATCTACAAACAGGTGTGGAGCACCGCCATGGTCGACTCCATTGACCGCGGACTGCTGCGCCAAACCGGTGCATGGGCACGCTGCTCTGCAAAAACGGCGCGCAACTTCTCCGCCATAGGTTTCCACTTCGGCCGTGTGCTTGCCGACTCGCTCGGCGTGCATGTGGGCCTCATCAACAATGCCGTGGGCGGATCCACCGCAGAAGGATGGATAGACTCGCTCACGCTTTCGGAGAGCGCACCTGAAATCATGCAAGGCGACTGGCGCAAGAACACGAATATAATGGAATGGGCGCGCACGCGTGCCGACTACAATCTGCAGAAGGCCGACCCGAAAAAGGCGCACCGCCACCCCTATGCCCCCGCATTTCTCTACGATGCGGCAGTGAAACCGTTGGAAAGCTACACCGTTCGCGGCGTGCTGTGGTACCAGGGCGAGTCGAACGCCGAACTTCCCGACGAGCACGAAAAACTTTTCCCGTTGCTCGAATCGTCGTGGCGCCGCACGTTCCACAATCCTACCCTCCCCTTCTACACCGTGCAACTCTCCGGCATCTCCACCCGTCCCTCCTGGCCCGCCTTCCGCGACAGCCAGCGCCGCTTGGCGGAGCGCTTTCCCAACACGTGGATGGCCGTATGCTCCGACCTCGGCGACTCGCTCGACGTGCACCCGCGCCGCAAAGCTCCCGTGGGCGAACGTCTGGCACGCCAAGTGCTCCACTACCAGTACGGACTGACAAAGCTTGTGCCGCAAGGTCCCACTTTCCGCAGCGCCACGGCCGATGACAACGGCATTGTGACCGCTACATTTGAATGGGGCAACGGTATGCACGGAGCCGACAACCGCAGCATTGAGGGTTTTGAACTATGTGGTGAAAACGGCAAATGGTACAAAGCCACCGTGACTTCCGTGGCTGACGGCACGCTCACGCTGAGCTCACCTTCCGTAAAACTCCCCAAACAGGTGCGCTATGCCTGGCAGCCCTATCCCCATGCCAATCTCGTCAACGCACAGAACCTGCCTTGCTCGACGTTCCAGAGCGAAGTGAATTAGTCACTTCGCTAATGTGCAAATGAGGTGCGCCCTCTATGGGGCGAGCGATGGGGGCGAGCGATGGGGGCGAGGTCTCCCGACCTCGCTTGAGATACACGAAAAAAGTTTCGCAGTTTTTCCATAGAGGAATTCAGGCCGCTCGCCGCGCTTAACAAATTGGGTAAGTTATTTTTTGAACATTACTTAGCGAAGAAAGCATATTCTCCACACTACCAACTCCACCATTTATGAATAAACCTCTACTCCAAGCGCTCCGTTCGCTCCTTCTGTGGGCAGCAGGCGCGCTCTTCGCCCTACCATCATCGGCACAAACCACGCTGCCGGCTCCCGCCAACCTCCGTGCTGCGTCCGACTTCAACAAAGTGACGCTCACCTGGGACTGCGGCGAGCAGTGCGACACGCTGCGCCACGAAGGCTTTGAGGGAGACACGTTCCCCGCCGCCGACTGGTACGTAAAGACCACCAACACCTACGACCCGCTCTTCACCTGGTTCTCCTACCCCACCGCCGAGATCAAGGAAAACGTAGAGAACTACGCCGACTGGATTTGCTCGGGCAAGAAGAGTGCCGCCATTCTCTTCGACGACGCCGCTCCGCATGAAGACAGTTCGTCTGCCGTGCAGAACGAATGGCTCGTGGTGAACGCTTCCGATGCCAAATACATCGGCTTCTACACCTACATCGACCCGCAGCTGAAGGAATGGGGCGTCGACACCAAGTTTCCCGACCACTACTACGTGAAAGTGAGCCACGACAACGGCCAGACATGGACGGAACTTTGGGATGCCCGCTACGACAGCAACGGCGAGGACGGCTGGCAGTACGTCACGCTCTACGTCGGCAGCAACGAAACGAACAACAGCCTCGTGGCTTTCCAGGCCGTGGGCGACACCACCAACACCGAGTCGGGACTCTACTTCTCGTGGGTCATCGACGACGTCACGCTCTATGCCCAGAAGACATTGCCTACCGTTGCCAGCGCCGCCGCCCATGCCGTGGCACCGCTCGCCGGCCGCGCCACGCACCGCACCTTTGTGCCTTCAGGCATCAAGACGAGCCGTCCGCAGCGCGCCGCAGCGCAGACTGTGCCGACGGAGTGCTACAACGTTTATCTCGACAACAAGCTCATAGCCCGTCACATCAAGACGCGCTTCTACACCGAAACGTCCACGAAGAAAGCCGGCACGCACACCTATGCCGTGACCGCCGTTTCCGAAAGCCAGAACATAGAGTCGGAAAAGGCTGAAGTGCAGATTGACATCAAGGAATCCACCACCAACGCACCGACCAACGTGCGCCTTAGCGCCACCGTCAATGCCAAGGACGCCACGAAATACGACATCACCATCGCCTGGGATGCTCCCGAGGGAGACCGCCAGCCTGCCTACTACAACACCTACTGCAACGGCGCCCTCTTCGGCGGTTACCTCACGGACCTGAGCGTGGGCCAGACCAGCGTGGCGAAAGGCGTGTACACCTACTCGGTGGTGGCCGTATATGAAAATCCCACAGCCGAATCGGCACCCGCCTACGACGTCATTTCCGTAGGCACGCGCAACACGGTGCGTTCGCTCGCAGCCACTGCCGGCGCCGACGGCAAGTACGTCCTCACTTGGGAAGCTCCGAAAGCTTCTGACTACACGACGAAAGAATATGCCGTTTACCGCGGCAACGAGTTGCTGGGCCGCACCGGCGAAACGTCGTTCACCGACGCACTCTCGCCCGAAGGACTTTACGACTACAGCGTGAAGGTGGTGTACACCGACGACGTGGCCTCGCTGCCCCTCTCCGTTTCGGTGAAGAACGGCGCCGTTCCTTCCTATGCGCTCCCCTTCAGCGAGGACTTCACAGGCGGTCTGAAACCTGCCAACTGGACGGTGGAGAAAGTGGACGGAAAGATGAAGGACAACTACATGTGGCGCTTCGACAACTGGTACGACCTTCCCGTGAGCGGCGGCAACTTCAACGGCGAGTTTGCCTCCGTAGCCTCATCGGTGGCCGGCTTCACCAACGTGTTCACCACGCTCGACACGCCTCCCATCGTGCAGAATGCAAAGGACGGCGAGTATACGTTCATTGAGTTCGACATGGACTACGAGCAGGGCGGCCGCACCTCCTCCGCCGGTCTTTACTATTCGCTCAACGGCGAAGAGTGGGCCGCCATTGAGGACACGTTCGACGGCTATACGCCCGAGCAGCTGACCGACGGCGCCACTTCGCTTCCCGAACACCGCAAATACGACGTGACAAACTGCTTCCCCGACAACGACACGCCGGTCTATTTCGCCTGGAAGTACAACGGCAAGCAAGCCTACCACCTTGCCATCGACAACGTGAAGATCTACAACACCACGTCGCCCACCGGCATCGGCACGACGAAGGTGGGCAAGATGCTCGACTGGCACGTCGCCGACGGTGCCGTCACCCTCTCGGGCTGCGCCGTCCAGCGCGTGCAGCTCTTCAGCACCGGCGGCGTATGCCTTGCCGACGTTGACGCCGGCGGTGCCACGTCGTTCACCCTTCCCTTGCCCGAAAGCGGTGCGTTCCTGCTGAAGGCAAGCACCTCCGACGGCCCGAAGATCGTCAAGATTGCCGGAAGGGGGAAGTAAAAAGACATACAGCAAACAAAAACCAACTTGGCACAAATTCCGCGTGTGGAATTTGTGCCAAGTTGGTTTTTGTATAGGGCACTTGTGCCGGCTTTTTCGAGTAGGGGAAGGGTAAACGATGGGAGCAAGCGATAGGGGGCGAACGATGGGGGCGAGCTCTCCCGAGCTCGCTTGCGCGGAGAAGGATTATCTTATGATCGTGTAGAGCGCGACGTTTTAAACGTCGCCTCCATAGAGGGCGCACACGCCGTGTAGAGCGCGAAGTCAGGAGACTTCGCCCCCATGCGCTACGCCTCCATAGCGTTCCACCGCACGCTACAGTTCCAGGCTGTCGGGCTTCAAAAGGAAGTCGAACAAGGAGAGGAGCAGCACACCGTTTTCGTCGTGGTGCGAAACGATGTTGTCTTTCACCACGATAATTTTTTTGAAACTGTCCGTAATGTGCTGCAGCGAGGCGGACTCCTGCTCCTTCTTTTCTTTTGTGGGAAGGGCAAGGGCCGACTGAATGTAGTAGCGCCTGCTGCCGCGGTTGCACACGAAGTCCACTTCAAGCTGACGGCGTACGGGCGCCCCGCCATCCATTCGTGTGCGCACCTCCACAGCTCCCACATCCACGAGGAAGCCGCGTGTGCGCAGTTCGTTGTAGATGACGTTTTCCATGATGTGGGTTTCTTCTATTTGCCGAAAATCGAGCAAAGCGTTGCGCAGACCCGTGTCTGAGAAATAATACTTCGGCAGCGTGCCGATGTATTTTTTGCCCTTGATGTCGTAGCGCATGGACTTTTCCACCACGAAGGCGTCCTGCATAAAGTTGAGATAACTGGAAATGGTGTCGTACGAGAGTTCTGCCTTTGCCACACTGCGAAACGTGTTGCTCAACTTGCTGGGGTTGCAAGGCGAACCGACAGAAGAAGCCATCACACGCATGAGTGTGTCGAACTCTTCCGTCTTCTTTATGCGGTTGCGGTCCACAAGGTCTTTGAAGTAGACCGTTTGGTAAAGGGAGCGCAGATAGTTCATTTTCTTCTCTTCGGTAGAGAAAGAGAAAATCTGCGGCAAACCGCCATAGGTGCAGTAGTCGCGCCAGGCGTCCTCCTTTGTTCCGTCGTAGGCCGTGAGGTATTCGGCAAACGTCAACGGCCAAACGCGCGTTTCATCGCCGCGTCCACGAAACTCCGTGGCGATGTCGGACGAAAGGAAGCGCGAATTGCTGCCCGTGACATAGACGTCCACATTGCTGATGTGGAGAAGACTGTTGAGGGCTGCGGTGAAGTTGTCCACCATCTGCACTTCGTCGAGCAGCACATAGTAGGTGTCGCTGTCGGTTATGCGTTCCTTGACGTACATCACGAGTCGTTTGGGGTCGAGATATTCTTCATTGAGCACGTCGTCCAGTGCAAGGTCTATGATGTGCGAAGCGTCCACTCCCTGCATCAACAAATACTTGCGGAAGAGCGTGAACAGGAGGTACGACTTTCCTGCACGGCGCATTCCGGTAACAATCTTGATGAGTCCGTTGTGCATTCCGTCCACAAGGCGTTTCAAGTAAAGGTCTCTTTCTATTTGCATCGCTATTCGGAATTTCTGGCACATGTGCCACTTTTTTCGACTGCAAATATGCCATTTTTTACGAGAAGCGGCAGTTCGTATTCGAAAAAAGTGGCACATGTGCCACTTTTTTCGAGTAAGAAGGAAGAACGATGGGGGGCGAAGCGCATGGGGGCGAGCTCTCCCGAGCTCGCTTGCGCGGAGAAGGGTTATCTTATGAGCGTGTAGAGCGCGACGTTTTAAACGTCGCCTCCATAGAGGGCGCACACGCCGTGTAGAGCGCGAAGTCAGGAAACTTCGCCCCCATCGTTCGCCCCATCGCTCGCTATGCATCGCTCGCCTCCATCGTTCAATACTTGAAGGTGCTGCCGCCGAGGAATTCGCGGAGGAGGGAGGTGGGGGGAAGGCCGCGGGTGGAGATGGGCTTGATGTACATGAGAAATTTGCGCAGGCGGTAGGCCACGGAATATTCGGGAGCGTTCTCGGGCACCTGCTCGAGAAGCGGGAGGGCCTGTTCGCGCAGGGCGGCGAGCTCGAAGAGCAGGGCCGTGTTGACCATCACGTCGGCCTGTTCCTGATAGGGGAAAATCCAGCGGTTCTCGCCGCGGCGCACGGAGGGCCACTGCCTGATGGTTTCCTGGGCGGAACGGGCGCGGTACTTGTAGTCGCGCACGATGCGGCGGAGCAGACGGTTGTCGGTGGTGGGGATGTAGTTGTGGTCGTCGAGCATCACGGTGGTGAGGGCCGAAGCGTAGATGCGGAACTTGCAGCTCTCGTCCACGCCTTCGGTGAGCATGGGGTTGAGGGCATGGATGCCTTCGAGAATGAGCACCTCGCCCTCGCCGAGTTTCATGCGCTTGCCGCTGTCGACGCTCTTGCCCGACTCGAAGTCGTAGCGCGGAAGGGCCACTTCCTCGCCGCGGATGAGGGCGTTGATGTCGGAGGTGAGGCGGGCAATGTCCATGGCCTCGATGTGTTCGAAGTCGTACTCGCCGTTCTCGTCGCGCGGGGTGCGGTCGCGGTCCACGAAGTAGTCGTCGCTCGACATGGCATGGGGCCTTACGCCGCAGGCCATGAGCTGCACGGCAAGGCGCTTGGAGAAGGTGGTCTTTCCGCTCGACGACGGTCCGGCAATGAGAATGAGCTTGAGTTCGGGACGGGCGGCAATGCCGTCGGCAATGCGCGAGATGCGCTTCTCCTGCAGCGCCTCGCTCACGTTGACGAGTTCGTTGGTGTGGCCTTTGCTGCAGGCGAGGTTGAGCATGCCGATGTTCGTCACGCCGAGGATGGAGTTCCAGCGGTGCTGCTCGCGGAACACTTCGAACATTTTGGGCTGCTCCACCATGGGGCGGAGCTGTGTGGGGTTCGCCGGGTCGGGAATGCGCAGAAGGAGTCCGTCTCCGTAGCGTTCGAGGCCGAAGAGGTAGAGCTGCGAGGTGTTTACGAGCAGCGAGCCGTAGAAGTAGTCGGCGGTGCCTTCGAGCGTATAGTAGGTGGTGTAGAGCGAACCGAGGCCTTCGAGGAGGATGGCCTTGTCGTGGAGTCCGGCTTCGCGGAAAAGCTTCACGGCCTGGTCTGTGGGGCAGGTTACGCGGTGGAACCCGTGATGGCCGTCCACAATCTCCTGCATGCGGGTGCGCAGGCGGTCGAGCACTTCGGCGTTCACGCCGCCTTCGATGTCGAGGTGGCAGTAGTAGCCGTTGGAGATGGGCATGTCTATGCGCAGACGTGCATTGGGGTAGACGTCGCACACGGCTTTGTAGAGCACGAAGAAGAGCGAACGGGTGTAGGTGCGGAGTCCGGAGGGCGAGGTGATGTCGAGATACTCCACGTCCTTGTCGTTGTAGACGGTGTAGTGGAGTCCTTCCACCTTGTTGTTGACCTCGGCGCTTGTAGCGCCGTAAGGCATGTTTATTTCAAGCATCTCGTAGATTTCCTCGAGATTGTAGCCTGTAGGCACGCGGTGTGAGCGGCCTGTGTTTTTGCAACGGATGGTGATTATTTTTCCCATGGCAGGTTTTGTTTGTGGCAAAGTCCCAAGAATGAATTTGGGACGGATAGAGAGAAATTGCTGATTGGGTTGAAGACGGGCTGAAAGCCCAACACAACATAGCCCAGGGCAAGCGAAGCGACACCCTGGGTTAGGATGTT
>CAVCAV010000105.1:0-9759 GCA_963600165.1 Christensenella sp. UBA1685 | reverse complement strand
GAATACTACTCCTACCGTGAGAAAGGACAGAAAGTTCCCGCCGACGTAGAAGAACGCATCAACAAGGAGTTTGACGAGACCGAAGGGAAAATCGTTGACATCGTCAAAAACATCTGCCGCGAAAACAAGCAGGCCAAATTCCCCGCATTCTTCCTCCGCAACTACGCTTCGTCCATGGAGAAAGCCGACGTCATTGCACTTGCCGAAGAGGGCGACCCCGCCTACATGAAGCTGAGCATGATGGACCGCTTGCGCAGCACCCTCGCCGGTTGGAAGCGCCAGGTACCCGGCGTGATGTTCACCGACCTCGAACTCAGCGATGCCGACGGCAAAACGCACAAGCTCTCCGAATATGTAGGCAAGGGCAAGTATGTGCTCATCGACTTCTGGGCTTCATGGTGCGGCCCCTGCCGCCAGGAAATGCCCAACGTAAAGGCAGCCTATGAGAAATACCACGACAAAGGCTTCGACATCGTCGGACTCTCTTTCGACCAGGACAAAGCCGCATGGACCGGCGCCATCAAGCGTCTCGGTCTGCCTTGGCACCACCTTTCCGACCTCAAGGGCTGGGGCAGCGTGGCCGCAAGCACCTACGGCGTCAACTCCATTCCCGCCACTCTCCTCATCGGCCCCGACGGCAAGGTCATCACCAGCGGCCTCCGCGGTGAAGAACTCGAAAAGAAACTGAGCGAGCTTATCAAGTAATCGCCGTCTGAATAAAAAAAACCGAACCGCACTCCGTAGCCTAACAGAAGGCATGGGAATGCGGTTCGGGTTTCTTTTGTCTTTAGCGGACGGCGACGCTACAGCTTATTGGTCATCGTTCTTGACGTAGCCCTGATACTTTTCGGGAAGCGATGCCATGATGACGCGGTAAGCCTCGTCCATCGTGTGGCGAATGTCCTCGGGACTGTGCGACGTGGGATAGATGGGCTTGTGGATGATGAGGCGCATGGGATGGCGGTGCACGAAGTTGATGCCGGCCATGCGGGTCAGCACGTCAAACGAGCCGTCTATCGTGATGGGCACAACGGGAAGCTGAAGGTCGTCGGCAAGTTGGAACGCACCCTTGCGGAAGAGTCCCATGTGGCCGGTGAATGTACGGCTTCCTTCGGGAAATACCACCAGCGATGTGCCGCCTTGCAGCGTGGCGCGCGCCTTCTCTATGGTTTCCTTTACGGCCTTCGGGCCTGACTTGTCAACAAAAATATGGCGTGCCTTTTCGCAGGCTATGCCCACGAGTGGAGTTTTGCGCAGCGCCTTTTTCATCATCCATTTGAAGTTGCGGCCCAGATAGCCGTAGATGAGAAAGATGTCCATCGGGCCTTGGTGGTTGGCCACGAAGACGTAGCTCTGCTTATGGTCGATGTGCTCGCGTCCCTCCACGTGGATGGGAAGAAGCAATATGCGGCAAATGATTTTGCTCCAAATCTTTCCCGGATAGTATCCCCAAAAGTGGGCGTTGAAGAATGCGCCTACAATCGTGACAAACGCCGTAATCACCGTGCACACCAAAATCACGGGCAGCGCAATGCAAAGTTGGTAAATCTTGTATATCATCGATACTTTCAGTAAAGTTCAAAAACAACTTGGTCTGCTTCCATACGGAACCAACCAACAACTTTGGAGTGAGAATAAAACGTGCAAAACAAATAAAACGAGGCTTCGCCTCTTTGCTGCGCCTTAGGGGGCTTGTTACGTTTTGAGCGTTTTTACAAATTGCCTAAAGGCGCAGCCTTGTTTTATTTGTTTTGAATGTTTTATTCCAAAAATCCACAAAGGTTTTTGTGTATATGCTTTTTGCCTATTCTTTTAGGCAACTCAACGTGCGTAGCAAATGGCTTGTCCGCGGAACTTCTCGTCGGTGATGTGTCCGCGGTTGAAAATGGGGAAGCCGTTGCAGAACGTGCGTTCCACGCGCCAGTGGAAGGTGTGTCCCTCAAGCGGACTCCAGTTGCACTTGCTCTGTATGCGGTTGGGTGTGAGCGTCCAGGGCGTGTGGGGACGCACCATGACGAGGTCGGCCATATAGCCTTCGCGAAGATAACCGCGGTTTTCTATCTGGAACAGGTCGGCGGGGTTGTGGCACATCAGCGCCACGAGCGTTTCAAGCGAGAGCACGCCTTTGTCCACCAGCTCAAGCATGGAGATGAGCGAGAACTGAATGATGGGCATACCCGAAGCAGCCTTGGCGCATCCGCCCATCTTGTCTGTAAGACTGTGGGGCGCATGGTCGGTGCCGATGGTACGTATAATTCCCGAGGAGAGCGCAGCGCGCAAGGCTTCGCGGTCGGCTTCTGTCTTGATGGAGGGATTGACCTTGATGCGAGAGCCCAAACGTGCATAGTCGGCATCGGTAAAGAGCAGATGGCCTACGCAGGCTTCTGCCGTTATGCGCGGACGTTCCGTGCTGAAAAGTTCGAGTTCGCGTGCGGTAGAGATGTGAGCCACGTGGAGGCGTGCACCCGTTTCCTCAGCCAAACGTACGGCGAGGGCGGTAGACTGGTAGCAGGCTTCTGCACTGCGTATCTCGCTGTGGTGGCATACGGCGGGGTCGGCACCGTAGAGTTCCTGTGCTTTGCGAAGGTTCTCGTCAATCAGGCGCGAATCCTCGCAGTGCGTCATGACGGGAAGTTTTGCATTCTCAAAAATGGCACGCAGCGCCGTCTCGTTGTTGACGAGCATGCCGCCGGTGGACGAACCCATGAAAAGTTTGATGCCGGCCACCTTGCGCGGATTGAGTTTTCCCAGTTCGTAAGCGTTTCCGGCCGTAGCGCCGAAGAAGAGGCCGTAGTTCACCACGCTCTTGCGGGCGGCAATCTGCATTTTCTCTTCAAAGGCTTCCCAAGTGGTGGTTTGGGGCACGCAGTTGGGCATATCGAGCACCGTGGTCACACCGCCGGCTGCAGCCGCACGGCTTTCCGAGCAGAAGTCGCCCTTTGCGGTAAGTCCGGGGTCGCGGAAATGCACGTGGTCGTCTATCACGCCGGGAAGCAGGTAGCATCCCGAACCGTCGATGGCTTCGTCCACAGGAATGGTGGCTTCCTTGTCACTGCCTTCAATGATTTCTTCTATGCGGTTGTCGTCAATGACGAGTGTGCCGACGAACGTGCGGCCCTCGTTGACCATCTTTACGTTCTTTATCTGTATTCTGAGATGCATGTCTTTTGAATTAAGTCGTTCTTGTGTTTATAGCTGTATGCCCTTTATGCTTTACGCGCCTTGATTTGTCCGGTAAGCGAAGCCCAGCGCAGGCGCATCACGCCGAAGAGTGCTTCGCCGAATATGCCGCCGCTCATCTTGCTCGTGCCGAGCTGGCGGTTGACGAAGATGACGGGCACTTCCTTTATCTTGAAACCGAGCTTGTAGGCCGTAAACTTCATTTCTATCTGGAAGGCATAGCCCTTGAAGCGGATGGCGTCGAGGTCAATCGTTTCAAGCACGCGGCGGCGGTAGCATTTGAATCCCGCCGTGGTGTCGTGGATGGGCACTCCCGTTACGAAGCGCACGTATTTCGAGGCGTAGTAGCTCATCAGCACGCGTCCCATGGGCCAGTTCACCACGTTCACGCCGCTCACGTAGCGCGAACCGATGGCCACGTCGTATCCGTCCTTCGCACAGGCCTCGTAGAGGCGCGGAAGGTCGTTGGGGTCGTGACTGAAGTCAGCGTCCATTTCAAAAATGTAGTCGTAGCCGTGCTCAATGGCCCACTTGAAGCCTGCTATGTAGGCTGTGCCCAGACCGAGTTTGCCGCTGCGTTCCACAATGTGCAGGCGGTCGGCAAACTCCTCGGCTTTCAGCCGTTTCACAATGGCAGCGGTGCCGTCGGGCGAACCGTCGTCGATGATCAGTATGTGGAACCCGTGTTCAAGGGAAAACACCGCACGGATGATGTTTTCTATGTTTTCTTTCTCGTTGTATGTGGGAATGATTACTACGCTGTCGCTTTGTGCCATGTGTTTGGTATTATTGTTTACGCTATGCAAAGATAGCGCAAGACGGGCGGAGAGAAAAGGAATGTGCATCGTTTTTCCTTTCTTTAGCACTTCTTGAGCGATGCGGCAAGTGTGTTTTCTTTGAAATAGTCCCCTTCGTTTGGTTGCCTTTGGCCGTGTAGAACACGACGTTTCAAACGTCGCCTCCATAGAGCGCATGACGCATAGGTACACAAAAAAACCTGCAGGAGCTGTCCTACAGGTTTCAGTCTCTCGTTGTTCGCGAGTTCGCTTAAGACTTCCCTTGGGGAAGCTTTCGCATGTCTGTTACTTATGCATCTACAGAGTCAGCAGCGGCAGCAGCAGCGCTATCAGCGGGAGCAGCAGCGCTATCAACTGCAGCGCTGTCAGAAGCGCTGTCAACAACTGCGCTATCAGCTACAGAGTCAGTAGCAGCAGCGTCAGAAGTCTTGTTGCCGCAAGAAGCGAAAGAGATAGCAGCGAAAGCTGCGAACATGAAAACTAACTTTTTCATTGTGTGGTTAAAATTTTAAGTAAAACAATCAATTGCCTTTGTAAAACGCTGCAAAGGTACGGACTTTTTCCTATCGTCAAAATGTTTGCCCAACTTTTTTCGGGAAAATCGTCTGTCTTTAACAATATCTTCACTTGTAATCTTTAACTGCCACACATAGGTAGCAAATAGACACGTTTCCCGGCGCACATACGGCAAAATGGCAAGGCCTTTCGCATGGATGGCTATTTTTGTACTAACTTTGCAGCGTTCATATTGTGCGCTTTTCCTTTTTCCTTGAGCCACACACATTATTATATATAGTGTATCCGAATTCAATGAATCCATCCCTACTCCATAAGAAAGCCGCCTACCATACGCTGGGCTGCAAGCTGAACTTTGCCGAAACCTCTTCCGTGCGCGACCGCATGGAGAAAGAGGGCGTGGAAACCGTCCAGCAGGGCGAGAAAGCCGACATCTGCATTGTCAACACCTGCTCCGTCACCGATGTGGCCGACCACAAGTGCCGTCAAGCCATACACCGCTTCACCCGTGAGCACCCCGGTGCCTTTGTGGTGGTGATGGGGTGCTATGCGCAGCTCAAGGCCGACGAAATAGCCGCTTTCCCCGGCGTGGACCTCGTGCTGGGCATGGAGCACAAGGGCGAAGTGGTACGCTACATCGCCGAACGCATGGCGCAGAAACTCGAAATGGGTGAGGGCGACGCTTGCCACGAAGCCATTGCCGTGCCCACGCGCGACATCCGCACGTTTGTGCCCTCATGCTCCCACGGCGACCGCACCCGTTATTTTCTGAAGGTACAGGACGGCTGCAACTATTATTGCACCTACTGCACCATCCCCATAGCGCGCGGACGTTCGCGCAACGGCAGCATTGCTTCGCTTGTGGAGCAGGCGCGCCAAGTGGCAGAGGACGGCGGACGCGAAATAGTGCTCACGGGAGTGAACACGGGCGACTTCGGCCGCTCCACCGGCGAAAACTTTCTGCAACTCATCAAGGCGCTCGACGAGGTGGAGGGCATTGAACGCTACCGCATCTCGAGCATCGAACCCAATCTGCTGACGGACGAAATCATCGACTTCTGCGCCTCCTCGCGTGCCTTCATGCCCCATTTCCACATTCCGCTCCAGTGCGGTTCCGACGACGTGCTCCGCCTCATGCACCGCCATTACGACACGGCGCTCTTTGCGGAGAAAATCAGCCGCATCAAAACGGCGATGCCCGATGCCTTCATCGGCGTGGACGTGATTGTGGGTATGCGTGGCGAGACCGATGCTTTCTTTGAAGATTCCATTTCCTTTATAGAAGGACTGGACATTTCGCAGCTCCACGTGTTCAGCTACAGCGAGCGTCCGGGCACCAAAGCGCTGGAAATTCCCTACATCGTATCGCCGCAGCAGAAGCACGAGCGCAGCCAGCGCCTCATTGCCCTTTCCGAACAGAAGCGCAAGGCCCATTACGCCAAGTTCATCGGCACAAAGCGCCCTGTCCTTTGGGAACATGCCAAGGAGGGCGAACCCATGCACGGTTTCACCGACAACTACATCCGCGTGAAGCAGTGCGAGGGCACTTGTGTGGAGGACAACACCTTGAGCACCGTGCTCCTTGGAGATTTTACAGAAAACGAAGAAGCTTTGCAAGCCGCAGAATAAGCAGATTAAGCGGAGCACAATAACATACCCACTCAAAATGATAAAGACAGACCGGATAGCCGTGGTTATCCTCAACTGGAACGGCCGCGACATGATGCGGCGTTTCCTTCCTTCCGTCGTGCAGCATTCCTCGCCGGAAGGACTTGTGGTGGTTGCCGACAACGGGTCGACGGACGGCTCGCTTGAAATGCTTGAGGCGGAGTTTCCCTCCGTGGTGCGCCTTCCGCTTTCCGAGAACTACGGATTTGCCGAAGGCTACAACAAGGCTCTCGCCCAAATTGACGCGCCTTATTATCTTTTGCTCAATTCGGACGTGGAGGTTACGCCCCATTGGCTCACTCCCCTACTCTCTTATATGGAGCAACATGCCGAAGTGGCGGCCTGCCAACCCAAACTGCGTGCCGAAACCAACCGCCAGTCGTTTGAATATGCCGGCGCATCGGGCGGATATCTCGACCGTTACGGTTACCCCTTCTGCCGCGGACGCGTGTTCGGCGTGGTGGAAACGGACGGCGGACAGTACGACACCGTGGCCCCTGTGCTGTGGGCTTCAGGCGCAGCCCTGATGGTGCGTGCAGCCGATTGGCGGAGCAGCGGCGGACTGGACGGGCGCTTCTTTGCCCACATGGAGGAGATAGACCTGTGCTGGCGCTTGCGCTGTCGCGGACGGAAGTTGGTATGTGTGCCGCAGAGCGTGGTTTACCACGTAGGCGGCGGTACGCTCAATGCGGGAAATCCGCGGAAGACGTTCCTCAATTTCCGCAACAACCTGCTTATGCTTTACAAGAACCTTCCGGCCGACGAACTCGAGCCCGTAATGCGCGTGCGCCGTTGGCTCGACGGCATTGCCGCGCTGAAGTTTCTCCTCACGTTCGACGTGAAGAACTTCGCCGCCGTATGGCGTGCCCGCAAAGCCTTCCGCCAGATGCGTCCCGACTTCGTAAAAGACCGCGAAGAAAACCTCCGTCTCGCCGCCGACGGCGGAAAACATATAGAAGAACGCATGCAACGCAGTTTGCTGTGGCTGTTCTATGCCAAGCGCTGCACCACGTTCAGCCGGTTGCTGGCTTATTGGAAGTGACCGCCACAGGCGCGAAGAGAAATGCTTGTGCGGTTGATGTGGTGGGCTTTCAGCCCGCAACATTACCGACCATATAAACCCAGGCCGCGTCACTTCGTGCCGTGACCTGGGCTTACGAGTGGTGGCCCTTCGGGCCGCTCGCCGCGCATAACGAATTCGTGCAAGTTATTTCCCGAACATAAATTTAAACAGAGAAGCAATTTCCCAATGCCACGCAAGCGAACTCGGGAGAGTTCGCCTCCTTGCGCTGCGCCCGCACGTCCCCAAAAACGCGTCATTTGTCTATTAAAGTGGAGATGGTGTACGGATTGGCGCTTCAAGTTCATTAATAATTGCTAACTTTGCCCGCAACAAGGTGAAAACTTTAACTACACTAACGCATAACTTTCTTTGAAACTTTCCGCTCACATACTACATCTGCTTGTGGCGTTGCTCCTCGTAGCATTGCCTTCCTCCTGCCAACTGGACCGGAGCTTCTTCCGTCATGCCGACTCCGGCCAACCGGAAATAGCCCGCTTTGACTGTGCCGTAGAGGAATACCTGAGCACAGGAAGCGTGATGTCATGGCAGAAACTCAACACCGACTATCCGCGCGAGACGCAGGCACTCGTAGAAAACGTATTGCATCTCGGGAAAATGGACAGCGAGGGTATAGAGGATTCTTTGCGGATGTTCTATGCCGACACCACGCTCGTCAAAGTGCGCCACGACGTAGGGGTTAAGTTCAACGACCTGTCCGACTGCCAGAAAAGTCTGCAAAAAGCTTTTGAAAGACTCGACAAGGAGTGCGACGACTTCGTCATTCCCCGCGTGTACACCCAAAATTCAGCGTTCAACCAAAGCATCGTAGTGGGCGACAGTTTGCTCGGCATCAGTCTCGACAAATATTTGGGAGCAAACTACGCGCCTTACAAAAAATATTTTTCAGAAAACCAGCGTGCCACGCTCGAGCCCTCGCGCATTGTGCAGGACTGCCTTTCTTTCTATTTGGCACAGCTTTACATTATTCCCAACGTGCGCGGGAACATACATCCTTCACTCCTCGAATGGATGATGCACCAGGGAAAAATAGCATGGGTCGTGGCACAGCTTACCGACAGCAAGCTCGTGGACATTGCCGGTTGCCAGAGCGAGACGAAGGCGTGGTACAAGAGCCATGAAGCAGCCGTTTGGGCGGCTTTGAAGCGTCCGGAATTGCTTGCCAGCCGCGACTCGTCGTTTGTATGTTCCGTGATAATGAGCGGCAATGCACATCCTTATTTCCGCGATGCCCATTCGCGCGGCGTCGGCCTGTGGATAGGCATGCGCATTGTGGACAGCTACATGAAGAGCCATCCCGAGGTCGGCATCAATGCGTTGCTCCACGATACCGACTACAGCACCATGCTCAAGGAGGCCAAGTATCAGCCCGCCGCTCCGTGCAAGGAGGATTGAAAATATATGCACGAGCCTCAGATTACAAGGCGGGCTGAAAGCCCAACACAACATAGCCCAGGGCAAGCGAAGCGACACCCTGGGTTAGGATGTTTATAATGACCTTGCGCCCTGAAAGGGCAAAAGAATATCTATTCCGGATGAATTGCAGCGCATATATAACCATGATGTTGCCCCTTCAGGGCGTGCAATCAAGTTTGTCGCGCTAACCCAGGGTGCCGCTTCGCTTGCCCTGGGCTATATTGTATTGGGCTTTCAGCCCGCCACCGCCCGAATTCTGTACTTCAGTTTTTTATCGCATATTACGTGTTTACTGCCATGTCTGCACTATATCTTATACCCGTTACATTGGGCAACACGCCTGTTGAACAAGTGTTGCCGGCTTACAACAAACAAGTCATTCTCGGCATCCGCCACTTCATCGTAGAGGAGGTGCGTACCGCACGCCGTTTCCTCAAGCAGGTGGACCGCGACATCGACATCGACAGCCTTACGTTCTACCCGATGGGGAAGCATGCCGATGCGGCTCTCTTCAGCCGCTATCTTGCTCCTTTGCGTGCCGGCGAATCGGTGGGCGTGATCAGCGAAGCGGGATGTCCCGCCGTGGCCGACCCCGGCGCCGACGTGGTGGCCATAGCCCAGCGCGAAGGCTTGAAGGTGGTTCCGCTCGTGGGCCCGTCGTCCATATTGCTTGCCGTGATGGGTTCGGGATTCAACGGACAGAGTTTTGCTTTCCACGGTTACCTTCCCATCGAGTCGGCCGACCGCACGAAACGGCTCAAGCAACTGGAAACACGCAGCGCACAGGAGCGCCAGACGCAGCTATTCATTGAAACGCCTTACCGCAATGCGAAGATGATAGCCGACATACTTGCCGCCTGTTCGCCCCATACCCGCCTCTGCATAGCGGCGGGACTGACTACGGACGACGAATTCCTGCGTTCGAAAACCGTAAAGGAATGGAAGCAGTCACCGTTGCCCGATTTGAAGAAGATTCCCACCATTTTTGCCATTTATGCGGGGAAGTGAGTGCTGCAGAGAGCATCTCAAATTACGAAATGCGCAATGGCGGGCTGAAAGCCCAATGACAATATAGCCCAGGGCAAGCGAAGCGACACCCTG
>CAVCAV010000104.1:0-9870 GCA_963600165.1 Christensenella sp. UBA1685 | reverse complement strand
TAAGCCAGCAGATTTACAGTCTGCCCCATTTGGCCACTCTGGTATTTGCCCTTGTTTATTGTTTTGTGCCTTGGTTTCCCAAAAGCGATGCAAAGATATGCATTACTTTTGGAACTTCCAAGCGTAGTCTACCATTTTTATTGCTGTGAGGGCGAATTCGTCGCCTTTGTTGCCGAGTTTACCTCCGCAGCGCTCGTAGGCCTGTTCTTCGGTGTTGACGGTAAGCAGACCGAACACTACGGGAATGTCGCCTGTTGCGTTGAGTTGGGTAATGCCCTGCGTTACGCCTTGGCAGATGTAGTCGAAGTGGGGAGTGTCGCCGCGGATGACGCAGCCGAGGATGATGACGCCATTTACGTGGGCAAACTTTGCCATCTGCTGGGCGGCATAGACAAGTTCGAAGCTGCCCGGTACGCGTGCTACGCTGATGTTGTTTTCTGCCACACCGTTTTCTTTCAGTGTATTTACGGCGCCTTCAAGGAGTTTGTCGGTGATGTGGTTGTTCCATTCCGTTACAACGATGCCGAAGCGCATTTCGCTGGCGTCGGGCAAGGGGATTGACTGGTCTTTGGTATAGGAGAAGGTATTGGATGACATATCTTTTGTTATGTATGTGTGGTTTGTGGAAAATATAAAGGACATGGGAAGTGATGCAGCGAAGGCTTTTGGCCTTTACACGTTGGCATCATTTCTCATGTCCTTCTATGTTGATTGGTTCTGTGCAGTAGATGCGGTTGCGATTATTTGGAAAGACGCTCGATGTATTTGTCGATGATGGCGTCGAGAACTACACCGTTCTGCTGGCTGCGCATGCAGAGAGGAGCTGAGGGGTAGTCGGCCTTGATGTCCTGATAAACCTTGAGTGCTTCGTCGTTCTTCTTCTGCGATTCGAGGATGATGCCGGCCTGCAAGAGGTATTCTGCTGAGAGAGCGGGGATGTCAGTCGTTTTGGCAGCCTTCTTGAATGTTTCTACAGCCGGATCGAGTTTCTTGGCGTTTGCATAGCAGTTGGCCAATGCGAAGAGAGCCTGTGCTGAGATGGTGTTGTCGCTCTTTGGGGAGAACTTCTCAAGATATTTGATGGCTTCGTTGGTCTTGCCGAGCTGATAGTAGCAGAGGCCTGCTTCGTAGCAAGCCACGTTGCCTGCGTCGGTAGAGCCGTAAGTGTCGGCAATCTTGGTGAGACCCATGGTCTTTCCTTCGCCCTTCAGTGCGGTTTCGAAGTTCTGCTGAAGCACGTACTTCTGCATAACCACGCCGAGGAGTTCTTGTGCCTTGCTTTCACGAGGCTTCTGATAGCCCCAGATGTAGGCGCAAATGCCACCTGCAACGACCACGATGGCTACGATGGCTGTGATAATTTGTTTCTTGAACTTGATGGCAAAGGCTTCGCTCTGTGCCAAAGCATCGTTCACGTCGAGGGCTTGTTTGCTCTTTTGAGTGCTCATGATATAGTTTGTTCTTTTGTTTGTTCTTAAAAAATGCAAGCGCAAAAATACTCTTTTTCTGCCGTTTGACGAAATGCATGCGCTATTTTTTCGTCGTATCGCCTTTTTATGCCACTGTATGTCTTGTTTCACGCTCGCCTTTGCTTAACTTTGCGTAGCCACGCATGTGCAAAATGCGCCTATTCTCTTTGGCTTTCTACTTACAATATTGTTTCACCCTATGATTCTCAACCACCTTTCCATACTTAACTATCGCAACCTTGCTGCCACCGACCTCGACTTCTCGCCCAGCGTGAACTGCTTCGTAGGCGCCAACGGTATGGGAAAGAGCAATGTGCTCGATGCCATTTATTTCCTTTCGTTTTGCCGTGGCTTTACTTCGTCACAGGACGGGATGAACCTCCGTCACGGAGCAGAGTTCTTTATGATAGACGGCGAGTATGAGCTGGAAGAAGGGACGGAACGCCATGTCGTCATCAGTTCTAAACCGGGAAGCCGCAAGCGCGTTAAGGTGGACGACCGCGACTTGAAACGCATTTCGGAACATGTGGGCAGCATTCCTTTGGTAATGATTGCCCCAGCGGACTCGGCCCTTGTGACGGGGGGAAGCGAAGAGCGCCGCAAGTTTCTCGACATGGCCATCATGCAGTACGACGTTGCCTACCTTGAAGCCCTCATCCGCTACGAAAAGACGCTCAAGCAGCGCAATGCCCTTTTGCGTCAGGAAAGCGAACCCGACTGGGGTCTTATGGACGTGATGGAGGAAATGATGGATGCCGACGCACACATTATATATAATGGGAGAAAAGATTTTGTTGACACGTTCCTTCCCCTGTTCCGCGAACTCTACGCCAAGCTTTCCGGCGCCGACGACGAGGAAGTGGGTATCGACTACGAGAGCCATATGGCGCGCGGGCCTTTACATGAACAACTGAAAGCGTGCCGTACAAAGGAACGCATAGTAGGTTATACACTCCACGGGGTCCATAAGGATGAACTCACGCTCACGCTTCGTGGTTTTCCTGTAAAAAAAGAAGCTTCGCAAGGCCAGCAGAAAACGTTCTTCATCTCCATGAAGCTCGCGCAATATCTTTTCCTTCGTAAAAAAGGCGAGAAACGTGTGCCGCTGCTTTTGCTTGATGACATATTCGACAAACTCGATTCTTCACGCGTGTCGCGAATCATAGACTATGTAGGCGAGGCCGACTTCGGCCAGACCTTCATCACCGACACGCGCCGCGAACATCTCGACCGCATACTTTCCTCCACAAACCGTTCCTACAAACTCTTTGAAGTGAAAGACGGCGACGTTGCACCGCTGCCGTAATGCTTTCCACAATCCCAAGAACTCCATTATAATATATAAGGTATGCGACGACGCAATTCTGAGAACATAGGTGAAGTGGTGATGCGCTTTCTCCGTGCCAATTCGCTCGAAGCTCCCCTCAATGAGTTTCGGCTCATCAACGCATGGGGGAAAGTGGCAGGCCCGGCAGCAGAGCGGTTTACAGAGCGTGTGGAAATCAGGAACCAGACACTTTACGTACACTTGCGTTCCGCAGCCCTCCGTGCCGAACTCACCATGCAGCGCAGCGACTTGGTCAGAAAACTCAACAATGCCGTGCAGGCTCAAGTAATCACCGACATTCACTTCACTTAAATCATCACCGAACATCCAAGCCCCAATCATCACGTTGCACACGAGAAGCGCAAATGAGCCGACGTTTTGTTAAATATTTCGGCTTTTCTCTTCAAAAACGTCAAGTGGAAACATTTTTCCACGAAAAAGTTTTCTGCATAAAAGCGCTTTGCAGATATTTGCTGCATGAAAGGTGCACACAAAGCACTCTTCCTCTGCCCTTCATGCACACAATCCATGAGAGAGGGCTACAACCAATCATTACCAACACTCAAAAAAAGACACACATTATGAAACGGACAATCCTCACCCTGCTATTCGCCCTGGTAGCCATACTTCCCGCATTTTCATTCAGTTACGAAGAAGCTCGTGAACGGGCATGGTATCTTACCGACAAAATGGCTTACGAACTCAACCTTTCGTCTGAGCAGTATGACCGCGCCTACCAGGTTAACTTGGACTACTTCATGAATCTCCACTCCTCCGCCGACTGCTACGGCTATGCCTGGAGCTATCGCGAAGCCGACCTGCGCTGCATACTTTTCGACTGGCAATATGCCCTTTATGAAGCAGCTGAATACTTCGTACGCCCCGTGCGTTGGCTGCGTTCTGCATGGTACTGGCCCGTATTTGACCGCTACGGAGCAGACTCCTACTATTTCGGCCGTCCGTCAGTTTACCTCACCTACCGTGGCGGTATGTGGGACAGACGAGTGGCTGGAGGCCCCAGTCCCTACGCTTCTTTCCGTCCGCGCTACGGCGAAGGAATGCGCAACCACTATTCCTCATGGCGTCCCGACTTTGGCGGACGTGATGCAAGACCCGCACAACCCAATGCCGGCACATGGCGCCCCGATTTCGGAAGACGCGACAACAGACCGTCTGAAGGCTACAACAACTCTCGCCCGAACAACGGTAACGGACGTCCCAACACGGGATACAATCCTGGCAACACAAGCACACGCCCTTCTACCGGATATGGCCAGGGCAATACCTCAACCACGCGTCCTTCTACAGGAACCCGTCCCTCAACGGGATATGGTCAGGGAAACACTTCCACCACGCGTCCTTCAACTGGACAGGGCGGCTCTACCACAACTCCGGCAACGCCTTCGCGTCCCGTGTTCAACCGCAGCGACCGCAGCAACCAGACCGGCGGCTTCAACCGTACGTCCGGTACAACCCAACGCCAGTCTACCGGCGGTCAGCAGCAAACGACCACAGCGCCTTCACGTGGCAACAGTTCGTCAGGCACAGTAAACCGCGGACACGGCAGTTTTACTCCCAGCCAAAGTCGCGGCACGTCCGCTCCTACACGTTCAACGGGTGGTGGTTCTGCTCCCACGAGATCAACCGGCGGACGCACGTTCGGAAGATAACAGCGATGAGCTCGCCGTCATTGCGAAGCGGACACAGTTTTCGCAATGTACGTTCCGCAAAAATTCCAAGCATTGAAATTTAAATTCCAAGGCTTGGAATTTTTGTTTCAAAGCAGGGAATTGATTTTGAAACTGCACATGATTGAAAATCAATGAGATACATTCGTGAAGACGTTGGGGAGGAAATTTCTCAAAAATGTTGTGCCTAAAAGAACAAAGAAATGCACAAAGAAGTCCTACAAGGCCGCTCAAGCGAGCTCGGGAGAGCTCGCCCCCATCGTTCGCAGGCTCGTACCAAAAGGAAACATAGTTAAATAGTAAGGCAGAGAACCTATCAAGGCTCCCTGCCTTTTTCGTGCTTGTTGCACTTGTGAAAAACAATGTCCGGTGACAACACTGCATGACTCATAGCTTTATTGTGGAAATTATTGCGACGAAGTGGCAACCGTTCCGCATTTGAAAAATTGTGGTTACAAATAGAAAGGCATTTCCCTTGAAGAACCCCATACCTTTGCAGGCGAAATGAAAAAGTGAATCTATTTATGACAACAATGAAACGAACCATCTCGTATGCGGGAATAGCCCTGTGCTTCTCGCTTTTAACGAGCTCTTGTCAGGAGAAGAAGCAAGAGCAGGCATCCACCACGTCTTTCAAGACCATGAAAGTGGCCAAGAGCGACCTTTCGCTCCAAACCTCGTACTCGGCCTCCATCAAGGGACGCCAGGACATTGACATCTATCCGCAGGTGTCCGGCAAGATTGTACGCCTCTGCGTTACCGAAGGACAAAAAGTGAGTCGTGGCGATTTGCTTTTCGTCATTGACCAAGTGCCCTACCGCGCTGCTTTGGCCACAGCCCTTGCCAACGAGAAGCAGGCAAAGGCCGCTCTCGCCAATGCCGAGCTGACCTACGTCAACAACAAGGAGCTCCTCGCAGAGAAAGTCATTTCGTCCTATACGTTCAAGACTTCAGAGAATGCCTACCGTACGGCGCAAGCCCAGGTGGCACAGGCCGAAGCCCAAGTGGTCGACGCCCGCAACAACCTTTCCTACACCGAAGTCCGCAGCCCGGCCAACGGTGTGGTAGGTACCATCCCCTACCGTGTGGGTACCCTTGTAGGTCCCAGTATGCCCAAGGCGCTCACATCCGTATCTGACAATTCGCAGATGTACGTCTACTTTTCCATGACCGAGAAGCAGCTCCTGTCGTTTGTCCGTCAATACGGTTCGAAAGACGCCGCATTGAAGAACATGCCCGAAATCAGTCTGCAACTTGGCGACCAGAGCATTTACGAGCACAAGGGCAAGGTAGAAAGCATCAGCGGTGTCATCGACTCACAAACCGGTGCTGTCAGTCTGCGTGCCGTATTTCCCAACCCCGAACGCATCCTGAACAGCGGAGGTTCGGGCAACGTGCTGATTCCCGTCTCACGCAAGGACTGCATAGTCATTCCCCAGGCAGCCACCGTTCAGCAGCAGGACAAGCGCATCGTCTACAAGGTGGAACAAGGCAAGGCCGTGTCGCAACTTGTGACGGTGGAGAACGTCGACGACGGCAACCGCTTCGTGGTTACCGATGGTCTGAAAGTGGGTGACGAGATTGTAAGCGAAGGCGCCGGCATGGTACAGGAAGGCGCACAGGTAAAGAAATAAGAAGGCACTCATTATGAAAGGCAATATATTCATCAAAAGGCCAGTAATGGCCATCTGTGTGGCAGTCCTCATCGTGATGGTCGGCGCCATTTCCCTTTTCAATTTGCCCATTGAGCAATATCCCGACATTGCGCCGCCTACCGTGCGCGTGGAAGCCACCTATACGGGTGCCGACGCCGATGCGGTGATGAAGAGTGTGATCATGCCGTTGGAGGAAAGCATCAACGGTGTGGAGAATATGCTCTACATCACGTCTACCGCTACCAACTCCGGTACGGCGCAAATCAACGTATACTTCAAGCAAGGCACCGACCCCGATATGGCCACGGTGAACGTACAGAACCGTGTGTCGAAAGCCCAGGGACTCTTGCCGTCAGAGGTAACGAAGATCGGTGTCACCACGCAGAAGCAGCAGAACAGCTTCTTGCAGATTGGTGCGCTGGTGAGCAAGGACGGAAAATATGACGAAACGTTCCTTGCCAACTACCTCGACATCAGCGTAGTGCCTGAAATCAAGCGTATCAACGGTGTAGGTGAAGTGCTCGAACTGGGCGATACCTACAGTATGCGAATCTGGCTCAAGCCCGACGTCATGGCGCAGTACCATCTGCAGCCTTCCGATGTGACGCAGGTGCTCGGCGAGCAGAACATTGAAGCCCCTACGGGTTCGCTCGGTGAAAATTCGCCCAACACGTTCCAGTATACCTTGAAATACCACGGCCGTCTGAAGAGCGTGGAAGAATTCAAGAACATGGCCATCCGGAGCAACGACGACGGTACTGTGCTGCGCTTGAAGGACATTGCCGACGTGGAGCTTGGCCGTCTGTCCTACAGTTTCCACGGTGAGGTGGACAAGCACCCGGGCGTTACCTTCATGACTTTCCAGGTGGCCGGTGCAAACGCTACGGAAGTGAACCGTAACATCTCTGCCAAACTCGATGAAATGTCGAAAGTTCTTCCCAAGGGATGTGAGTTCGTCGAGATGCACAGTTCCAACAACTTCCTCTTCGCCTCCATCCACGAGGTGGTTGAAACGTTGCTCATCGCCATTCTGCTCGTGATTCTTGTGGTATATTTCTTCCTGCAGGATTTCAAGAGTACGTTGATACCTTCAATCTCCATCATCGTCTCACTCATCGGTACCTTCGCGTGCTTGATGATAGCCGGGTTCAGTATCAACATCCTTACGCTGTTTGCCCTTGTGCTTGCCATCGGTACGGTGGTGGACGACGCCATCGTGGTGGTGGAAGCCGTGCAGGCCAAGTTTGACGCGGGCTACAAGTCCTCCTATCTCGCCACTCGCGATGCACTCCACGATGTCAGTATGGCGGTGGTTTCCTGTACGCTAGTCTTTATGGCAGTGTTCATCCCCGTGTCGTTCATGGGCGGAACCTCAGGTATCTTCTACACCCAGTTCGGTATCACCATGGCCACCTCCGTTGGTCTCTCCATGATTTCGGCCCTTACCCTCTGCCCGGCACTTTGCGCCGTGATGATGAAACCGACTTTGGGAGCTACCGACGCACACGGAAATATACTCACCGACGCACACGGCAATCCGCTTGACGGACGCAAGAAGGGCTTCAATGCACGCATTAAAGCTGCTTACAATGCCTCCTTCAATGCATTGATGGGAAAATACAAGCGCGGCCTGATGTTCTTCTTCAACCACCGCTGGTTGGCTTGGATTGGTTTGGCAGCGTCCATCGCATTGCTCGTGTTCCTCATGACCACCACCAAGACGGGCTTCGTGCCCCAGGAAGACCAGGGCGTGATGATGATCAACGTCAGCACCTCTCCCGGTAACACGCTGAAGGAGACAAACAAAACCATCAGCCAAATTTCCGACATTCTTGCCAAGCAGGAAGAAGTGGCCCACTTCAGTACGGTAGCCGGCTACGGACTTCTTTCCGGACAAGGCACTTCGTACGGTACCATCATTGTGAAACTCAAGACGTGGGAAGAACGTAAGGGCAAAGAACACTCTATCGACAACGTGATGGCGCGCTTGAACGGCGAGTTCAGCAAACTGAAGGAAGCTCAGGTGTTCTGTTTCCAGCCTGCCATGATTCCGGGTTACGGTATGGGTAACTCCATTGAACTCAACATGCAGGACAAGACCGGCGGCGAGAAGAAGGTGTTCTACCAATACGTGATGAAGTTCATCGGCGAGTTGAACAAACGTCCCGAGATTGCCGTGGCCTATACGTCCTATGGCATGAACTTTCCTCAGATTTCGGTAGACGTTGACGCTGCCAAGTGTAAGCGCGCAGGCATTTCTCCTTCCACCATTCTCGATGCCCTCGGCAGCTACTGCGGTGGCTCTTATGTGAGCAACTACAACGAGTTCGGTAAGGTATACCGCGTGATGATTCAGTCGTCACCGCAGTTCCGTCTCGACAAACACTCGCTCGACAACATGTTCGTGCGCAACGGCGACGAAATGGCTCCGCTCAGCGAATTTGTCACGCTCAAGGACGGCGTAGGCGCCCAGGTGTCCAACCGCTTCAACCTCTACAGTTCCATTCAGGTCAACGTCAACACTGCTGAAGGTTATTCGTCCGGTGAAGCACAGAAAGCCATTGCAGAAGTCTCCGCCCAGACCTTGCCTTCGGGCTACGGCTACGAGTTCGGAGGTATGGCACGTGAAGAAGGCAACAGCGGCGGCGGTAAAACGCTCTTTATCTATGGCATTTGCGTGGTGCTCATCTACATCATCATGGCCTGCCTCTACGAAAGTTTCCTCATCCCCTTCGCCGTCATCCTTTCCGTTCCGTTCGGCTTGATGGGTAGTTTTCTCTTTGCCAAACTCTACGGGTTGGAGAACAACATCTATCTGCAGACGGGTATCATCATGCTCATCGGCCTTCTGGCCAAGACGGCCATCCTTATTACGGAATATGCCGTAGAACGACGCCGCGCAGGAATGGGCATTGTGGCATCGGCCTTCTCGGCAGCGCAGTCACGTTTGCGTCCTATCTTGATGACCGTGCTCTGTATGGTGTTTGGTATGCTTCCGCTGATGTTCTCCACAGGTGCCGGCGCTAATGGTAACAGTTCGCTCGGAACGGGCGTTGTGGGCGGTCTGCTCGTAGGTTCGCTTGCTTTGGTCTTCGTAGTTCCCGTGTTCTACGTGTTCTTCGAATACATTCAGGAGAAAGTGCGCAAGCCCTATCACGAGGACCCCGACATGCAGCTCCAGCATCAAATGGAAGTGTCTGACGAAGAGAAACGCGAAGCTGGTAAATTGGACTAATGAAGCATTAAATTCCGAGACACAATGAAGAAAATATTCATCACCGCCGCATTGACTTCTCTGCTGAGCAGTTGCGGCATATACAAAACATACGAACCGATCACCACTGTGCCGGACAGTCTTTACGGAGAGAAGAAAGGCATGGTCTCTCGCGAACAGACTACGACCGATTCAGCAACCGCAGAAGTTCAGGTGGTAGACACGGCCAACGTAGCCCTCACCCATTGGCGCGACTTCTTTACCGACACGCATTTGCAGGAACTCATATCGCGAGCACTCTCGCAGAACACCGACTTCCTTTCTGCAAAACTCCGGGTGGATGAGGCTGCGGCTACGCTCAAGGCCGCGAAACTTGCTTTCCTTCCCTCCTTTGCCATTGCACCGCAAGCGGGAGTGAGCAGTTTCAACAATGCCAAGGGCACGCAAACCTATTCCGTTCCGCTTACGATGAGTTGGGAGATTGACGTCTTTGGCCGCATGCGCAACGCCAAGAAGC
>CAVCAV010000103.1:0-9874 GCA_963600165.1 Christensenella sp. UBA1685 | reverse complement strand
CAACTTGCACAAACTTCGGTGTATACGCGCGCGCGTGAACAATACTATATACCCCTCCCCGTTCATCCACAAACCGCCGCCGTTCGTCCCGAAAAACAAATCAATGGGCGTTTCTGTAAAACCAACCCGAAAATTATCCGTAACTTTGGGCGCTTGGCCATAGCCGCTTACGGCACCAGGCAACCATTCTCCTCTTCTGCAAGAAAAACAAACACACATAACCAGCACATGAAGAACTCTCTACTTCTACTGTTCATCGGCCTCTTTGCCGCCCTCGGCAGCCAGGCCACACCGGCATTCAAGACGGGCGCAAAGTACCGGCTCGTTTGCAAATACTACGGCACAGGAGCCACCATGCTCGGAAGCGCACACAACTCCAGCGCCTACATCTACTACAACACCACGAGCGACGAGGACGACGACGCGTGGTGGTACGTGGAGGCTGAAGGCAACGGCTACACGCTGCGCAACGCCTCCAACAACTACTACATCACCTACAGCTCCGAACGCATAGAAGGCGTGGCAAAGGGTCTCGTGCTCTCCACCGCCTCGCAGGGCACCACCTCCCAGTGGACCTTCAGCGACGCCGGCGACGGCTACTACACCATTGCCAACGTGAGCGACGCCACACAGTGGTTCAACGTGCGCACCGACGGCACCTACCTCGTGGGCACCTACACGCGCAACACGGGTACGGAGAACGAACTCTTCGCCATCTACGACGCCGACGGCAACCAGCTCACCGAGAGCGGAAGCACCGACTCGGGCGAGAGCGACGTGCGCGACAACTTCAACGCCACAAAGGGCATCACGCCCGAGGGAGAGTACTGGGAACTGAAGGGCCTTTCGCAGCCCGTGGTCTTCACCACCGACACCACCAACCCCGTGCTCTACTCCATTGCCAACCTGCGTTCGTCGCAGTATGTCTACACCGACGGCAGCTCGCTGCTGCAGACGAGCGACGCCGAGAGCCGCACGCACTTCTACTTCGTGGAACAGAGCGACGGTTCGGCACAGGTGTTCACCGAGAGCGGACAGTACGTCTCCACCGTTTACGACCACAGTTCCAACCAGAAGGTGAGCGTGGAGAGCGGTACGCCGAGCGGTAACATTTGGAAGGCTGAATTCACCACAAGCTACTCGCCCAACGGCTACGGCATTGTGAAGAAGGACAACACTTCTTCGTCGTCGTCCGGCGGCGGCAACACGGGCGGCGGTCCCGGCGGAGGCGGCGGTCCCGGCGGCTGGGGCGGCTGGGGCGAAATAGACTACACCTACTGGAACGACTACAGCAACACCTTCATCGGCCTTTACTCGCTCGACGCCGGCGGCACCTTCGTGTTCACCTCCTCCGACAAGCGCCACATCAGTCTGCTCAACGCTGCGGGCATCACCTTCAACACGGGCGCACAGACGCAGGGCGTGAACCTCCACGTGGCTGTCGACTCCATCCGCCTGGCAGACAAGGACCTCGTCTACGACTCTTCCTCCAAGATATACTACGCCACGCTGCCCGAAAAACTCATGGACGGCGGCGACTACACCGTTGCCGTATCGTACCTCCCGAAAGCCGACTATGCCGGCCTTTCGCTGAAGATTGACAGCACGGCACTCGACGCCGACAGCACCTTCACGTTCAAGAGCGTGACGTGCAGCCACACCTACCCCGTCTGCCTCGTGAGCGCAGAGGGCGAAGTGAAGGCTTCGGCCCAGCTGCAGTTTACCTTCATGCCCATCGTGGAGATGCGCGTGGCTTCGTGCAACAAGACGACCTACACCACGGGTACGTTCCGCATGACATCCACCTTCACCGACGGACGCGACACGACGACCATTGCCGCCTTCCGCTACCGCGGCGCCACGGCGAGCGGCTACGAGAAGAAGGCATACAACGTGAAGTTCCGCGACGCCGAGGGCAACTCGCAGGACCAGCAGTTCTTCGGCCTGCGCGAGGACAACAACTGGATTCTCGACGCCATGGCCGTCGACCCCGCCTGCATGCGCAACCGCGTGGCTACGGACATCTGGAACGAGTTTTCCACCAAGCCCTACTACGCCGACCGCGAGAAGAAAGCCCTGACGGGTACGCGCGGCCACTTTGTGGAGGTGTTCCTCAACGGCCGCTACAACGGCATCTACTGCATGACGGAGAAGATGGACCGCAAACAGCTGAAGCTGAAGAAGTACAAGAGCGCCGCCGACTCGAAGAGCGGCGAAGAGGAGGTGCACGGCGTACTCTACAAGTCGGACCAGTGGGGCTACGAGGTGTTCATGGGCCACGAGAGCGGCAGCTCTTACTACCCCGGCACCGCCCCCCGCAGCTACTCCAACACGCTCGGCGTGGAGACGTGGGCCAACTTCGAACTGAAGTACCCCGACTACGAAGACGAGGCCGTGGACTGGGAACCGCTCTGGAAGGGCGTGAACTTCGTGGCCACGAGTTCGCAGACGGACTTTGAGAAAGGTGTGGCCACCTATTTCGACCTCCCCGTGGTGAACGACTACTACCTCTTCATCGACCTGCTCCTTGCCACCGACAACCACGGCAAGAACATGCTCTACTACGTCTACGACCGACAGGGCACGGAGGGCGACCGCCTCTCGCTCGCTCCCTGGGACCTCGACGGCACGCTCGGCGCACGCTGGGACGGTTCGACAACGTACACGAAGGACTACACGCAGGATTTCGACAACTTCCTCACGCAATATGAGCACGGCGAACTCGGACTCTACTACAAGCTCCGCAAGTCCACCACGCTCAACTGGAACGAGCAGCTCAAGGAACGCTACGCCGAACTGCGCCGCACGCTCTGGCAACCCGAAACGATGGCGGCACGCTTCGCCACCTACGGCGACCTCTTCAGCAAGAGCAACGCCGACAAACGCGAAACGAACCGCTGGGGCACGAAGACGAAGCACACGAACATTCCCTCGGCAGTGACCTACTGCGAAAGCTGGATAAAGGGCCGCCTGGAAGCGCTCGACTCGAAGTACGGCTACGACCCGACGGTGGACGCCGTGAACGATGCCGTGGCCGACGACTACCTCGCCATTGACGGCGGCTTCCGTTCGCTCGTCATCCACAGCGGAAAGGCACAGCGCCTCAACGTATACAGCCTCTCCGGCACGCTCGTGCGCAGCGTGAACGTGGCAGCAGGAGAGTCAACCACCGTCGACGCCCTCGAACCGGGCATCTACGTGGTGGGCGGCAAGAAAGTTGCCGTGCAGTAGCGCGCTGCGCGCGAATGTGCAAATGTGCAGATGTGCGAATGTGCAAATGAGCTGCGCCCCCATAAGCAGCTCAAGGCGACCAACATTTGCATATTTGCATATTTGCACATTTGCATATTTGCACATTTGCACATTTGCATATTTGCACATTTGCATATTTGCACATTTGCATATTTGCACATTTGCACATTTGCACATTTGCACATTTGCACATTAAATAAGATTTCCCCATGACCCCATTCCCCAACCTCAAAATAGCCGTGGCCGGCACAGGATATGTCGGCCTCAGCATTGCCACCCTTCTCGCACAGCACCACCACGTGAGTGCCGTGGACGTCATTCCCGAAAAGGTGGAGAAACTCAACAACAAGATTTCGCCCATACAGGACGACTACATCGAGAAATACCTGGCCGAAAAGCCCCTCAACCTCACCGCCACGCTCGACGGACGGGCGGCCTACAGTGACGCCGACTTCGTGGTGATTGCCGCTCCCACCAACTACGACCCGGTGAAGAACTACTTCGACACGTCGCACGTGGAGGAGGTGATCGACCTCGTGCTGGAGGTGAACCCCACGGCGGTGATGGTGATAAAGAGTACCATCCCCGTAGGCTACACGCGCAGCCTCTACCTGAAATATGCCCAGAAGGGCGTGAAAAGGCTCAACCTGCTCTTCTCGCCCGAGTTCCTCCGCGAGAGCAAGGCGCTCTACGACAACCTCTACCCCTCGCGCATCATTGTGGGATACCCGAAGCTCATAGACCGCCCGGAGTTTGCCGAGGAGAACCGTGCCATTGAACAGGTGACGGACGTGGAGGAGATGAAGGCCGCCGCACAGACGTTTGCCGCACTCTTGCAGGAAGGGGCCATCAAGGAGAACATCGACACGCTGCTCATGGGCATGAAGGAGGCGGAGGCGGTGAAACTCTTTGCCAACACGTACCTGGCGCTCCGCGTGAGCTATTTCAACGAACTCGACACCTATGCCGAGGTGAAGGGCCTGGACACGAAGGCCATCATTGAAGGCGTGGGTCTCGACCCGCGCATCGGTACGCACTACAACAATCCGTCGTTCGGCTACGGCGGCTACTGCCTGCCGAAGGACACGAAGCAGCTGCTGGCAAACTATGCCGACGTGCCGGAGAACCTCATAGAGGCCATTGTGGAGAGCAACCGCACGCGCAAGGACTACATTGCCGACGCGGTGCTGCAGAAGGCGGGCTACTACAGCTACGCCGACGACAACACCTACGACACGACGAAGGAGCACGCGTGCGTGATCGGCGTGTACCGCCTGACGATGAAGTCGAACTCCGACAATTTCCGCCAGAGTGCCATTCAGGGCATCATGAAGCGCATAAAGGCGAAGGGTGCGGAGGTCATCATCTACGAACCCACGCTGGAAGACGGCGCCACCTTCTTCGGCAGCAAAGTGGTGAACGACCTCGCCGCCTTCAAGGCCCACAGCCACGCCATCATCGCCAACCGCTATGACGCCTGCCTCGACGACGTGAAGGAAAAGGTATACACCCGCGACATCTTCAGGAGGGACTGAGCGCACTGCTAATGTGCAAACATCGCTTCACGAATGTGCAAATATGCAAATGGGCAAATGGGCTGCGCCTTACGCCGCTTATGGGGGCGACGATTAAATCGTCGCGCTCTACACGGCTTTCAAATAAAGCACATGGGGGCGAAAGCGCATGGGGGCGAAGTCTCCCGACTTCGCTTGAACGGCAAAAGGATACATTTTCAAGAAACGCCATAAGCAAATCCAGCATTTGTCGTACATTTGCATAAAGAGGACACTTAAAATCAGCGTATACAACAATGAACACAACCCAGTTGACACGAGAAGAGGCTGTCAAACGTTGGAAAGCCTCAAAACAGACCAAGCAAAAAATGGTCGAAAAACTTGAACGTTTAGTGCGAAACAGCTGTATGGAGCGCAAAGGGGAAGAACCCATAGAAGTAGAAATATGGTAGTTGAAACTAAAAACATCACAGCATGAACGACATTTTGACTTTACAGATATCCAATCCTACACTGAAAGAGCAATTGAAAAACATTTTGTCTCTTATGAAAGGGGTAAGAATCATATCCACCGACTCTTCTCACAAGATTGTCAAAGAGGAAGTTCCGAACGCTACCACACAAGCCGCCATGCAAGAAACGCTAACGGGCAACGATGCTGGATGCGTATGCGTTGACAGCCTGGAAAGTTTCATGGCCTCAATGGAAGAATAGGAGATATGAAGAAGATTAGGAAAACGTCCCAATTCAAAAAAGACTTCAAGCGATTCAAGAACAACACGAAACTTTTGGAAAAGCTTGTACAGATTGTCCGTCTTCTCGCTGAAGGGAAAGAGATACCCAACGAATTTTCCCCACATCCGTTAAAAGGCAATTGGAAAGATTTCATGGAATGCCACATAGAGAGCGACACGTTACTTATTTGGTACGACAAAGAAAAGGACCTTATTGAACTCGTCCGTCTGGGTTCTCATTCCGAATTGTTTGAAAAGGGGCGCAAGAAGTAAAAGGCTGTCGCGCTCTACACGGCTTTCAAATAAAACGCATGAGGGCGAAAGCGCATGGGGGCGAACGATGGGGGCGAAGTCTCCCGACTTCGCTTGCGCGAACAAGCATTCCTGAAAAATTCATGGCCCATTCATGGCAATTCATGTTCAAAAAGAAAACATGAACAACCATGAATGGGCCATTGTTTTTTATTAGTAAAGCCGCGCATGCGAAGTCGGGAGACTTCGCCCCCATCGTTCGCCCCCATGCGCTTGCGCTTTCATTTTACAATTATATGCCGTGTAGAACGCGACGATTTAATCGTCGCCCCCATAAGCGGTGCAAGGCGCAGCTCATCTGCACATTTCAAATGTGCGAACTACAGCACTCCTCATTTGCACATTTGCATATTCGCATATTTACACATTAGCGAAGCGTAATTCTCTCTATCAGCGCCACGGCATAGGCAGAGATGCCTTCTTCCCTTCCTGTAAATCCCAACCGCTCGGTGGTGGTGGCCTTGATGCTCACCTCGCCGGGCGTGACGTCCATGAGGGGAGCGAGGGTGAGTTTCATTTCCTCCACGTGCGGATTGAGTTTGGGACGTTCGGCGCATACCGTGGCGTCGATGTTGCCCACACGCCAGCCTTCCTTGTGGAGCAAGTCGGTGGTGCGACGCAGGAGCACCTTGCTGTCGATGCCCTCAAATTCCTTTCCCGTGTCGGGGAAGTGGTAACCGATGTCGCGCAGGTTGGCGGCGCCGAGCAGGGCGTCGCAGATGGCATGGATGAGCACGTCGGCATCGCTGTGGCCAAGAAGCCCCAAGGTATGATCTATGCGGATGCCGCCAAGCCACAGCTCACGGCCTTCCACCAGGCGATGGACATCGTAGCCCATTCCTACTCTTATGTTCATGGAGATGGTGTTTGTTGTTTATGAAAATTCGGATTTGAACAACGGGGCGTTCAAATCCGACGTTTTTTAATAAAAGGCAAGTTGGGCAAAATACACCAACGAACCTTTGTGTGGATTCTGAGAATAAAACATTCAAAACAAACAAAACGTGGCTACGCCTTCATGCGGAGACAAAGGCGTAGCCTTTTGTTTTGAATGTTCCTTACGCGGTCTAAGGGCGTAGCCTCGTTTTGTTTGTTTTGAATGTTTTATTTTCCTATATACCAACCTGTCCCCTATCGTTTCCGTCCCAACAAATCGCGGATGCCGTCGAAGTCGAACGCCAGCGACACGCGGAGCGTTTGGTCGAGAGGATTGGAGGGCTGCGTGGCAATGACGTAGCCGGCGTCGATGCTCAGCACGTTCATGCGGAAACCCGCACCGACGGTGGCGTACTTGCGGTTGCCCTGCATGGAACTTTCGTGGTGGTAACCGGCACGGAGCGAGAACTTGTCGTTGTAGGTGTATTCGGCACCCACGCTCCACTGTATCTCTTCGAGTTCGCCCTTGAAACCGCGTTCGGAGTCGCCGAAACTCTTGAAGATGCCGGAGATGGACGACATGTCGTAGTAGTCCTTGCGAATGCGCTCTTCGTAGTCCTCGTTCGTCTCGTCGTCTTTCTGCAAAGGTTTGGAAGGCACGAGGAGTTTGTTGACGTCGGCAGAGAAGGAGATGCGGTTGTACTCGTTGAGGGGCACCATGTAGCTCAAACCCAGACGCAGGTTGGTGGGGATGAAGTAGGAATAGTCGTCGCCGTAACTCATCTTGCTACCGATGTTGCTGATGTTCAAACCCCATGCGAGCTGACACTCGCGCTGCCCCATCATCACGTAGGTGTTGTAGTAGAGGGCAATGTCGGCAGCGAAGGCGGAACCGGGAGTAAGGTTGTCGTCGTAGTGGCCCGTGAGGTCGGAATACATGTAGCGCAAGGCTACGGCAGCGGAGAACTTCTCACTCAGCATACGCGAGTAGGCCACGTCGACACCGAGTTCGTAGGGTTTGACGGTCATGTTGGTGGCCTGCACCTCGCCGAGGGTAAAGTAGCGCATGGAGGCACTGAGCGCCTGGTAGTCGCCGAGGCGCACGTAGCCCACAGCATCGAGAAGGGCGATGCCTGTGGTGAGTTTGCGGAGCCAGGGGGTGTAGTTGATGGCAAACCCTGCCCGCGATATGGTGAACGGATACTTTGCCGGGTTCCAGTACTGCGAATGCACGTCGGGGTCGGTGGCGGCACCGATGTCGCCCATACCGCCGGCGCGGGCATCGGGGGCAATGCTCTGCGACGTGACGGCTGTCATGACGGGATTGAACTGGTCGCGCACATCGTCGTCAGCCATGAGGGGCATGGCGAAAAGCGCGGCGGCAAAGAGTGATAGTAATGGCTTGTTCATGTTGATAATAACGTACGCTACGGGCAGAATATTGTGTAGCAGCGAAACGAAATGCTTATTTTGCGCGCAAAGTTAAGGAAAAGTTTCGCATTTTAGGGGTAACTTTGGCATGCGTATGGGGGCGAACGATGCGGGCGAACGATGGGGGCGAAGTCTCCAGACTTCGCTTCGCCGCAAAAGCTAACTCTAAAAAAAAGAATGTTCTCCTCGCGCAAGCGAGCTCGGGAGAGCTCGCCCCCATAGCTCGCTCAAGGCATCCCCCATTTGCACATTCGCACATCTGCACATTCGCACATTTCCTATGATTCCCCACTCCGCCATCGAAACAGCCTATTGTTTCTTCCATCAGAAAGAACGCGTCTATGCCCATTCCACCATGGACTGGCAAAAGGACGATATAGAATATGCCATCGGCCAATATGCCGACGGCATCAATCCTGAGCTTTATGCCCTCCTCTCCAACGGCCGCCAGGACTTCCTGCGCAACCACCGCACCTTCCACGAAGACATCCTTCACGCGCTGGAGGTGCTGGAGGGGATGATGTGAGGCGCTACGCGAATGTGCAAATGTGCAAATGTGCGAATGTACAAATGTTTATAGCTGAATTAGCGAATGTGCGCCCTCTATGGAGGCAACGTTTAAAACGTCGCGCTCTACACGTCGCTGCGCTAATATGCAAGTGCACCTATATATTCTTCAAAGGTGACCTTCATTTGCACATTTGCACATTTGCATATTTGCACATTAGCGAAGCGACCTATTAAAAACATTCGCCAATATCGCCCCCGACACATTGTGCCAAACGCTGAACACCGCCCCGGGCACGGTGGCCAACGGATACTGCGCAAAATGTACCGTGGCAAGCGACGTGGCAAGGCCGCTGTTCTGCATGCCTACTTCTATCGACACGGTGCGGCACTTCGTGGTGTCCATCTTCATCAGCAGTCCGGCACCGTAGCCGAGCAAGTAGCCTACCACGTTGTGGAGCACCACGATGAGGAGGATGAACAGGCCGCTGGTGAGGATGCGCTGGGCATTGACGCTCACCACGGCGCCTTCAATGGCCATGATGGCAATGGTGGACACGAGGGGCAGCACGGCGGTCACGCGCGCGGCAAAGCGCGAGAAGTAGTGGTTGACGATGAAGCCCAACACGATGGGGACGATGACGACCTGTATGATGGAGAAGAACATGGACCACACGTTCACGTCGACCGTTTCGCCGGCGTAGACATAGGTCAGCAGGGGCGTCATGAGGGGAGCAAGCACGGTGGACATGGCGGTGATGCCCACGGAGAGGGCGACGTCGCCTTTGGCCAGATAGGTGATGACGTTGGACGACGTGCCGCCGGGACACGTGCCGACGAGGATAACGCCCACGGCGAGTTCGGCAGGAAGGTGGAACACCTTCGTCAGCGCCCACGCCACGAGGGGCATGATGGCAAACTGTGCCACGGTGCCGATGGCCACGTCCTTGGGGTGGCTGAAGACGACGCGGAAGTCGGAGGGCTTGAGCGTGAGGCCCATGCCGAACATCACGATGCCCAACAGGGGATTGACATAGCTCGTCTTCAACACGCTGCTAACCCCTGCCGGACACGCCAGCGCAAGGGCAGCGACGGCAATGATGCACACTGCCATGTGTTTGCTTACAAAACGGGAAAGAGAGAGAAGAAAATTCATAGAGAAAAACGGAGTTTTTTTTGCAAACGATGGGAGAGCGAACGATGAAGCGAACGATGGGGGCGAAGTCTCCTGACTTCGCGCTCTACACG
>CAVCAV010000102.1:0-9934 GCA_963600165.1 Christensenella sp. UBA1685 | reverse complement strand
CATGCTCGACGAACCCTTCGCCGGCGTAGACCCCATTGCCGTGGAGGACATCCAGTACATCGTGTGGAAACTCAAGGACCGCAACATCGGCATCCTCATCACCGACCACAACGTGGAAGAAACCCTCTGCATCACCGACCGTGCCTACCTCCTCTTCGAAGGCCGCATCCTCTTCCAGGGCACGCCCGAAGAGCTCGCCAACAACCAAGTGGTGCGCGACAAATACCTCACCAACAGCTTCAAGCTCCGCAAAAAGGACTTCCAGCTCATGGGGCAGCAGCGCGAAGGATTGTAGGCGCATCGCGCGGGCGCGAATGTGCAAATGTGCAAATATGAAAATGTGCAAATGAGTTGCACTTTGCACCTGTCTGAGCGAACGATGGGGGCGAGCTCTCCCGAGCTCGCTTGCGCGACCCTTACACGCACTATGGAGGCGACGTTTAAAACGTCGCGCTCTACACGAATCCTATATCGCCCATGCGAAGTCAGGAGACTTCGCCCCCATCGTTCGCCCCCATCGCTTGCCCATATGCTGCGCAGCACATTTGCACATTCACACATTACCCCCATACCTTTTATTTCTCCCATGCTCATCACCTCCCTCCTGCTGGCCCTCTCCGCTGCAGCCACAGACACGCTGCAGATAGACCGCGCCACCGTAGAAGGCCCCTATGCCGTGGCTGCGCCCTATGCCGCCGACACGCTCAACAACCAGGGTAAACCCTACGACGCCACCGAAACGCTTCAGGCCAACGCACAGCTCGTCACTTCCGTCAATTCGTCACGTTCTTCCAAGTCAACCACCGCCATTAGCCGCAACGACGCCCTTGCCCCCGCGGCCGACGGGCAGAGCGCACTCCGCGTGGTGCGTTTCAACGTGCAGACCCCCAGGTTTGCCAAAGGCACCGTGAAGATCGACGGCATAAAGAACTGCAAGCTCTACATCAACCGCACCGAAAGCGTCGACAAGAGCTTCACCCTCGCTCCCGGCCGCACCGAAATGGCCCTCCTCGTGCTCACGCAGAAAGCCGACGCCGACACGTTCCGCGTAAGCCTCGTGGGCGACGGACTCCAGGGCGCCACCGTCAACGCACAGGGCAAGCGCCCCTACACCATGGCCGACATGCTCCTCGGCAACCAGTACCGCTCCGCCGAACTCTCCCCGTCGGGCCGCTACCTCGTCACCACCAGCTACTACATGAAAGCCGACGGCACGGCACCCTATACCACCTCCCTCACCGAACTCGCCACAGGCCGCGAACTCCTTCATTTCAACGAATACGTGCGCACCAGCTGGCAGCGCGGCAAAAAGGACGTGCTAAGCTACATCCGCAAGTCGGCCGACGGACGCGAACTCGTCTTCTTCGACCCCGCCACCCGCACCGAACGCACCGTGGCAACCGCCCTTCCCGAGGGCATCGTAGGGTTCTCTCCTGCCGCCGACTACGTCATCTACTCAAAGGACGAAGAAGGCACCAAGGAGACCAACGGACTCAAACGCCTGCAGGATCCCGACGACCGCATGCCCGGCTGGCGCAACCGCAGTTCCCTCTGGCGTCACGACCTAAAGACAGGTCTCAGCCAGCGCCTCACCTTCGGAAAAGAGAACACGTGGCTCTGCGATATCTCCGCCAGCGGACGCAGTCTGCTGCTCGCCACCTCCTCCTTCGACGCCCACAAGCAACCCTTCGACCGCATGTCGTTCCTCCGCATGGACGCCTACACCGGACATGTTGACACGCTCATTTCCGACACCGTCTTCGTGGCCGAAGCCAAGTTCTCGCCCGACGAGAAGCAGCTCCTCGTGAAAGCCTCGCCCGCCGCATTCAACTCCATCGGTTCGGAAGTGAAGGAAGGGCAGTTCCCCAACTCGTTCGACTACCGCCTCTATCTCTACGACATAGCCTCGCACACCACCAAGCCCCTCCTTCCCGACTTCGCCCCCTGCGTTGACGACTACATGTGGGAAACGGCCGACGGCAACATCTACTTCCGTGCCACCGACGGCTGCGATGAAGTAATCTACCGCCTCAATCCCCAAACGCTCAAGCGCACCCGTTATGCACTCCCCTTGACCTACGTGCAGGGATGGAGCCTTTCCACCGCCACGAGCGTACCCACCATCGTCTACTTCGGACAGACCGGCGAGCGTGCCCGCGAAATGTTCACCGCCACGCTCACCGCCAAGGGCGCAGGCGCTTCGCGACGCATCGGGCCGAACAATTTCGACGAAATGTATCTCGACGTGAAGGTAGGCCACGTGGCCGACTGGTCGTTCAAAGCCTCGCGTGGCGACTCCATCCAGGGGTTCTACATTCTTCCCCCCGACTTCGACGCCACGAAGAAGTATCCCCTCATCGTCTACTACTACGGCGGTTGCACCCCCACGGGCAAGACGCTGCAGTTTCAGTATCCCCTTCAGGTGCTTGCCGGCCAGGGCTACGTCGTCTACGTGTGTGAACCCAGCGGAGCCATCGGTTACGGACAGGAGTTCGCTGCCCGCCACGTCAACACCTGGGGCAAGGAGTCGGGCGACGACATCATTGAAGGCACCAAGCGTTTCCTTGCCGAACATCCCTTTGTCGACGCCACCAAGGTGGGCTGCATGGGCGCTTCGTACGGCGGTTTCATGACGCAGTACCTTCAAACGCGCACCGACATCTTCGCCGCCGCCGTTTCCCATGCCGGAATCAGCAACATTGCCAGTTACTGGGGTGGGGGATATTGGGGCTACACCTACGGGCAGTGTGCCCAGTACGGCAGTTATCCGTGGAACAACCCCGACCTCTACGTCAAGCAGTCGCCCCTCTTCAATGCCGACAAAATCCACACGCCCCTGCTGCTCCTCCACGGCACCGTCGACACCAATGTGCCCACCAACGAGAGCCAGCAAATGTACACCGCACTCAAGATTCTGGGCCGCGACGTGAGCTACATACAGGTGGAAGACGCCAACCACGTGGTCACCGACTTCAAGAAGCGCCTCGTTTGGCAAAACGCCATCTTTGCCTGGTTTGCCAAGTATCTCCAGGGCGACGCCACATGGTGGAACACGCTCTATCCCGAGAAGTAACGCGAGGGTAAAGCGTAGGAACATTATTGTAACATGTAAAAAATAGATTGCCCCATAGTCAGCAATGGATATTGCGCGAAGAGCGGGCTGAAAGCCCAACACAACATAGCCCAGGGCAAGCGAAGCGACACCCTGGGTAAATGCAACCACCCTGATTGCGCGCCCTGAAAGGGCAACACCATGGCTACACGTGCGCTGCAATTTGTCCGAAATAGACATTATGCTGCCCTTTCAGGGCGCATGGCCATTATTGGCATCTGAACCCAGGGTGTCGCTTCGCTTGCCCTGGGCTATGTTGTGTTGGCCTTTCAGGCCGCTTGCTGCGCTTAACAAATTGGCCACTTGTTTTCTTGAACATTGCTAAACCACAACGACAACAACCGCAAGGAGCGGAACATACGGATGCAACCCGTACGTTCCGCTCCTTGCGTTCTTCTTTCTACGGAATCCGTCCCTTGCCAGAACCTGTGGAATCTGACATTTTGCTCGGAAAGTCATGTTCTTGGGCACATTTCACGTTTTTCAATGCACAGGATTTGGCCTACTCGGCCTTTATTCCTTACATTTGTGCAGAACAACAAACTAACCTTTCCTATCACCCAACCTTATCATTCTACCTATCACATGAAAACAGACCTCATCCTTCAGAATCTTGAAGCCAAGCATCCGGGCGAATCCGAATACCTGCAAGCCGTGCGCGAAGTGCTCCTTTCCATCGAAGACATCTACAACGAGCACCCCGAATTCGAGCGTGTGAAACTCGTGGAACGCCTTGTCGAGCCCGACCGCATCATCTCCTTCCGCGTGCCCTGGACCGACGACGACGGCGAAGTGCACGTCAATCTCGGCCACCGCGTACAGTTCAACAACGCCATAGGCCCCTACAAAGGAGGCGTGCGTTTCCATCCCTCTGTCAACCTCAGCATCCTCAAGTTCCTCGGCTTCGAACAAACGTTCAAGAACGCCCTCACTACGCTCCCTATGGGCGGCGCCAAAGGTGGCTCCGACTTTGCTCCCCGCGGCCGCAGCGAACAGGAAATCATGCGCTTCTGCCAAGCCTACATCCTTGAGCTCTGGCGCAACCTCGGCCCCGACCAGGACGTGCCCGCAGGCGACATCGGCGTAGGCGGACGCGAAGTGGGCTACATGTTCGGCATGTATAAAAAACTCACGCGCGAACACACCGGCACCTTTACGGGAAAAGGCCTGGAGTTCGGCGGTTCGCTCCTCCGTCCCGAGGCCACCGGCTTCGGCGCGCTTTACTTTGTGAAACAGATGCTTGCCGATTACGGCATGGACATCGAAGGCAAGACCGTGGCCATTTCCGGTTTCGGCAACGTGGCTTGGGGCGCTGCCAAGAAAGCCACCGAAATGGGTGCCAAAGTGGTGACGCTCAGCGGTCCCGACGGCTACGTCTACGACCCCAAGGGCGTGAACGGAGAGAAGATAGACTATATGCTTGACCTCCGCCTCTCGGGCAACGACGTGGTGGCACCCTATGCCGAGCGTTACCCCGAAGCCACCTTCTATCCCGGCAAGAAACCATGGGAACAGCACGTCGACATTGCACTGCCCTGTGCCACGCAGAACGAGCTTGACGCCCACGACGCAGAAGCCCTTGTGGCCAACGGCGTGAAACTGGTGGCAGAGGTGAGCAACATGGGCTGCACCGCCGAAGCCGTGGACTACTTCATTGCCCACCGCACTCCCTTCGCTCCGGGCAAGGCCGTCAACTCGGGCGGCGTGGCCACTTCCGGACTTGAAATGACGCAAAATGCCATGCACATTTCCTGGACTGAACAGGAAGTGGACGAGCGCCTGCACCACATCATGTCCGCCGTTCACGACCAGTGCGTGCGTTACGGACAAGAGGGCCAGTACATCAACTTCGTGCGCGGCGCCAACGTGGCCGGCTTCATGAAGGTGGCCCATGCCATGATGGCACAAGGCGTGCTCTGACATTATTATAATGACCAGGCGACGGTTTCCGTCCCCTTGGCGCAACTGCAAAATAAAAGCAGGAGGCAAACACCCGACGTGCGGGGTTTGTCTCCTGCTTCCTTATATATATGGAATTAATGCTTTTGAAACGGGGCTTTACTTGAGTTCAAACACGTGGCTCGTGCCTTCATCGGGCGAGAGCATGGGGAGACCCACCTTCATGAGGTAGTCGCCGCTGAACCGCTTGCCGTTGAAGTCGAAGGCCGACTGCGTGCCGGGCATGAGGTTAATCTCTTCCACCGTGTACTGACGCGTGGGGTCGAGGCCCTGCAGGCGCACGTTGAGCGAAGGCTCCTTGTAGCGCGGATGGAGATTGTAGGCGAAGGCCACGGCGTGGCTCTTGTCTGTCGACACGTAGTTCACTGCGCAGTGGTTGCCCTCGTAGGGCGAAACGAGGCGGTACTGCTCGCCGTCGAGGATGACGGGTTTCAGGCGGAGCCAGTTCTTCACGGCGCCTTGTACGAATTCATAATCGGGAGTGCCCTTGAGCGGCTTGAGGTCGATGTCGAAACCGAGCTTGCACATGCTGCAAACGTCGGTGCGGAACTTCACGCTCGTGTTTTTGTTCCAGTTCGTCACGTGCGAGCCCATCGTCTTGGCGGGGAAGAACTTCGAAAGGCTCCACTGGATGTAGAGGCGTTCGTAGGGGTCGGTGTCGTCGGAGCACCAGAACTCGGTGAAATACTTCAGCGCCTCGTAGTCCATACGTCCGCCGCCGCCCGAGCAGAGCATCATGGGAAGGTTGGGATATTTTGCCTTGATGCGTTGCATCACGGCATAGACGCCGCGCACGTGGTCGATGTAGAAATTGCCCTGGTTGGCTTTGTGGTAAGGCGAGTAGATGTTGGTGATGGGGCTGTTGCAGTCCCACTTGAAGTAGGCCACGTCGGGGTTCTCCGTCATGATGCGGTCAATCACGCCGAACACGTAGTCCTGCACTTTGGGGTTGGAGATGTCGAGCACGAGCTGGTTGCGATAGTAGTAAGTCTCGCGGTTAGGCTGCTGGATGACCCAGTCGGGATGCTTTTCGAAGAGTTCGCTCTTGGGGTTCACCATTTCAGGCTCCACCCAAATGCCGAACTTCACGCCGGCAGCCTTTGCATCGCGCACGAGGCCGGGGATGCCGTCGGGTAGCTTGGAGTGCGTCACGTCCCAGTCGCCGAGTCCGGCGTGGTCGTCCTTGCGCGGATATTTGTTGGCAAACCATCCGTCGTCAAGGAGGAACATGTCCACGCCGAGGTCCTTGGCGTCCTTCATGAGTTCGGCGAGGCTTTGCTGGTTGAAGTCGAAGCCCGTGTTTTCCCAGTTGTTGAGCAGCGTGAGGCGGTCGCCCGTGCCCATGTTCACCTGGTAGCGGCGTGCCCAGTCGTGGAGATTGCGGCTGGCCTGGCCCGTACCCGTGGTGCTCGTGGTGAAGATGAATTCGGGCGTGGTGAACGTTTCGCCGGCCTTCAGTTTATAATCGGAGGCATAGGGGTTGATGGCGGGGATGACGCGGAGTCCGCCCACGTTGTCCACTTCAAAGGTGAAGCGGAAGTTGCCCGTCCAGCCTATGGTGCCGAGCACCACGTTGCCCTCGTTCTCCTTTGCCGGCTCGTCGAGGCCGAGTTCGAAGAACGGCTCGGTGTGCATGGCGGCGCGCGTGCCGAGCTTCGTGTCGATCACCATTTTGCCCGTAGTGAGCTGCTTCGTTTCGGGCTGTCCCTCACGCGCCCAGTCGCTGTGGTAGGACGTGAGGAAATACTTCGGCGCGTTGAAGTAGAGCATCGTGCTGCTGTAGCGCCAGAGCGTGATGGGCTGTTTTTCCTGGTGCACGATTTCGGTCCATGCCTTGATGACGTTTTCTTTGGCATAGGCAGCGTAGTGGAGCTTCACGGTGACGGGATATTTGGCGTCCTGGAGTGTGACGACGGTCTCCGTGCCTCCGTCAATGGCCTTCGTTTCCGACGACTTGTAGTTGAGATATGTCGTCATGTTGCCGTCGGCATGCGTGATGGCAATGGCGGGTTCGAAGTAGTCCTCGTTGCCCGAACCGGCATAGACCTCATGTCCGCGAACCGACACGGAGCCGTCCGAAGCGGCGTAGGTGTTCCAGGGGATGTTGTCGTAGTCGGCGGCGTTTTTGAGCTTGTCGCCGAAGTAGGTCTGGTAGAGGCGGCCTTTGGGCGAAACCTTCATCACGAGGTCCGTCTTGTCAGTGCTTACGCGAATGGTCTGCGCATTGGCAGAGAGGGCAATAAGGCTTCCCAGCAGAAAGAGCTTGGGCGCTTTGCCGAGGATGGGATTGATAATGTTCATGGTTGTTGTTCGATTTGTAGTGTGGTGTTTTCTTATAATAACAAGTGCGCCAAGTAGGGCGATGGAGGTTTAGAATTTGAAGCTTGCGCTGAACTCCACGGTGAAGGGACGGAGGTAGCTGCCGCTCATGTACTTGCCGGCATACTGTCCGGCGTTGTCCTTGCTGATGAGCTCGGAACCGCTGATGGTGCCCTTTGCTCCCGTTTGGTTGAGGAAGTTGATGACGCTGGCGCCCACGCTCAGTCGCTTGTTGACGTTCCAGTTGATGCCGCCAAAGGTTTCCCAGTGGCCGTTGAAGTAGAGCGCTTCCTGAAGGTTGGCGTACGTCTTGCCGAAGTAGCGGAAGCTGAGCCAGACGTTGAGGTCCTTCGTAATGTTGTACTTCGGGTCGAGCTCAACGAGAATCTGCGGTATTTCCTTCACAATCATGTTGTTGGCATTGACCGACATCTGCTGGCCGTCGCTGAACGTCACGCTGGCGTTGTAGTTCTTGTACACCGGCTTCTGGTAGGTGAAGAGGGCGTGGAGCGAGAAGTTCTTGAAAGGCTTGAGCTCGGCCGTAGTGGTCCAGCCGATGGTCTGTATATTATATATAAGGAGTACCGTCTTGCCCTCGGTGGTCCCGGGCTTGGTGAGGTTCTGCTGGTCGATGTTGTTCGACTTGGCAATGTAGGTGACCATGGAGGAGAGGTCCAACCACTTGTTCTTGTAGTAGATGCCGCCTCGTACGAGGGGGATGGTCACGCGCTTGTACTGCTCTTCGGTGGGGCCTGTGCCGGCATAGTCGCTGATGCGCGGGTAGCGCGTGGCAATGGTACCGTCGGCCATGATGCCGAAGCCCTTCGCCACGTCGTAGGTGAGCTGTGCCGTGGCGGCGTAGTTGAGCTTGTTCTTCGTCACGTTGGCCGGATGAATGCTGTGGGCCGTGGCCACGATGTTGCCGCTCTCGTCACGCGAATAGGTGTTGAAGTCGCCGATGTGGAAACCCTGGAAACGCGAGGCGGAAATCTGGTCGGCCGACATGCGGTAGTACTCCAGGCGCGCGCCGTAGTAGAGCTTGAGCTTGCTGTTCACCTGCCAGTTGTCCGTGAGGTAAACGGCCAGCTTGTTCTCGCTGCCCTTGGTGTATTCCGGACTGAGCTCGTTGTAGCCGTAAGTCTGTGTGCGCTTGGGCGTGAGCGTGGGGTCGGTGGGGTCGGCGGCGGTGGTGTAGAGCACTTGGGGATAGGCTGCTACCGTACCGGTCCACTGGAGGGAGGACGAATGGTAGTTGAGGTGGTAGTACCACTCGTTGAGTCCGAGGCGTACGCCATGGTTGCCAAACTGTTTGTTGAGTTCGGTGGTGACCATGCCGCTCGTCACCTTGCCGAAGTGGAGCCAGGTGCGGCGTCCCTCGATGAGACCTTCGTAGGCCTGGCCGTCTTCGAGCGTGTAGCCGTCGGCCGCCGTCACTTCGCTGATGGTGCTGCCGCCGAAGTCCACGTAGTTGGCCACGGGGGCGTAGAGGAGTTTGGCGTTGAACTTCCACTGCAGTCCGTTGTCGAAGTTGTAGTTGGAGAGCAGGGCCACTTCGTGTGAGCGGTTCTCGCTGCCTTTGTTGAAGTTCCACGTCTTTTTCTCGCCCGTCATGATGTCGGTGTAGGTGAACGCGCCGTTGTATGGCACGTAGGAGTCGTTGCCGGGACGGAAGCCGTTCACCTTCTTTATGGAGCCGTCGCCCACGTACTGGAAGGGGGCGGCGTTGGCGAAGTTGCCGGGATTTTTGCTGTTGGCGTGCTTGTATTGGAGCGAAATGTAGCCCTTGCCTTCACCGAGCAGGCGCGTGAGGCCGGCGTGGTAGATTTGTGTGCGGTCGGCAAAGTCGGTAAACTGCAGCTTGAAGCTTCCCGGGTCGAAGTTTTGGTAGGTGCCCGCATTGTAGAGCCAGTTCTTGCCTATGCCGCCGCTGAAGGCGAGGTCGAAGTTCTGCATGCCGAAGTGGTTGACGTGGTAGTTGAGTTTTCCGTGGAAGTCTTTCTGTCCGAGGTCGCTGAATGCGGTGACGGAGTAGGCAATGTTGCCCGTGGTGATGGCCGACTCCGAGGGCGAGAGCAGGCCCGTGGAACCGAGGCTGGCGTCGTTGCGCCAGTGGGCGGAGAGTTTGTGCACGGAGGTGGAGTAGACGGCGGGCAGGCCGTTTTCGTAGACGTTCACGTCCTCACTGGGCAAACCTATCTGTATTTCGCGGGGTTTGTTGGCGTCGGCAGCGTTGAGCATCACGTTGCGTTCTTCGCCCTTGCTGCCTTCTGAGGCAGTGCTCTGGGCGTGTGCCTGTAGTGCGGTGGCCATGATCACGCACGAGGTGAGCGCTTTTAAGGTTACTGTTTTCATGTGGTTGAGTTATGAGGTAAAGTTTGTTAGATGATTTCGCTTCTGTAAAAGCCGTTGTGGCGCGGCATTATTTTTGTGAAGAATCGGATATCGTTGAGCAGATGTTATCCATGGAGAGATTTGGGCGGCGAGCGGCCTGAAAGGCCACCACTCGTAAGCCCAGGTCACGGAACGAAGTGACGCGGCCTGGGT
>CAVCAV010000101.1:0-9990 GCA_963600165.1 Christensenella sp. UBA1685 | reverse complement strand
GTTTCAAACGTCGCCTCCATAGAGGGCGCACATGCGGCGCAGCTCATTTGCACATCTGCACATTTGCACATCTGCACATTCGAAAGGCGTAGCCCCGTTTTCTTTGTTTTGAAAGTTTTATTCTTAAAACACCGTGTAGAGCGCGACGTTTCAAACGTCGCCTCCATAGAGGGCGCACATGCGGCGCAGCTCATTTGCACATTTGCATATTTGCACATTCGCACATTTTTAACCCCTTCCTTCCTTGAAAAAGTTTTTTCTTCTTATAGCAATGCTGGCCGGCGGACTTACAGCGCAAGCCGTGCCGGCCTATCCGAAACCCGTGACGGTGCGCCAGCCCGACGGCACCACGGTCACGGTGCGCCAGTGCGGCGACGAGCGCGTCCACTGGAGCGAAACGCCCGACGGCTTCACCCTTCTGCGCGATGCCGAAGGCTTCTTCACCTTTGCGCAGCCCGATGCTACAGGGGCGCTCCAGCCCTCTAAGCTTCGCTACACCGGCACTACGGATGCGGCACGCCTGCAAGGCATTGCGCCCAAACTGCGATTCTCCCCGTCGCAAACGAAACTGATGCGCGAGCGCTTCGGCACATTCCGCACCGTCAGCGCCGACGTGGCCATGGCAAACAGTGCGGTACACACGCTCGCCAACACCGAAGCCGCACCGCCCGAGGGCACGACGGTCGATGCCACGTTTCCCACCTCAGGCAAACGCAAGCTGCTCGTGATTCTCGTCAACTTTTCCGACACGAAGACCACCTGCACGGCACAGGACTTCCACCGCATGATGAACGCCAAGGGCTACAACGGCACGGGTTCGTTCCGCGACTACTACCTTGAGCAGTCGCACGGCAAACTCGACATCGACGTCACGGTGACCAACTGGATACAGGTGCCCCACTCGAAGGCCGTCTACAATACCGACAACGCCCAGAACCTCGTGGTGGAAGCCTTGCAGATGGTAGCCGACACGCTCGACCTCAAGCAGTTCGACAACGACGGCGACGGTGTGCTCGACGGACTTGCCGTCATCCACCAGGGCTACGGACAGGAGACCTCGCAGAGCACCGACGACATATGGTCGCACAGCACCGTCATCTACGGCACCACCGTGGGCGGCGTGCGCGTGGCGCGCTACACCATCGAACCCGAACTCCTCGCAGGCACCACCATGTCCAACCCGGGCGTCATCTGCCACGAGTTCGGCCACAACCTCGGCGCCCCCGACGTGTACGACACCGACTACAGCGCTTCCGACGGCGAGTTTTGCGGCACGGGCGCATGGGACCTCATGGGTTCAGGCGCCTGGAACGGCACGCTCGGCAGCAGTCCGGCCGGCGTCAGCGCCTGGCAGAAGTGGGTGTGGGGATGGGTGAAAGCCATCGAACTCACCGACGACACCACCGTGAGCGCCCTCGGCGCAGCTCAGGACGACGACACGGTCTACAAACTCAGCACGAGCACCGACGGCGACTATTTCATCCTCGAAAACCGCCAGCAGCGCTCGTTCGACGCCGCCCTTCCCGGCCACGGCCTGCTCGTCTACCACGTAAACGAAAGCATCATAAAGGAAAAACTGCCGACCAACGACATCAACGCCACCTATCCGCAGGGCATCTACACCGTTTGTGCCGATGCCGGTGTCGACCCCGACCTGCGTCCGGCCTCGTTCGGTAGCGTCAATTCGGCCACGGCACCCTTCCCTTCCGACTACGGCCACACGGAATTCACCGACTTCACGCTTCCTTCCACCCACTCCCTGGAGGGACGCTATGCCTACTGCGGACTCCACGACATCAGCGAGAACGCCGACGGCACCGTCAGCTTCACCTTCCGCCGCGAAGCGGAGCCGCCCAGTCCCGCCGCCTTCCAGGCCAAGGCGCACGACGGCAACGTGGAACTCTCGTGGAGCAAGCCGGCAGCCGACGAAACCCGCAGCATACACCATTATAATGTATATCGCGACAAGTCGACCATTGCCCGCACCACCAACCTTGCCTTCACCGACAATTCAGCACCCACCGAAGAGACCGTCTGCTACGAAGTGGACGCCACCTACACCGACAGCCTCAAGTCGCGCACGCAGAAAGCCTCGGTGCGCGTGCCCGGCAACAAGCTCACGTCCCTTTCCGCCGTCAGTGAGGGCAGCGGCGTGCGTCTGCAGTGGGAGGTGAACAAAACGCTCCAGCGCGCCGAAGTCTTCAACGACCGCCTGCTCATGTTCGACGACTACACGGACGAAGTGGAAGTGGCCAACCTCTACACGCCTGCCGACCTCAGCACCTACGTGGGCTGCATCATTACGCGCATGTCGTTCGTACCCCTTCAGGGTCCTGCCACGCTGGCCGCCAAACTCCGCATTTACGAAGGCGACGCCGACGGCGCGAATCCGCAGCTCGTTTCGGAACGCAACGTGAAGGAATTTGCCTCCGCCCAGCTCCGCGACATCAAGCTCACGCAACCCGTCACCATCCGCGAAGGCCACAGCTATTGGCTCGCGCTCAACCTGCAGCCCACCAACGGCTACGTCACGCTGGCCTGCGACAGCAAACAGCTCACGCCGGGCCGCGGCAACCTCGTTTGGGAGGACGGACGCTTTGTGGAAGTGGAACAGGCACAGGGAAACTTCTACGTCGCCGCCACGCTCACCGCACCGGCTTCGAGCACCGCCGCACTGCAAACGATGGACTTCGCCGACGAGCCTTACGACGTGGACCTCGACCTTATCTATCCGCGTGCATTCTCGGTCTACTGTGACGACGCACTCCTCGGCCAGACCACTGCACACGGCACCCTCGTGAGCGGACTTCCCAAGGGTACGCACCGCTTCAAGGTGGCATGCCGCTATGCCGGAAACAACGAGAGCGCCGCGCTCACCGCCGACACTCAGGTGACCGATGCCATAACCCAAACCGAACTGCAGCGCGCAAGCGTCAGCACCTCCCGCAGCCACATCGCCGTCAGCGGTGCACAGGGCCACATCCACGTGGCTGACGCTGCCGGCCGCACCGTGGTCTTCGCCTCGGCCGCCACACTGGCCGACACCGCCTTCGCCCCCGGCGTTTATGTGGTGAAGACGGAGAACGGCACGTTCAAAGTGGTGGTGGAATAAAACCGACAGACGAACTCTTTTAGAACAAACCGGGCTGCGCTTGGAGTAAAGACCCAAGCGCAGCCCGGTTTGTTCGTTTTTGTTGTGCACCTTCTATGGAGGCGACGATTGAATCGTCGCGCTCTACACGGCAAACATATGTAAAAGGGATGGTCGTTTAGAACGCGACGATTCAATCGTCGCCCCCATGTGCGGGAACGGGCTCAAGCGACCATTCATCCCCCTCAATTAAAGCTCTGCAGCAGCGCGCTGAGGTTGACGGTGAAGAGGCGGACGGAAATGGCCAGGAGGATGATGCCGAAGAATTTGCGGAGAATGTAGATGGCGCTCTTGGAAATGATGCGCTCAATGCGTTCCGTGCCGCGGAGCACGCAGTAGACGAAAATCATGTTGAGCAAAAGGCCGATGATGATGTTCACCTGCGCATATTCTGCACGGAGCGAGATGAGCGTGGTGAACGAACCTGCGCCGGCAATGAGGGGGAACACCACGGGCACGAGCGTGGCGGACTTTATGGGCCCCTGGTTTTTGAAAATCTCCACGTCGAGAAGCATTTCAAGAGCGAGGAAAAAGATAACGAGCGAACCCGCCACGGCGAACGACTCGATGTCCACGCTGAAGAGCTGGAGAATGATGTCGCCGGCGAAGAAGAACACCAGAAGGAGCGCCGTGGAAATGAGTGTGGCCTTGAGGGCATTGACGGGTCGTCCCTCCTGTTTGAGGGTGATGAAAATGGGGGTGGAGCCCAGCACGCCTATCACGGCGAAGAGCACAATGAAGGCGCTGGCTATCTGCTGAACGTTCAAACGGGAGAAAATGTAGTCGAGAGTCATTTCAATAATAGGATTTTTAGAAAAACTGTAGCTTCAAAAATTTCTGCGCAAAATTACCAAAATCGGACGATTCCAAAGGATTGGCGATGACAAATGTGGGCAAATGATGGGGGCGAACGATGGGGGCGAGCTCTCCCGAGCTCGCTTGCGCGAGGTGAGCAATCTTTTTTATAGTTGCCTTTTGCGGCGAAGCGAGGTCGGGAGACCTCGCCCCCATCGTTCGCCCCATAGCTCGCCCCATCGTTCGCAAAATTCCAAGGCGCGGAATTGAAAATCCAAGGCACGCCGTGAGAATTTCCCCTAGCCCCAACACGTTGGGGTCGCAGAAAGTTTTTTGCAGAAGTTTACACTTTTGCGTTGCTCCACTGCTCCTTTCAAAACGCTCGCTTCACGCGCGCGTACGCACGCATATACACCGAAGTTTGTGCAAGTTGCCGTCATCTGTCAGCCTCGCCGGTAAAAAGACCATATTTCCAACTGTAGTTCAAGCGTTTCGGCTTCTGCTTTATGGTGACGGTAACTTTTCTGCAAGGGTAAATTTTTCGTCAAAGCATATAAAAATCGGTCACGGACAAGGCTGACAGCAAAGCTTTAATAAAACAAAACATTTGTGTATGATTATTGTTGCTGTCAGCGAACGATGGGGGCGAACGATGGGCGCGTAGCGTATGGGGGCGACGTTTCGCGAATGTGCAAATATGCAAATATGCAAATGTGCAAATGAACTACGCCTTCAAAGTGCCGTGTAGAACGCGACGTTTCAAACGTCGCCCCCATAGAGGGGAAAGCCGCTCAAGCGAAGTCAGGAGTCTTCGCCCCCATGCGCTACGCCTTCAAAGTGCCGTGTAGAACGCGACGTTTCAAACGTCGCCCCCATAGAGGGGAAAGCCGCTCAAGCGAAGTCAGGAGTCTTCGCCCCCATGCGCTACGCCTTCAAAGTGCCGTGTAGAACGCGACGTTTCAAACGTCGCCCCCATAGAGGGGAAAGCCGCTCAAGCGAAGTCAGGAGTCTTCGCCCCCATGCGCTACGCCTTCAAAGTGCCGTGTAGAACGCGACGTTTCAAACGTCGCCCCCATAGAGGGGAAAGCCGCTCAAGCAAAGTCAGGAGTCTTCGCCCCCATATGTAGGGCATGGCGCAACCTATTTGCACATCTGCACATCTGCACATTTGCACATTCGCGAAGCGCTTCCTGCGCATGAAGGCTGACAGCAGTTTGCACAAACTTCGGTGTATACGCGTGCGCGCGCGAACGCGCAGTTCCTTTATGCTAAACATTCGCTAAATAGACCTTGCAATGTTGCACCTTTCGGAAAAATTGCCGAAATTCGCCACACGGATAGTGCACCCATATTTTTTTACCGCACACCATCAACCGAGAATCTTAACAACAAACACATAAATGAACCACAAGCTACCCTTGCTCCTCACCTCCCTCATGCTGGCAGGAGGAGCACTGCAACTTCGGGCAGACGAAGTGAAACTCACCACCGCCTTGGCGACTGGCGAGAAACTTGCCGTGGCCCTCAATGCAGACCTCACCGCCACACTCACCTGGGGCGACGGCTCGCAGCAAACCGTTGAGTCCGACGGCTCGCTCCAGGAGATTGACGTGAAGAGTTCCACGCTCACCATCACCACCGACGAATCGCTCACCAGCCTCTACCTGCAGGGCGACAAACTTACCGCACTCGACGTGAGCGGAGCACCCGCCCTCGTCAGCCTCTACTGTGCCGACAACCAGCTTCAGGAACTCAGTCTGACGAAAAACACGGCCCTCACCACGCTCGATGCCCAGGACAACCAGATAGGCACGCTCACCGCTTCAGCCCTCAAGGCCCTCACCAGCGTGAACGTGGCCAACAACGGCATGACCAAACTGACCCTGGCCTCCACCGCACGCCTCGGCAGCCTCGTCTGCTCCGGCAACCAGCTCACCGCACTCCCCTCAGCCGCCATCCTCAGCACGGCAGAGACCGTGTGGGTGCAGGACAACAGCCTCACCACGCTGCCCATTGCCCAGGACAAGAGCCTCCGTTCGCTCTGCGCCGGCAACAACCAGTTCGCCACCGTCAACTTCACCACAGCGGCGCAGCTTTCCGAAGTGAGTCTCGACAACAACAAGCTCACCACGCTCGACCTTTCCAAGGGAGCCTCCAAACTCCAGTATCTCAGCGCCGCCGACAACCAGCTCACCACCGTGACGTGGAACAAGGACTGCAAGCGCACGTGCAAATACGTCTATCTGCCCAACAACGCCCTGTTCCTCAACTCCATGCCCTCGCTCGTCTTCGGCGGACAGACGCTCAACGTGGACCTCAGCGGACAAAAGGCCTACAGTCTGCCCAAGTACGTCTATGAAGTGGGCGAAGCCGTAGACCTCTACAGCCTTGTGGCACAAAACGGCTGGGGCATCTCCACCAACGCCAAAGTGAGCGTGGTGAACGAAGACGGCACGGCCCTCACCGCCGGCACCGACTACACCGTGAGCAACCACCGCTACACGTTCAAGGACGTCAACAAGCGCCTGGCGTTCAACGTCACCTCGGCAAGCTACAGCGGCTACACGTTCCGCACCGCCGTGTTCAACGTGGGCACCACCGAAGCCATCAACCAGGCCACAGGCTCGCACGCCCTCACCTTCAGCGCCCGCAAGGGACAGCTTGCCGTGCAAGCCTCGCAGCCCGTCCGCCTCAACGTATGCTCCGCAGCCGGCGTAACGGTGGTCTGCACCCAGGTGGCCGCAGGCGAAAGCACCTTCTCGCTCCCCGCCGGCATCTACGTTGTAAACGGACAAAAAGTGCTTGTTCCATAATTCCATCTTAGCATTTCCCAAAAATGAACCATATACTCAAACTCGGAATGCTCGCCGCCATAGCCCTGTCGTCAGGCACGGCAAGCGCACAGAGCATAAAAGTGGGCAGCACTGATGCAGCACCCTACATCATGACCTCTGCCGACACCCTCACCGTAGGCTACAACGCTGGCTTCGGCACCATGGCCGTAGCGTCGAACGTGGCAGACTACACCGTGACGAAGAAAACCGCCGACGCCGACTGGGTAAGTTTCCGAAAGGAAGCCAACGGCAACCTCACCTTCTTCACCACCTACTACTACGACAACATCAATCCGCGCTACGCACAGTTCACCCTCAGCAGCACCGACGGCAGCTTCACACGCACCGTGGTGGTCTGCCAAGAGAAGAACCAGTCTGCAGCCTCCATCGGCGGCGACACGAAGCTGACCATAGGCAGCGCCACGGCCTCGGCCTCACAGAGCGGCGAAGGCATAGAGCGCACCTACGACGGCAAGACCAGCACCCTCTGGCACTCGCCCTACAGCGGCGGCAGTTTTCCCTACACCCTGACCTACAAGCTCAAGGAAGCCTCGCACGTGGACTACCTGCAGTACACGCCGCGCGCCGACAACAACACCAACGGCAACTTCGGCCAGATAGAAGTGAGCTACGCCCTCAAGTCTGCTCCCGCAAGCTTCAAGAAGATTGCCGACGCCGACTTCGGCTACAGTTCAAGCTCCTCCGTAGTTGACTTCGGCGAAGACGGCATCGACGACGTGGCCGCCGTGCGCATCTCCGTCAAGAGCGGCAACAACGGCTTCGCCTCCTGTGCCGAAATGGGATTCTACAAACGCGACAATTCGCTCAACGAACAGATTTCCCAACTCTTCACCTCCAAGCTCTGCACCGAGCTCAAGGAAGGCATCACGGCAGCCGACATAGCCAAAGTGAAGAGTCCCTATCTGCGCCAGCTCGCCATGACCATCCAGGGCGGCGACTACTCCACGAAGTACCGCGTGGGCTCGTTCGACGCCTACGAAACCGTGTCAACCCTCGCCGGTCGCCTCAAGACCAACGGCTACTGCCGCTACGAAAACCCCACCGGCATCTACTTTGCCGAGGGCGACAAGATTGTGGTGTTTGCCGAAGGCATTGACAACCAGCACCCCGTGAGCCTCATCATCAAGTGCTTCAGCAACGCCAACGACATTGCCACTGAAGGACAGCCCGAAAGCACCTACTCGCTTCGCAACGGTGCCAACGTGATCACCGCCTCCAACCGCGGCAACGGTTACGTTTCCTACTACACCGACGACTACGCCAACGCCCCCACCGTGAAGCTCCACTTCGCTATGGCCACCGAGGCCGGATACTTCGACCTTCGCCGCGGCGACACCGACGCCGACTGGGCCAAGATTCTCGCCAACACGAAGAGCGACATTGTGGACGTCGTCACCCAGCGCATGCAGGTGGCCGTGCCCGTGGCCACCGCCAAGAGCGTTTGTCCGAAAAACGGTGTGAAACTCGCCACCATCTACGACGAGACCATCCGCCGCGAACGCGAAATAATGGGTCTGCCCACCATGCGCGAAGAACCCCGCAACCACCAGTTTGCACGTCCCGTGAGCAGCGGCATGTTTGCCGACGGCATAGGCGCTGCTGCCGCCTTCGGAAGCTTTGCCGAATGGACCAACCCCAACGACTTCGGTTTCTGGGGCTTTGGCCACGAGCTCGGCCACGTCAACCAGGTGCGCCCCGACTTCAAGTGGGTGGGCTGCGGCGAAACCACCAACAATATCTACTCTGCCTGGGTGCAGCACAAACTCGGAGCAAAGGATGCCTACGGCAACGGCGAGCACCGTCTTGAGGACGAGTACTCCGGCATTGACGACTACTCCGGCATGCGCGGCGGACGCTTCGAAACGTACCTCGAAGAGGGTGTGCGCAAAGGCGTAAGCTGGCAGCTGCAGGACGGTCCCGACTACCACGGCGCAACCCCCACCTCCGTCACCGTGACGGGCGAGGACGAAAACGGCAAGAGCACCGGCACCGTGACCACCACGTGGAGAAACTACGACCACTTCGTGAAGGTGGTGCCCCTCTGGCAGCTCACGCTCTACACGCAGGAGGCCGCACAGTCGCCCAACGCCTACGGCAAGGTGATTGAAGGCATACGCCAGGCCAACGACGCCAACATGACCAACGGCAAGTACCAGCTCAAGTTCATGAAGCGCTTCTGCGACTCCACCAAGATGAACTTCCTTCCCTTCTTCGAGAAGGCCGGCATGCTCCGCCCCATCAAGGCACTCATCGAGGACTACTCGCGCGAGTGGCTCGTGATTACCCAGGACCAGATTGACGAGCTGAAGAGCTACGTGGCTTCGCAAAACTATGCCGAAGTGCCCGCCGCCCTCAACTACATCAACGCCTACAACTGGGAAACCTTCCGCGACAAGGCCGCCCTCGTCACCGACGTGGAGACGAACAAGGGCTGCACCGCCAGCGGCACCCGCGTGAAGGTAGACAACAACGTGTGGAAAAACGCCGTGGGCTACGAAACCTACGACGAGAGCGGCAACCTGCTCCGCATCTCCATGTTCGGTCTCGGCGACTCGCAGACCTCCTCACGCTACACCTACGTGCTCTTCCCCTCCGGTGCCAAATACATCATGGCCGTAGGCTACGACGGCACGAAGGTGAAGTGCTACGAAAAGTAGCGCACGAACCACCTATGGGGGCGAGCTCTCCCGAGCTCGCTTGCGCGGCTTTGCGCCCTCTATGGAGGCGACGTTTAAAACGTCGCGCTCTACGTGCTGCGCTTCGCGAATGTGCAAATGTGCAAATATGCAAATGTGCAAATGAAGGATGCTTTGCGAACGATGGGGGCGTAGCGCATGGGGGCGAAGTCTCCTGACTTCGCTTGCGCGGCATTCCTACCCTCTATGGAGGCGACGTTTGAAACGTCGCGCTCTACGCGCTGCGCTTCGTATCTTGAAAATAAAACGTTCAAAACAAATAAAACGAGGCTTCGCCTTCTTCACCGCTTGAAGGCGTAGCCCCGTTTTGTTTGTTTTGAACGTTTTGTTTTCTCTCCATAATATTGTTTTTTGTTTTTCGCTCATGCGAAGTCAGGAGACTTCGCCCCCATGCGCTACGCCCCCATCATTCTTCCATTTGCACATTTGCACATTTGCACATTTGCACATTTGCACATTTCCATGGTTACCACCCCCTCCCCATGGTTACCCC